>JAAEOH010000210.1 GCA_024244645.1 Hyphomicrobiales bacterium
CGCGTCTTCAACTCATACGACGACATCGTCGACCACTGCTGTGACGCCTGGAACAAGCTCATCGATCAGCCCTGGAAAATCATGTCGATCGGACACAGGCAATGGGCACATAGGTCATGATCAACGGGATTTGGTATAACATGGCCGGCGCCCCGGTCGCGATCGGTACGGACGGCGGCGAGACCGGCTTGGCCCTGAGCCGCGATTTCGGCGAAGGCGCGATGGTCGGTCACCGACTGCCAGATCCAATAGCCGGCCGCGGCGGCAACCACGGCGGCGAGCGCTACGGTAACCGCGCGGCGGCCGCGATTTGCGGCTCTTGCCCCGGTCTTCGCCGATCTTGATGGCGTGTTCTTTCTTCGGCTTTTCGACTTGGGAATGTTCGCGTCCTCCCGCCTAATCGCGCCTTATCACCCGCACTGAAATTGAGACGAAACAAAGGCGATCCAACGACGTTCACGGACTATTGATCCGATTTGTGCGGAGCCGCCCGGTCCCTCTCCCGCATGCCGCCCTCAACCGAAACCGCGGACCACCCCGCGCGACCGCGACCGCCAACCGTGATATAGTCTTGCCGGTCTGTGGTGGGCGTGACGGGGTCGTGACCATAGGGGCAAACGACCATGAGCGACGACAACCAAGAACGGGTCTATGAGGGTGTCACCAAAGACCCCCTCGACCTCCGCGACCTGATGTACGAAGGCAGCCTGAGCGAGCTGCCGTTCGAGATCGACAACCGCAGCCGGGTGCCCATCGTGCTCGACCAGGGCAAGGAGGGGGCCTGCACCGGCTTCGGCCTGGCCATTTATGTTCCGAGATGGTTACGACGGGTGTTTCTTCTCGCAACGCATTTTTCGACCCACTTCAATCGGGTTCAAGTTCGCCCGCCTACGGCAAGGATTTGAAAGAACCCGGACAAGAGCAGTAATGTCGCCAGAAATCCAGCCAACGGCCTAGGTTTCGTCGTTGCTGTCATATTCGTCCTAGTCGTTCGACGAGGCTCTCCGCTCTTCAGTTATCCATGCGTATCTATGTAGGCCAATTTGTCTGTGGTACCGCTCTTTGAAACTTTTTAAAGCACTATCAAACTGTACCATCATAAGAACAGCATCACTCACTTGAGGTAGCGCTTCGTCATCCAATTGATCAAGATACTTTCCCGATGGCTCATCCTTAAGAAAGGTCAGCAGGTCCTTGAGCACTCTATTGATGATATTCACCTTCCCTGCGCTCATCGTAGCTTCTGGCTTTTTTTTGGAAAGCTCTTTGACTTCAATTAGAAGGCTTCGAAATATGGCACTGCTTGAGTTGTAAGTTTCCACAATCGCATTTGTAGTAACTTGTCCAGAATCATTGTTCGTGTCACCTCGTTCAAACTCAGTCACTTCTTACTCCCGATTCGAGATGGCGGAGCAGCCTTTATGCCACTCGGTTCCCCATCCACTATATATGTCCAGTTGGGACTATCGTATACAACGTTGTCCGATCGTAACCTTTCGGTTTGCTCCATATATTGACCAAGTATAAGTGTCACATCGCTGTTCGTTGGGACGTCATCAACATCAAACTCTTCGAATTCCACGAATGGCCTATAGCTATCGCCCAACACAGAATTTCCGGCTTTTATTACATTATTGATTAATTTCAATTTGAAGGCATTGACCGCATCATTTGGCGTCTTCCTAGTAAGCTGCGAAATTTCAGTGTGCAACCCCTGCAATTGACCAACTAGTCGTTCCAGCTCTTCGACATCCTCTTTTGTCTTCATAAATCCTCCTAGGGGCAAGCTCGACGATATTCGACATACTTTTTTTTGATAATATCGAGGGGATCCCTCTGCTTGCTCTCAAACACCTCGACCATTTGCTCAATGTCGAAATCAGTCAACGCAACGATTGCTTTTCGCTGACCCGACCAAAGGTCAATCGTTCTTCGCCACTCTGCTTTTTTCAATGGATGGCGTGTGACGAGTAAACCAAAATTTCCGAGCTCCTCGCTCAGGTATCGATTGAGTTGGTCGATATGTTCACGTTTTACCGCTGTGACGTTCTTCATTTCCATCGTAATTTGCCTCGAGCCATAATCGTTCAATAGCTCTGTCAAGAATTCACTTGCACGGGTGTTGTAGAAGATTAGGTCCCGAATGCTTACTCCGCTGTCGGTCCGAGCTTGAACTTGAGCAAAATCCAAATTGGGATAGAGAAGCGACGGTAGGAGTTGTCCTATCGTATCTTCATACCGCTTGTCTGCATTGCCAATTTTGCCGGTTGGGAGTTTCTTTATGAGTGCGAGCTTCCTTTTGGCAGATGTCACCGGAATTTGCGAGAACAACGGATCGTTATGACAGTCTTCGAATGTCCGTTCCTTGACAGAAATATAGTCCTCAACAACACCATAGTTTTGGCGGTTGTAGTTTAGCACCTCAACTCGTGTAAGCTCTTCAGCAACATGCGACAGTTCGTCATGCGGGCAATGGTGTTTGAAGTAGTCGTCATAATTTATCCAAGGTGTAAATCTCATCCAACGTTTCGGGACAAATATCAGCGGCATTCCGTTGTGAGGATTGACGGGAACTTGAGCTCCTTCTTTAGGAACAAATTCGTTCTTTCGATAGTCGTATACGTTATCAACGCGAGAGGCCTTATACCAAATCCCGTTGATCATGACCTATGTGCCCATTGCCTGTGTCCGATCGACATGATTTTCCAGGGCTGATCGATGAGCTTGTTCCAGGCGTCACAGCAGTGGTCGACGATGTCGTCGTATGAGTTGAAGACGCG
>JAAEOH010000211.1 GCA_024244645.1 Hyphomicrobiales bacterium
AGACCCGACATCACCTTCACGGTAGGGAGATTAGCCTCAGCTTTAAAGGAACCCACGGTCGGAGATAAAGTGAGGATGAAGAGACTGCTCAAATACCTCTGTGGAACGCGCGATGTGGGGATCAAATACACCAGGATGGGCGGGAAACTGAGTATCGACACCTACGTCGATGCGGGGTACGGTATCGACACGAAAAGGGGGAGAAGTATTACGGGGTACGTGTCGCACATAGCAGGAGGGGCAGTTGCGTGGAGGAGTCACCTACAGCCAACGGTTGCAGACTCACCTAACGCGGCGGAGTACATCGGGCTGCACGAAGCGGCCGTTACCTCGATTGGCTTGTTCAACCTGATGAAGCAGATGGACTGTAAAGTCAATCCGCCAACTCTGCATGAAGACAACGATGGCTGCAGAAGACTGGCCGTGGCTGGCATGGGACAAAAGCGAGCAAGACACCTCGAAGTCAAATACCATTATGTGCAGGAGTTATGTACGAGAGGGCTAATAATAGTTGCGAGGGTTGGAACCTGTGACCAACCTGCTGACATACTCACGAAGGGCAGACACACTGCAAATGAGCACGCCCACCTTCTGGAGAACCTAGGCGTGTATGATACGTCGCGAAAATGAAACGTCGCGACGGATCAAGGGGTGGTGTCACGGACGACAAGAAAATATGCGTTCGGGTGATCCCCCCCTCATGGTACTCCTATAGCGGTGTACAACACATACGATGACTTATCGTTGTGGTTAACGCCGACAGTTAACTGATGCACCATAAAGTATCACCCGTATTTCTGTAACGGGAAGGAATTGGTGGCTATGGGAGCTGCCAAATAGTTCCCCCGAAGGAGGATGTCACGATAGAGTATTTTGGTGTGATTATAGCCACGTAAATTTAATTCACTCTTTTCTTGCTTGAGATATCTGAAGAGCGATCACAGATCGTTGATATCCTGTGTTATATAAGTAGCTGCAGTGCACGCCACGAACTGTGCTGTGGCTGGCGATAGGGCAGAGTCCACGCAGACCGGGCCAACGACCGTCGCGTGCCCCTAACGCGAGAAAGATGATCCTTACTGTCGTCTTCTCAGCCACAGGAGAGTATATTGCCTCTGGGGGTCTGGCGAGGTAGTCTCATGAGCCGTCAACACATCACCTTGCTTTATATCGTACTGTCTGACCTTTTGCATCCTTTTTGGCTCTGAATCTCCACAGGCCCGGCAATACCTTCGCGTGAGGAGGCTTGGGCACCAGCACCCAGGCGCCCATGGTTTCTAGTTTCTCCTTTTCCGCTGCCATGGCCCTTTTCCAGTGTGTGATGCTGGGGGCTTGTCTCCAGGTTCTGGGTAAGCCGTCTTCCACCGCCTGCACCGCCATGCACATGCCGAGTGTACCTAACTGGTCCTCTATCACCCGCATGGGTGCAAATGCCGTCGCACGCTCCTCTTTTTCGTTTCTCTGCTCTCCCTCTGGGCTGCACTCTTGTGTAGGTTCCTGGTCCCCTTGGTCCTCTCGCTCTGGGCCACGCTCTTGCATGGATTCTTGGTTCTTCTGGTCCTCTCGCTCGCTGTTACTGGTCATGTCATCTTCATTCGGCTCCATGCTAGGTGAGTGCTCGTGCAGTGATGTATCCGTGGCCCTGCTTTCTCGTGCTGTATCGGCATGAGAACCAAGGATCTTAGACTGGTAAGGCTGGCTGTCACACGTGGGGGGACCAGGTTGCGTTGTCTGTAGTTTCTGCACAAAGGAAGGGCATAAAGAGCGGGAATGCTGGGCAAAGAACCCAGAACTGAAAAGAGGCCATCGAGAAATGGTTAAGGCCCCCCGACTTAAGAAAGGGGACCATAGAAGACAATTGAGGTGCTACAACTGCGGGAAGAAAGGTCACCTCAAAAGAGAATGCACGGCACCCAGTAGAATGGAGAACATAGCCATGTCCGCAGAACACAGCGGAGCAGGCAATGCTGAAAACTACCCAGCGATGGTAGACACTGGCTACTCCGTGCACCTGGTAAAGGATGTAGCGCT
>JAAEOH010000212.1 GCA_024244645.1 Hyphomicrobiales bacterium
ACAACCGGCGGCAGCGATTTGATAGCCTGCTCCGCATCGTCATGGGCGGTTGAGGCATCCTCCACACGTCCCGCGATCTGCTCGACCGGGACTTTCCATTCGAAGGCGTCCAGCTTACCGGTCACCGACGAAACGGGCGCCCAATGTTCGGCGACATATCCGTCGGCGGTCCAGGCCGGATCGCGCTGCGCCCTGACCGCCTGCGACAGCCAGTGCCTCACCCGACCCTGGTCTCCGGTGTCGGCTTCTTCAATATCCGCCAGAAGCAGGTAAACGCCTTCACGTGCCTGCACCCGTATCGCCGCCTCTGCTTTTTCGTGTGCCAGTGCAAACTCCTGCGCGTCAAGCGCCGCCCGTGCGACCGCATAGAGCGACTCGACGTTGTTACGCTTGAAACTTTCGAGCTTTTGCGCCCGTTTCAACCGGTCGTGGGTCGAATCCCCCGACCGGGCGCGGACATAGGCTTCGGCAATTTCGGGATTGGGCTCCGCTTTCCAGATTTTTTCCAGTATGCGCGAGCCCTTGCGCAGGCTGTTTTCCCGATATAGCGCCTGTGCGGCAATCAAAGCTGCGGGAACGAGGTCGCCAGCCAGCCTGTTGGCCTCGACACCGTCGGTGCGTGCGCCGGCCACATCGCCCAGTTCGAGCTTGTCCATGGCGCGTGCGGTCAACAGTACGGCCTTCTTGCGATCGGCATCCGCCTTGTCAATGACCCGCGCCATGCGCTGTTTTTCAAGCAATCGGATGGCGTCGTCCCAGGCGCCGTCGGCGGATTTGAATCCCAGTGTGGCATCCGCTGCCCAGGGCAGGTGCGGCGCTTTTTCCGCCGCTTCCTCGGCATAATGCTGCGCCGCCTCCATCGCGCCGAGTTTGCGCGCTTCCAGATATAATCCGCGTAAACCCAGCTCGCGCGTTTCGGGGTCTTCGACCATGGCTTCGAATTTGGCCCTGGCTTCGGCGTCCTTGCCCTCGATCAGCGCGGTCTGTGCATCCAGCAGGTGGATCAGCGGTTCCTGATCGGAGCTCAACAGTCCAAGTGTCCGTTGTGTCATCTTGCGGGCCGTCGCGGCATCGCCGGCACCGGCTGCGATCAGTCCGGTCGACAGGGCCTGATAGCCGCGGTCTCTTTTGCGCGCCCGAAAAAAACGTGAAACCGTGTGGGGCGAGGCGGCAATGCTGCGAATGAGCCACCATCCGAACATGATGACGGCGACCAGCGCGACAACCGCCGTTGCGGCCACCATGAGTGACATTTCGATGCGCTGCCCCTGCCACGTGACCACCAGGTCACCCGGACGGTCGGCGAGCCAAGCAAAGCCGAAACCGAGCAGCAGTACAACTGCTATATAGATTAACAAGCGGATCATATCAGTTATCGCCCCCGGTCTGCTTCGTCTCTGTGGATCCGGTCGCCGTCGTTTCCGTCGGCAAGGCGGCGTTCACCGTCCCCGACACCAGATTTTCCACCAGAATCCGGGCTTCAAGATCCTTTTCAAAAGAATCGGAAACCTTCTGCGAAGATTCAGGCAGCGTTTTCCACTCATTGACTGCGCCCTGAAGGTCGCCATTGCTCAGCTTTGTTTCCATACGGGCAACGATGGCTTCGACGCTGTCGCCCGACACCTCGCCCACCGGCCGCACCTGAACCAGCGAGGATGCGCTGTTCATCAGCCGGTCGACCCACCCGGTCTCCGTGCCGCTTCCTTTCGCGGCATTGATCATGTCGGTGGCGACGGATGGAAATTCATTGAGCAGCTTTGCGCGCGACGGCACTCCGCTGGCCGCAAGCGAGCGCAGCTGCCCGATGGCCGCGCTATCGCCGTCAACGCTGGCAAAGGCTTCAAGTTCGGCCATGAATGACCCGCCCCTGTCGATGGCCGCTTTCAGGTTTGCTGCCGCCAGCGCACGCGCGACCTTGATATCCTCGCGCGGGCTTGAAAGGGTTGTTTCAATCGAGGCAAGCCTGTCATCAAGCCCTTTCAGCGTCTGGTCCTGCTGTTCTTCATCCGCGCCGATCCTGTTCGTCAGATCGGTGAGTGAGGACTGAAGCTTTGCAAGATCCGACTGCTGGCCGGTATGGGACGTCTGCAGAGCCGTCAGTTTGTCGGCAAGGCCTGAAGCCTCGCCATCCTGGCTCGTTTCGCCAATTGATTCGATCTTGGTCGTGAGTGCCGATACCTGTGCTTCAAGTGCAGACAGCGTAGACCCTACAGCACCGCCGGTTGTCAGTTCCGCCGTTTTCTCCAAAGCATCGATCCGCTCCTGCAGCGCCTTGCCGAGTGCAGCCGAACCGCTCCCGGCTTCGCTTTCGAGCGATGCAACCGACAGCTTCAGGGCCTCGATCTGTTCGCTGAGCCCGCCGGACTGGGAACCGGTTGCTCCGGGCGCCGGCAACACACCGCCCCATTGCAGTCCCGCGAAAACGGCAATGGCAACTATACCGCCGACAAGGCCTGCTGATACGGTCCGCAGTCCGCCGCCGCCGGTCGCTGGCCTGTCGGCAGATTTGTCCGCTCCGCCAGACGAGCCGGAAGCCGGTTGCGCCTTTCCGGCAGACGCCGTTTTCTTCGCAGGCGTGTCGGGCTTGCCGGGTGCGACCTTGTCTGATTTTCCGGGGCTGCTGGCAGCAGTCGTGCTTTCCATGGCTTTGGCTGCTCTGGCGGCTTCCGTCTTGACATTTTCAGCCGCGACCGCGGC
Source organism: Hyphomicrobiales bacterium (assembly GCA_024244645.1). Taxonomy (GTDB): domain Bacteria; phylum Pseudomonadota; class Alphaproteobacteria; order Rhizobiales; family Rhizobiaceae; genus Hoeflea_A. Next base: position 2,698 of record JAAEOH010000212.1, read on the forward strand.
ATCGTTCTTTTCGCCGGCCGCCGTTGCATCCTTTGCCTTGGCAGCGGAGCCACTCACCTTCGGTGTTGATTTTGACGCTGTTTTCGCGCCGGCACTTGCCTTTGTGCCGGATGGCGGTTTCTTGTCAGCCTTGCCGTCTTCAGAAACAGCCTCCGGCTCCAGATCGATGGTGACCGGTTTTCGGGTACTGCGCGAATGACGCGGTTTGCTGCCCTGTGCCATGGAAAGCCCTTTCAGGAAGACAGGTTGCGGATCTGACGGGTGGCTGGAATGCCCGTCTCAAATCTAGTATTGGTGCATTTGCGATGGAAGAGCCGCTATGGCGATTCTTTCAGAACAAATTGTCGCTCTGGTCCAGTAGCATCAGCAGTTTTTCTTCGTTTGGCTTCTCCGCAACGACGATTTGTTGCCGAAATGTCGATGGAACTATGTCTGACACGTTTTTACTCATGCAAAAAAACTGACAATTTTTCAATGTGTTATGCATGCCAATTTTGTCAAGCGTTCCAAAAAACAATTCAGCGGACTTGCCGGAATAGAGTAGGACCGCATCCGGCCTCTGATCCAAAAACATTGAATTAACAAAGTCAGTTGAATAACTTATTTCTTCAATACCGTAGAGCTCTACCACTGCAACGGGAGTTTGTTGCGCCGCCAGCGCAGCCTCAAATTGCGAATGCCGGGTTTTGCCGGCAGCGTAAAGGAGCGGTGCCGACGCCGACAGCCAAAGGTTGCCGGATTTGAGGTCGGCGATGATTTTGCCGGCAAGTCCGGCCCCGTCACCGACGCCCGTTCGAACATCTGAAAATCCCGCTTGCCGGGCAACATCGCCGGTACGTTCGCCGACGGCATAGAGCGGAGATTTTAGTCTTTCGGAGCTGATGCCAAGCGCTCGCAGGCTGCGCACCGCATTGGCGCTCGTTACCGCACAGGCACCGGCGTCGGTGGCATCCAGAGCCGATCCGTCCGGCAAAAGTTCGACAATGCGGGTCAGCGGCATGAGCACCGGTTCATGGCCCCGACCGCGCAATATATCCGCGGTGCGGCTTGCCCCTGGCTCGGGCCGTGTAACCAGAACCTTCATTCCTCACACCCAGCTTTCGAAAAAACCCGGCCCGGCTTCTGCCCTGATCTCCTCGCCGGCCGCACGGCCGATTTGCCCGGCTTCATTTTCCTCGCCTTGCCTGGAGACTTCGAAACTCGCACTGCCGTCCGGCGACAACACCATGCCGCTGAATGAAACGCCGTCACCGCCTACGACTGCAAGCCCGGCGATCGGCGTGCGGCAGGACCCGTCGAGCGCTGCCAGAAAGGCGCGTTCGCATGTCAGCGCTGTCCGTGTCGCATGGTCGTCGATCGGCGCTAGCATTGCGTCGGTAACCGCATCGCCCTCGCGACTTTCAATGCAGATTGCCCCCTGTCCGAGCGCCGGCAGGAATGTCTTGGGGTCCATGATATCGCTCGCGTGACTTTCGAGCCCTAGCCGACGCAGGCCCGCAAGGGCGAGCAAAATACCGTCGACAACACCCTCTTCAAGCTTGCGCATGCGCGTTTGAACATTGCCGCGCAGGGACACCACCTGCAGGTCCGGCCGCATGCGGCGCACAAGCGCGCCGCGGCGCAGCGACGATGTGCCGACGACGGCGCCCTGCGGCAGTTCCGCGATAGAGCCGGCCGCACCGCCGATAAATACGTCGCGGCAATCTTCGCGCGGCAGGAAGGCGGAAAGGCAAAGACCTTCGGGCAGGACGGTCGGCATGTCCTTTGACGAATGAACGGCAATGTCCAGACGCCCGTCGGAAATCTGCGCCTCGATCTCTTCGGTAAAAAGTCCCTTGCCGCCGATTTCGGACAATGGCCGGTCGGTTATCCGGTCGCCCTTTGTCGAAATCACCACGATTTCGAAAATGTCCTTTGAAAGCCCGTGCGCAGCCATCAGCCGGTCGCGCGTTTCCTCCGCCTGGGCGAGCGCCAGCGGGCTGCCGCGCGTGCCGATACGGAAAGGTTTTGTTTGCATCTGTTGAATTCCGTTATTACCAGAGGCACAGGTAAACAGGAATCCGGCATTCCGCAATCTTCGAAACGGCCAATGGACACATCGACCTGCATACTCGGCATCGAAACCAGCTGCGACGAATCCGCGGCCGCGGTCGTTCGTCTCAACGCCGACGGCAGCGGCGACATCCTCTCCGATGTTGTCTTCAGCCAGCTTGACGAACACGCTGAATTCGGTGGCGTTGTGCCGGAGATCGCCGCCCGGGCGCATGTCGAGAAAATCGACGGGCTGATCGACAAAGCCCTGCAGGAATCAGGCACGGACCTTGCCCATATCGACGCCGTCGCTGCGACATCCGGTCCCGGCCTGATCGGCGGCCTCATGGTCGGTCTGATGACGGCAAAGGCATTGTCCGCCGCCGCGGACAAGCCGCTTTACGCCATCAACCATCTCGAAGGCCATGCACTGACCGCACGGCTGACCGACCGGCTGGAATTCCCCTATTTGCTGCTGCTCGTCTCGGGCGGACATACACAGATGGTGCTGGTGCGTGGCGTCGGCGATTATGCGCGCTGGGGCACGACCATCGACGATGCGCTTGGCGAAGCCTTCGACAAGACGGCCAAACTCCTCGGTCTTGCCTATCCGGGCGGGCCGGCGGTGGAACAGGCGGCGAAGGCCGGCGACGGCGATCGCTTTGCCCTGCCCCGACCCCTGCGCGGTGATAAGCGCCTCGATTTTTCATTTTCCGGACTGAAAACGGCGGTACGGCAGACCGCCCAGGCGACCGCACCTGTCAGCGACCAGGACATAGCCGACATCTGCGCCTCATTTCAGACCGCAATCACGGACACACTGCGCGAGCGTGTCGAGCGCAGCCTCAAGCGGTTCGTGAATGAATATGCGGACACATGCAAAGACCCGGCACTCGTTGTAGCCGGCGGTGTCGCGGCCAATCGGATTATCCGGCAGGCGCTTGAGGATTTGTGCGACAAGAACGGTTTCCGCTTTGTCGCTCCGCCGCAAAATCTGTGCACCGACAACGCCGTCATGATCGCCTGGGCGGCGGCGGAAAGACGCATCTGCGGATTTGCCGCCGATGGCCTCGATGCCGCACCGCGGCCACGCTGGCCACTTGATGAACACTCGGCATCCGTCGTTGGACACGGCAAGCGGGGAGCAAAGGCATGAGCGCCAAAATAGCAGTTCTGGGCGCCGGCGCCTTTGGAACCGCCCTTGCGGTTGTCGCCGCGAGCGAAGGCGATCCGGTCACGCTTGTGGGGCGCGATGCCGGGCGGATGAAGGTGATCGAAAAGAATCGCGTCAGCGAAACGGTGCTGCCGGGCGTCGAACTACCGGCCAGCCTGGCCGTTACAGCCGATACGGACGCGCTCTCCACCGCAGACATCGTTCTGCTTGGCGTGCCCGCACAGTCACTGCGCACCGCGCTTCAGACCTACGGCAATGCCATCGGAAACGTCACCAGCCTGGTGGTTTGCGCCAAGGGCATTGAGCAATCCAGCGGATTGTTTCTTGCAGATGTCGTCGAGGCGGTGTTGCCGGACCATCCGACCGCCATTTTGTCGGGCCCCGGCTTTGCCGCCGACATAGCAAGGGGTCTGCCAACCGCGATGACCATTGCTTCTGCCCGCAAGGGCGTTGCCGAGGAACTGGCACGACACATTTCCAGTGGTACCTTCCGGCTCTATGCCTCAGACGATGTGGTCGGCGTCGAAACCGGCGGCGCACTGAAGAACGTTCTGGCGATCGCCTGCGGTATTGTCGAGGGAAGGGGTCTTGGCGAATCGGCGCGCGCCGCGTTGATTGCCCGCGGGCTTGCCGAACTCATGCGCTTTGCCAAAGCCCATGGCGGCGCCGCACGAACCGTTTCCGGACTTTCGGGGCTCGGCGATCTGGTGCTGACTGCAACAAGCCACCAGTCTCGCAATCTCAGATTTGGACTGGCGCTCGGCAAGGGAACGCCGCTGGACGAGTTGATGGCGCCGGACGCCCCGCTTTCGGAAGGCGCCTTTACCGCGTCGGTTGCAGCGAGCATCAGCGCGGAAAAGAACATCGAAATGCCGATCACCCAGGCTGTCGCCGCCATTCTTCGCGGCAAACTCGGCATCAAGGAGGCCGTCGATGCTTTGATGACCCGGCCGCTCAAATCGGAATAACAAATCGCAGCATCAAACAAGGATACGCCAATGCTTTTGCCCTGATCTGCGACGATAAGCCGGACAGCCTTGTGGTTATCGAGGCGGACAACAGGGAAGAAGTCGGAAAAATTGCCGCGGACGATCCCTATGCTAAGGCGAGCCGATTTTCCGCCATCAAATGATTCAATCTGGTCACATCTCGCTCTAGGCCCTACAACTGGGTCTTCAACAATCCGGGAGCTTAAACATGGCCTATTGGCTGTTCAAATCGGAACCGTTCAAATGGTCCTGGCAGGATCAAAAGGCCAAAGGCGAAGCCGGCGAGGAATGGGACGGCATCCGCAACTATCAGGCCCGCAACAACATGCGGGAGATGAAAATTGGCGACAAGGGCTTTTTCTACCATTCCAACGAGGGGCTGGAAGTCGTCGGCATTGTCGAGATCTGCAATGAGATCCACCCCGATTCGACCACCGATGACGAGCGCTGGGAATGCGTCGACATCAAGGCCGTGTGCGACATGCCGAACCCGGTATCCATGATGGACGCGAAGGCCAATCCCGCGCTCGCCAAAATGGCGCTGGTCACAAACACGCGCCTTTCGGTCCAGCCCGTAACCGACGAGGAATATCTGGAAGTGCGCCGCATGGGGGGGCTCGACAATCCGCCGCGATAAAGCGAGGTCCGACAGTTGGGAACCGGTTATTGGAAGAACAGAGCTCCAATGCAAATGAAGACCGAGGCGCAGGTTTTCATTTCCAAAAACACCGGCATCATGGCGCCGCCCCACGTTCCGGAAATCTCCCTGTACCTTGCCAGCGAGGCCCATGATCTGTGGCTGAAGACGGAAGAAGAACTGGAAGCCATCGGACTGCCGCCGCCCTATTGGGCGTTCGCCTGGGCCGGCGGACAGGGACTTGCCCGTTATATCCTCGACAATCCCGAATGCGTGCGCGGCAAATCGGTGCTCGACTTTGCCAGTGGTTCGGGACTGGTAGCAATCGCCGCGAAAATGGCCGGCGCAGCCGCGGTGACCGCCTGCGACATTGACCCGTGGGCCACCATGGCGACCGCAATGAACGCTGTACAGAACAAAACCGTCATTGCCACGCGCAGCGACGAGATCATCGGCAACGATGATGGTTGGCAGGTCGTGCTCGCCGGCGATGTATTCTACGACCAGCAACTTGCCGTCGTGCTGATCCCGTGGTTCGAGGCACTGGCACAGCGCGGGGCTGATGTATTTGTTGGCGATCCTGGCCGTTCCTACTGCCCGCGCGAAAAGCTGCAGGAACTGGCGGTCTACCAGGTTCCCGTCACCCGCGCGCTTGAAGATTCGGAAGTCAAGAAGACCACCGTGTGGCGGTTTAAGTGAACAACTTAGAGCGCTTCATGTTTATACGGGATCATTTGACCGCGGCGATTTTGGTCGCTGACAAGGCGGGTTGCGCGCCGTGGTGCCATCCCACCACAAGCGCGAGCCAACGCAGTCAGAGGGCAAAATCGCCCGGCCCGATTGCCTCAGCCTATCAACAACATCGTCCTATCAAGGGTGGCGGTGGATTTTGCGTCCCATTGTCGACATCGGGGTGCGCAGCGGAGAAGCATCATGGAATTCGGCGGGGTAAGCTACATAGGCATTCTGGTCGCAACAGTGGCCGGTTTTGTCATTGGCGGCGCCTATTACGGCATTCTCGGAGGTCCCTGGATGAAGGCCGCGCGCATCGGCCCGGAAGACGCCAAAATGTCGCCGATGCTGTTCATCAACTCGATTGTCTGCGAACTGATCATGGCATTTATGCTGGCCGGCGTGATCGGCCATCTCGGTGAGGGACAGGGGACGCCGCTCAACGGCCTGATCTCCGGATTTTTCATCTGGCTCGGTTTCGTCGCAACAACACTTGCCGTCAATCATCGCTATCAGGGTTTTGGCTGGGATCTAACCCTGATCGATGGCCTGCACTGGCTGCTAGTGCTACTGGCAATGGGCACCATCATCGGCTGGTTTGCTGTTTAAGTACGGAGCAAGGGGCGCAATCCTATACGACCCGCACAACAGTTTGACTGCTCAGCAACGGCAAAAGCCGCCGCATCGCGCCTGGGCTGACGGCGATGCAGCCCTCCGTAGGCCTGCCGCTCGGGTGAGTCAGGTGCAAAAATATGGCGCTGCCAAGATTGCGCCGCCGCTCCGCGATGTTCCAGTCGAGCACTAGACAGATGTCGTAAAGGCGATCTTCCCGCATCATCTTTTCATGCGAGGCACTGAATGGCAGGCGAACCGGACGGTTGTAGGACGGCTCTTCCGGCGCATCACACCACCCCAAATCGTCACGAATCGGTAACATTCGCACGCTTGTCGGCGGCAGACGGACCCGGTCTGCACGATAGAACCCGCAGACGATTTTCATCGGCGCCAGCGGCGTCGCACCGTCGCCTTCACGCTTCAAAACTGAGCATCCCGACCGACCAAGAATAGCTGGAAATACAATACCTTGCGCACTCACAAGAGCAGTGCTGCCGGGCCCCGGATGACGGCGCACAATTACTGCCTCCAGTGCATGGCTTTTGCCGCAATCCTTGTTTATCTTGTTAATCACGTTTTGATCTCCGGGATCACAGCTGAGTGTGCTTGGCGTGTAGAGTACTTTTACATTTAGGTGAACAGGACTATTTAGTGCCAGTAACGAAAACCAGCACATTCGCATTTGGAGGGATTGCATGACAGCCAGAACCATCCTTCTCGTCGATGATGACGATGACCTTAGGGAAACCCTTGTTGAACAACTTTCTCTGTACGAGGAGTTTTCTATTATCGAGGAATCTTCGGCGACAAAGGGCATTCAGGCTGCCCGCGGCAACCACATCGATCTGTTGATCATGGACGTCGGTTTGCCGGACATGGATGGCCGTGAGGCCGTGAAACTGCTTCGAAAAGGCGGTTTCAAGGCACCGATCATCATGCTCACGGGCCACGATACCGATTCAGACACGATCCTCGGTCTCGAAGCCGGCGCCAACGACTATGTCACCAAGCCGTTCCGCTTTGCCGTTCTTCTGGCACGCGTTCGGGCCCAGCTTCGCCAGCACGAACAGAGCGAAGACGCAACTTTCACCGTCGGCCCCTACACGTTCAAGCCGAGCCAGAAACTGCTTGTCGACGACAAGGGCTCGAAGATACGCCTGACCGAAAAGGAATCGGCGATCATCCGCTATCTCTACCGTGCAGACGAAAAGGTGGTGACCCGCGATGTCCTTCTGGAAGAAGTATGGGGCTATAATTCCGGCGTGACGACCCACACGCTGGAAACCCATGTCTACAGGCTGCGACAGAAGATAGAGCGCGATCCGTCGAATGCCGAGATCCTGGTAACCGAGAGCGGCGGTTACAAGATCATCCCCTGAAGCGGGCTTTGAAAGGCGTGAAGCGGATTTTACGACAATCGAACATATGGCCGCCGCACAGAGCGCCGGGTTGTGATTTGAAGTCACACCGGCGCGCACCGGCACTATCAGCCCGGCCTTTACTCACCCACGGAGCCGATTGCGTCACATGGCACTGACTGACGACATTACGCTGCTTTCGCAGGTCCCGTTGTTCGAGGATTTCAGCGACGAAATGCTGCGCCTCATCGCCTTCGGCTCGGAACGCAAGAAGATTGCCAAGAACCGGCCGCTTTTCCATGAGGGTTCGAGCGCCGACTGCGCCTTTGTCATCATGTCCGGCCAGTTCAAATTGTTGCAGCGCGACCGCCGCGGCAAGCCGATACAGGTCGGCGAGGCCGATAGGGGTGATCTGCTTGGCGAGCTCGCCATCATATCCGCCGCCAACCGCAAGGTGACGGCCATGGCGGTCGAAGACAGCGAAGTCATGCGCATTCACCGGCCGATGTTTCGCCGCATGATGGAGGAATATCCGGAGATTGCCAAAATGTTCAGCGACCGGATCAAACGGAACCTGGCGCATATGCTCGGCGAGATCAACAGGCTGTCGTCGCGGTTCGAAACCGAAGAGTCCTAGAGCTCAAATTGCGCAAACACCGGGACATGGTCTGAAGGCCGTTCCCAACCGCGTGCCTCGCGCATGACGGTGATATCGGACAACGCCGGAGACAGATCCGCCGAGGACCAGATATGGTCGAGGCGCCGACCGCGGTCCGAAATATCCCAGTCGCGCGCCCGGTAGCTCCACCAGGTGAAAATCTTTTCATCCGGCGGAATATACTGGCGCATCAGGTCGACCCACGCGCCCCTCGCCTGCACCTCGTTAAGGCCGTCCGTCTCGATCGGCGTGTGGCTGACCACCTTCAAAAGCTGTTTGTGCGACCAGACGTCGGTTTCCAGCGGCGCAATATTCAGGTCACCCACAAGGATTGACGATACCCCGTCACCGCGTTCCGTTTCCGAATGCAGCGCTTTCATCTCGTCCAGAAAATCGAGCTTGTGGGCAAATTTCGGATTGTTGTCCCGGTTCGGCTCGTCGCCGCCGGCCGGCACATAGAAATTATGGATCCGGATGGACCGCCCGCCGGCTTTTGCCACCGCCGATATGTGCCGGGTATCGCCCATATTGCAGAAATCCATGCGCTGCACATTCTCCAGCGGCAGGCGCGAAATAATGGCAACGCCGTGATAGCCCTTCTGGCCATGGATTTCGATATGTTCGTAGCCGCGTTTTCTCAGTTCGCTGTCCGGAAACGAGCCGTTGGGGCATTTTGTTTCCTGCAGGCACAAAACGTCCGGCGCTTGGTCCTCGAGAAGCGACAGCACCAGCGGCAAACGCAGCCGCACAGAATTGATGTTCCATGTTGCGATGGAAAAATTGCTCAAATATCCCTCCGGCCATTCATGATTCGGCATCTGCCGATTCGGTTGCCGGCACGATATAGCTCTGCAGGGAAAGGTTCAGCAGCAAATACCGGCTTGCGGCCCGGATATCACAACTTAGAGCGTGTTTTCTGCGAGACTCTAACGGTCCTCGGACGCATGCACCTGGTCGTAAGGCACTTTGAAGACATTGTCGGCGAATTTTACATCCGTCTGAACGTTGAAAATCATCACTGTCGTACCCTTGCCCTGGGCGTCGGTGATGGTCCACTGCCGCAGCTCATAGTTTTTGGTATCGAACATCAGCGTTATGGTCGATTTTCCGAAGATAGACCTGTCGCCCAGTATGATTGTGGTCAGATCCGGCTCCACCTGCACGGATTTCACCATCTTGCCGTCCAGATTGATACGGTCGGCCAGAAGCAGCTTCAATGGTGTCTTGGACAGCGGATAGATGTCCCAGGTCCTGAGTTTGCGGTTGCCGATGACCACGGTCTTGCCATCGGCAATCACGCGAACCGGAGACGGGGCTTCATAGTTGAAGCGCAGCTTGCCGGGGCGTTTGATAAAGAACTTGCCGCCTGTTTGCTGGCCGCTCGGACCAAACTGCACGAACTCGCCCGTCATTGTCCGCACTTTGGAAAAATGATCGGCAATCTGCTGCGCTGCGGCATCCTGCGCTTGCGCGTCCGGCGCAGCAAATCCGATTACAAAGCTTGCAGCCGCTGCTGCGCACAGGCCCTTGATGACGGACCGTCTGGACCCGGCCTGGACTGATTTGTCTGTGTGGCGCATGTTTATTTCCCGATTAGTGAAACGAGATCTGTTTAGCAAACCTATGTTCCGCAACTGCGGCACGAGTATGGTCAATCCCGTTCGACCATACCCAAAGCACATCTTAGACCCGTGTCAATTTTCTAAAGCACGTCTTCTTCTGTCGGCACCAGTATTTCACGTTTGCCGGCATGGTTGGCGGGTCCGATGACCCCCTCTTCTTCCATGCGCTCGATCAGCGATGCAGCCCGGTTATAACCGATTCCCAGCCGGCGCTGAATATAGGAAGTGGATGCTTTTCCATCGCGAAGCACCACTGCGACGGCCTGATCGTAGGGATCCGCGGAATCACCAAGATTCCCAACCGAACCACCGCCGCCTTCGCCGCCATCTTCCTCATCATCCTGGGTAATGGCGTCGAGATATTCCGGCACCCCTTGCGCCTTGAGGAAGCTGACGATCTCTTCAACCTCACCATCGGCGACAAAGGGACCGTGAACACGCTGAATGCGGCCGCCGCCGGCCATATAGAGCATATCGCCCATGCCAAGCAGCTGTTCGGCGCCCTGTTCACCCAAAATGGTGCGCGAGTCGATTTTCGAGGTCACCTGGAATGAGATGCGCGTCGGGAAATTCGCCTTGATCGTACCGGTAATCACGTCCACCGACGGGCGCTGTGTGGCCATGATGACGTGAATGCCGGCAGCACGGGCCATCTGCGCAAGCCGCTGCACCGCGCCTTCGATATCCTTGCCGGCGACCATCATCAGGTCGGCCATCTCGTCGATGATCACGATGATATAGGGCATCGGGCTGAGATCGAATTCCTCGGTCTCGTAAATCGCTTCACCGGTATCGCGGTCAAATCCGGTCTGTACGGTGCGGGTGATCGCGTCGCCCTTCTTGCTCGCCTGCTCAATGCGGGTGTTGAAGCCGTCGATGTTGCGGACGCCGATCTTCGACATCTTCTTGTAGCGGTCTTCCATCTCGCGCACGGTCCACTTGAGCGCCACCACCGCTTTTTTCGGATCGGTCACAACCGGCGTCAGAAGATGCGGAATGCCGTCATAGACCGACAGTTCCAGCATTTTCGGGTCGATCATGATCAACCGGCACTTTTCAGGCGGCAGGCGATAGACGATGGAAAGGATCATCGTGTTGATGGCCACCGACTTACCGGAGCCGGTGGTACCCGCGACCAGCAAATGCGGCATTTTTGCAAGGTCGGCAATGACCGATTCGCCGCCGATCGTCTTGCCCAGCGAAAGCGCCAGCTTGGCTTTGCTGGATTCGAAATCGCGGCTGGAAAGCAGTTCCTGCAGATAAACGGTCTCGCGGCCCGGATTGGGCAATTCGATGCCGATGGCATTGCGGCCCGGAACCACAGCGACACGCGCCGCAATGGCGCTCATCGATCGGGCTATATCGTCGGCAAGGCCGATAACGCGGGACGATTTTATGCCGGGTGCGGGCTCCAGTTCGTAAAGCGTAACCACCGGTCCCGGACGCACCTGTATGATCTCGCCGCGCACGCCGAAATCCTCCAGCACGCCTTCCAGCATACGAGCATTCTGCTCCAGAGCATCTGCCGACAGGCTGGGATCCTTGCTAACATTTTTCGGCTCCGCCAGCAGATGCAGCGGCGGCAGTTCGAAACCGTTCGACCGGATCATTGAGGTCTGCGCCTCGCGTTTAACCCTTGATCCCGGTGCGGGACGTTTTGCCTGCGGCATGACGCGTTTTTGACCGAGCACATCGGCACCGCGATGCGGCGTCTGTTGCAGCGCCCAGTCAGAGGCCGGGTCATCCTCCATGTCGAATGGCGGCACGCCGTCATCATCCATGTCCCGCCGCTGTACGCCCCGGCCTGCGCCCGTCGCGGAAAACTCAGGCTCAACCCGCATATCACCGTTCAGGCCGCTGAAAACTTGCTCGTTGAAATCATAGGGTGTTTCCGGTTTGACCGACCAGGGATCGGCGACCTTGCCGGTCATGCGGCGGTAATGCGCCCGTCCTGTCAGCCACATATGGGTGATGGCGCCAAGCAGCAGCGTACCCCAGAAGCGGCGGTCGGCGTCTTCATCTCCATCTGCCTCGTCCTGATTGTCCGCCCGAAGCCTGCGGGTTTTTCGGGCTTTCGCGACAGTCTCCGGATCGGGCGTGGCAATCAGCAGCGAACCGAACATCGTCAGCCAAACGGCGGGAATGGCAATCGCGACACCCAGCACGACCGCCAGAATGCCGGACGGATAGTCGCCGATCAGCACAGCCGGCATTTTCAGGATTATATCGCCGAAAACGCCGCCAAGGCCGGTCGGCAGCGGCCAGCGATCCGGTGGTGGAACGCAGGCGAAAACGGAAGCAAACAGAACAGAAGCGGCAAGCCAGGCTCCGATCCGGGTTAACACACGGTCCACGGGACGGTTGCGAACGAGGAAAATTCCCCAGCTGACTAGCGGCAGCAGTGCGACGATACCGGACAGACCGAAAAACTGCATCGTCGCATCAGCAAAGGCAGCGCCACCGAAACCGAGTGCATTGAAGGGTTCGTTTCCGGTTGCATATGAAAAGCTCGGATCCTCGACATTCCATGTAGCAAGTGCCGCGACGGCCAGAACCAGGCCGGCCAGCATCGACAGGCCAAGCAGTACTTTGAGCGGCCTTTTGAGGATCTCGGGGATCCTGAAGCTTGGAAGGAATTGACTGCCAAACGCCAATGGACTGCTTGACTGCATAGTTACACTCCAACTCGCATACGCACAGGGGCGGAAGATCCACCCCAAACCGGCGCGATTTTAGCCGCAGTGGAGTTAATGGCGCATTAACCATGCAAATGAATTAGAGCAATTTGTGATGAGATTGTATCATTTGACCGCGGCGATTTTGACTGCTGACAAGGCGGGTTGCACGCCGTAGTGCCATCCCACCACAAGTGCGAGCCAACGCAGTCAGGGGGCAATATCGCCCGGCCCCTTCACCGTTGTGTTTCAACTTGTTCTTTCCTTACCAGGGTGACGGCAAATCGGCCCATCGGCTTCGTTGCACCGCTTGCCCGATGCACCACATCGCGCTTCGCCACGCGCCTTGCCGAGTGAACCGATTTTCCGCCATCAAATGCTTCAATCTCATCACAAATCGCTCTAGCCGCCGTTTTTTTCAAAACGGCGGCCCCGTGAATTCGAACCCGGTCTCTGCCGTGGCGGCAAAGATCTCAGCGGATCTCCGCTTCCGGATTTGCACCGATCTTGTGAATGGACAGATCCGCGCCGCGCAACTCTTCTTCTTCGACCATACGAAGGCCGACAACCCGGTCCAGCAGGCCGTAGACGATAAACCCGCCGATCACCGCATAGACGACGCCGAGGACGGATCCGACAAGCTGCACGACCGGCGACACGCCGCCAATGCCCCCCAGCGCTTCAAGGCCGAAGATACCGCAGGCGATACCGCCCCATAGCCCGCACAGACCATGCAGCGGCCAGACACCGAGAACATCGTCGATTTTCAGCCGTTCCTGGCACCAGTGAAACCCTTTGACAAACAGCAGGCCGGCGGCGGCGCCGACAATTAGTGCTCCAATGGGATGAAAGACGTCGGACCCCGCACAGACAGCGACAAGACCCGCCAGAGCACCGTTGTGCACAAAGCCCGGGTCATTGCGCCCGACGATCAGTGCAACAACAATGCCGCCGACCATTGCCATCAGGGAATTGAGGGCAACAAGGCCTGTCGCGCCGCCAACCGACTGAGCGCTCATGACATTGAAACCGAACCAGCCGACGCAAAGCAGCCACGAACCAAGGGCCAGCCACGGAATTGAAGATGGCGGGAAGGGATGCGACTTGCCCGTTTTTGTATAGCGGCCGAGACGCGTGCCAAGGAGGATGACCGCTGGCAGGGCAATCCAGCCGCCAACGGCGTGAACGACGATCGAACCGGCAAAATCATGAAACGGTGCGCCGAATGCATTTTCCATCGCCGCCTGGAATCCGAAATTGCCGTTCCAGACAATGCCTTCGAAAAACGGATAGATCAGTCCGACCAGCGCCACGGTGGCAAAACACTGCGGCTGAAAGCGCATGCGCTCGGCAATGCCGCCGGAAATAATCGCCGGAATGGCGGCGGCAAAGGTTGTCAGGAAAAAGAATTTGACCAGGGTAAATCCCTGCGGCAGGAAGATTTCCCCACCTTCCGAACCGGAAAGCACGGCCGCACTGACAAAGAATGTCACCCCGTAGGCCACGGCGAAGCCGACAAAGAAATAGGTGATCGCCGAGATGGCGAAATCCGCCAGGATTTTGACGAGTGCGTTGACCTGGTTCTTGTGGCGGACGGTGCCCACCTCCAGGAACGCGAACCCGCCATGCATAGCAAATACCAGTATCGCGCCGAGAAGCACGAAAAAGACGTCACCGCCGATTTGTGACTGATCCATGAAAAAGACTCCGTTTCAAAAGATTGCTCTGATTGATGGAGTCAATTTTCATGCCAAACCGACGGGCCCTGCCTTTTTCGTAGGCAGGGCATCGAAATACAGCAGAAACTGCCTGTTATTTCAGCAATTGCCAAAATCATGGGCACACACAACAGGCCTGTCCGGCATTTGGGCAGCACTGTCTGTGCACCGGGGCGGGGCCTGCAAACGTCCCCCGCCATGCTTTTATCGGTCCCGGTCAGATCTTGGTGAACTCGGGATAGGCTTCGATACCGATCTCGGCCTTGTCGAGGCCGACGAGTTCTTCCTCTTCACCGACCCGCAGTCCCATGACCGCATTGAGGGCCAGCCAGACGGCACCGGAGGTGACGATCATGAACGCGCCGACGATGACGATCGAGGCCACCTGGCCGTAAATGGTTGCCTCGCTGTTTGTGAAGACCACGGCAAATGTACCCCAGATGCCTGCCAGCAGATGAACCGGAATGGCGCCGACCACGTCGTCGATCTTGAGCTTGTCGAGCATTGGAACAGAGAAGACCACGATGAGGCCGCCGGCTGCGCCGATCAGCGTCGCAACGCCGAGCGACGGGGTCAGCGGTTCGGCTGTGATCGACACGAGTCCTGCCAGGGCACCGTTGAGGATCATGGTGATATCGACCTTCTTGTAGATGATCTGTGTCAAAAGCAGCGCCGCGACCGCACCACCGGCCGCACCGGCATTGGTGTTGGCAAAGATACGCGAAACGTCGGCAACATTACCGACGGACCCCATGGCAAGCTGCGAGCCGCCGTTGAAACCGAACCAGCCGAGCCACAGGATAAAGGTTCCGAGCGTTGCCAGCGGCATGTTCGAACCCGGGATCGGATGGATCTCGCCCCTGGACCCGTACTTGCCCTTGCGCGCGCCAAGAATGAGCGCACCGGTCAATGCCGCCCAGCCGCCGACGGAGTGAACGACCGTCGAACCGGCAAAATCGAGAAAGCCGAGATCCGTTTGGAGAAAACCGCCGCCCCATTTCCACGACGCCTGGATCGGATATAAAATACCGGTCAGTACGACAGTAAAAACCAGGAACGGCCACAGCTTGATGCGCTCGGCCAGCGTGCCCGAGACAATCGATGCCGTCGTGGCGCAGAACATCAGCTGGAAGAAGAAATCCGACCCGATGGATGCATAGGCCAGATCATTGACATTGTCGGCTGCAACGCCCACCGGCTCCAGCACGGTGACACCGAAGGCGCCGAGAACGCCGCTGATCGACCAGGCATCGCCTGGATACATCAGATTGAAGCCGATGAGATAGTACATGATCGCCGCGATTGAAAAGAGCGAGATGTTTTTCGTCAGCTGCATGGAGACGTTTTTCGAACGGACAAGGCCGGCCTCCAGCATGGCGAAACCGGCAGCCATCCACATCACCAGAAATCCGGAGACCACGAAAAGAAGCGTATTGAGAATAAAGACGGTGTGGGTGGGCACCGTCGACGGCGCCGCGGTTTCCTGCGCCAGTGCGGGCAGGGTCATCACACCGGTCATCGCCAGAACTGCACCTGGCTTGAGGAACGAGGATAGTTTCATCTTGATAGACTCCTTGATGGTCACAGCGCGTCGGCGCCGGTTTCGCCCGTGCGTATGCGCATGACCTGCTCCAGGTCACAGACAAAAATCTTGCCATCGCCGATCTGGCCGGTTTTCGCCGCACCGGAAATCGCCTCGATGGCGCGGTCGACGACATCCGCCGATACTGCGATTTCGAGCTTGAGCTTCGGTAAGAACGCCACCGCGTATTCGGTGCCGCGATAAATTTCGGTGTGGCCCTTCTGGCGGCCGTATCCCTTGACTTCAGTAACTGTCAGCCCCTCGATGCCGACCTCAGTCAGGGCTTCGCGCACCGCATCCAATTTGAACGGCTTGATGACTGCCATTACAATTTTCATCCCGATTTCATCCTCTTTTCGGCGACCGCAAGGCGGCCGGCCCGGTGTCTGGTACCGCGCCGCCATTGCTGATAACCGGCAAGGACGGGCGCGGCAGAGCCACGACCAGGCGCGCAGGCCATTGACTCTGCCTTACTCCAATCAAGGATCGTGCCAGTTGGATGATGGTTTTCTAAGCTATTGTTATTTATGAAGTAAATGAAACGGTGCGATTAGACACACCAAGAGGGCGCCCCATGTTTGCCTAAAATATAAGCATCGTTTATATGATGCCTAATTATTAGACTTTGGTGCGCTGGCGTATTAGCCCTTCCTGGGCGACCGAGGCAATCAAAATACCGTCACGCGTATATAGACTGCCACGATTAAGACCCCTGGCACCACTGGTGCTGGGGCTGTCCTGCGCATAGAGCAGCCAGTCGTCGAGCACGCAATTGCGGTGGAACCACATGGAGTGATCGAGGCTGGCAGCCTGGATCTTGTTGGAAAACACTGACAGCCCGTGGGCAAACAGCGATGTGTCGAGCAGCGTCATGTCCGACAGATAGGCAAGCACCGCCGCCTGGGTCCGCCGGTCGTCCGGAACAGTGCCGTTGGCCCGCACCCAGATATTCTGGATCGGTTCGAGCTTTTCCGGGGAAATGTAATGGGTAAGGGAAACCGGCCGCATTTCGATCGGTCGCTCCCGCTCCCAGTATCGGCGCACATTGTCCGGAGCGTTTTTCAGGAATTTCTCTTTCAGATCCGCCTCACCGATCAGTGCTTCGGGCGCCGCGACATCGGGCATCGCGATCTGGTGGTCGAGTCCCGGTTCATCGCGCTGGAACGATGCCGAAAGCGAAAAGATCGCCCTGCCGTGCTGAATGGCCACCACCCGGCGCGTGTTGAAGCTGGCGCCGTCCCGGATCCGGTCCACTTCGTAGATAATCGGCACTTCCGGATCGCCCGGCCGCATGAAATAGGAATGCAGCGAATGCACGAACCGGTCATCCGATATGGTGCGTTGTGCCGCCACGAGCGACTGTGCGATCACCTGCCCGCCAAAGACGCGCTGCCATCCAACCTTCGGGCTGTTGCCCCTGAAGAGATCCATCTCCAGCCGCTCCAGATCCAGGATCGCCAGCAAATTTTCCATGGCACGCGACATTATGAAACTCCTGTTGGGTGTTTTTGTTCGGCAAACGGGCCTATATGATCGTCTTATAGGGACGGCCCGGCACACCGCAAGGGCCGTAAATCTCTGGATCGACATTTGCGTGGGTTCCGGCAGAGGATTGAACCGTGACGGATGAGACATTCGATATTGTAGTGGCCGGTGGCGGCTATGTCGGCATTGCAGCGGCGGTCGCCGTCAAATCGGCAGCGCCACGCCTCAAGATCCGTGTCATCGACGCAGCGCCTCCGGAAGTCTGGCGCAAGGACCAGCGGGCCTCGGCCATCGCCGCGGGCGCCAGCCGCATGCTCAGCCAGATGGGCCTTTGGGACGATATCCTCAAAGAGGCGCAGCCGATCACCGACATGATCGTCACGGATTCGCGCACCTCCGATCCCGTACGGCCGGTCTTTTTAACATTCGACGGCGAGGTATCTCCGGGCGAGCCCTTTGCCCATATGGTGCCGAACAACGTCCTCGTCGGCACGCTGCGCAAAGGCGCCGAGCAACTCGGCATCGAAATAGAGCAGGGCGTCTCGGTCACCGGATTTGAGACCGGCGATATCGAGACGCGTATCATGCTCAATGACGGTCGTACACTTACCGCGAAACTGCTGGTCGCCGCCGATGGTGTGCGCTCAAAGCTGCGCGACATGGCCGGCATCAAGACGGTCCACTGGTCCTACGGCCAGTCGGGCATCGTCACGACCGTTGCCCATGAACGCCCGCACAATGGCCGCGCCGAAGAACATTTCCTGCCGGCCGGGCCGTTTGCAATTTTGCCGCTGACCAATAACCGCTCCTCGCTTGTCTGGACGGAGCGGACACCGGACGCCGAAAAGCTCATTGAAGAAGACGATCTTGTGTTCGAAGCCGAGCTGGAGCGCCGTTTCGGCCACAAGCTCGGCGCACTGGAACTTGCCGGCGGGCGCCGCGACTATCCGCTCGGGCTGACGCTGGCGCGTGAATTCGTCCGTTCCCGCCTCGCCCTTGCCGGTGATGCGGCCCACGGCATCCACCCGATCGCCGGACAGGGCCTCAACATGGGCTTTCGCGACGTCGCGGCACTGGCCGAGACGATTGTGGAAGCCGACCGGCTGGGCCTTGATATCGGTTCGCTATCGGTACTCGAGCGCTACCAGGTCTGGCGCCGCTTCGATACATTCCAGATGGGCGTCACCAGCGATGTTTTGAACCGGCTGTTTTCAAACGACATCATGCCGGTGCGTGCGCTGCGCGACTTCGGCCTCGGTCTGGTCGACCGCATGCCTCCGCTCAAATCCTTCTTTATCAGGCAGGCATCGGGCCTGTCCGGCCCCGGCGGCCCGCGCCTGTTGCGCGGCGAAGCGATTTAGAGCGTGTCTTGTTTAGATTGAATCATTTGACCGAGGCGATTTTGGTCGCTGACAAGGCGGGTTGCGTGCCGTGGTGCCAACCCACCACAAGCGCGAGCCAACGCAGTCAGGGGGCAAAATCGCCCGGCCCATTCATCCCTGAATACCAACAACATCGTCCTTTCAAGGGTGGCGGACAATCGGCCCATCGGCGTCGTTGCGCCATCAAATGCTTCAATCTAAACAAGACATGCTCTAGTCACCTGAATCTAAAA
>JAAEOH010000213.1 GCA_024244645.1 Hyphomicrobiales bacterium
AGCCTCGCCGGTGACGGGAATGCGCTGTGCTGTAAGCTCCGCCATGTCGCGGTAGAGCGTGCGAAGAGATATTTCCAACTCATCTGCAAGGTCTCTCCCTGTGACTGGTGATCGGGTTGACCGTAGTATCTGGATTATCTGAATTACCCGGATGTCCACGCCGCGTTCCAGCAGATGGGTCGCAAAACTGTGGCGCAATGTGTGCAGCGTCACGCGTTTGGTGATCCCGGCTTCTCTGGCGGTCTCAAGAAACAACCGCGACAGCTGCCGGGCCGAGAGGTGCTTGCCGCGATATCCGGGAAAGAGAACCCGCTCGTCCCCGGGAACACCCTTGTCCTGACCGGACGGCCGTTCCTTCCACCACTCCCGCAGCAGGCCCAGAATATCCGACGGCAGCATCACATTGCGGTCCTTGCGCCCCTTCGCCTGAACAATCCGAATGATCTCCTGAGCGCTGTCGATGTCGCCGACCTTCAGGCGAACAGCCTCGCCCGCGCGTAGCCCACACCCATAGGCGAGCGACAACATCACGCGGGCCTTCAGGCTGGATGCCATGACGAGGATGCGCT
Organism: Hyphomicrobiales bacterium; assembly: GCA_024244645.1. GTDB lineage: Bacteria > Pseudomonadota > Alphaproteobacteria > Rhizobiales > Rhizobiaceae > Hoeflea_A. Next base: position 570 of record JAAEOH010000213.1, read on the forward strand.
TGATCTCCTTTTGGCTCAGCACCAGCGGTACCCGGACCGGCTCTCTGAGATGGAAAATCTCGGCCACCAGATCATGCCGCCGCAAGCTCACCCGGAACAGAAACTTCACCCCGGTCATCGTTTGGTTCCGGGTGCAGATGCTTACGCCGCTCTCAATCAGATACTGCTGGAAACCCTTCACTTCGTCCGGCGTTGCCGTCTCTGGCGAACGCCCGAGCCAGGCCGCGAAACGTTTGCAAGCGCGCAGGTGACTGGTCTGGGATGCAGGGCCAAGATTGCGCGCACTCATATCCGCGATCATGCGGGCGCGAAGCGGTGTCGTTGGTGTGGAATGCTGAATGTTCATGCGAAAGCCCTCTGTCTGTCGAGGCAAAATCACC
>JAAEOH010000214.1 GCA_024244645.1 Hyphomicrobiales bacterium
GTGTCCACCAACGATAGTGGACATTAGGGGGTTTGCGATGGCACGTCGAAAGCGACGGTCATGGAGCAAGGAAGAGAAGCGTTCGATCTGTTTGCAGACCCTGGCTCCGGGTGTATCGGTTGCCCAGGTGGCGCGCCGTTATGCGATGAACGCCAACCAGATATTCAACTGGCTGAAGGATGCGCGCTTTGCGCCAGACCCCGAGGACATCGAGGCCGATATAACGGGTTTCATACCGGTTGATGTTTGTTGCGAGCCGTCAGCCAATTCTCTTGCCTCTGATTTGGAACCGGCCAACGCTAGCCGGTCTCATGGCCGTGTTGAGATCGCCCTTTCCGGCGGCCACCGCCTGATTGTTGAAGGCGGTTTCGACGGCGCTGAGCTGGCGCGTTTGTTGAAGGGGCTGGTATCGTGATCCCGGTACCGAGCAATACCCGCATCTGGCTGGCAGCAGGGGTAACGGATATGCGGCGCGGGTTTAACACGCTCGCCGCCCAGGCCGAGAAGGTTTTAGCCGAGGACCCGTTTTCCGGCCATTTGTTCGTGTACCGTGGGCGTCGGGGTGATTTGCTCAAAATCATCTGGTGGGACAGCCAGGGGGCGTGTTTGTTTTCCAA
>JAAEOH010000215.1 GCA_024244645.1 Hyphomicrobiales bacterium
AGTACATTTATGTTTGGTTTATTCGGGCAAATTACGTGGCCCATACTTATAAAATTAATAAAATAATATCACTGTCTTGTTTTACACCACACCATAACCCTAACTCGGGACATATCGATTCCCCCCGAGATCCAAACCCTGCACATCGTTCCTGCGCCTATACCCTACCACTTCACACCAAGATGCCAGGCAATTGGCAGTTCTCCATTTATTGAGTCGTGGGGGGTCCTGTTCTTTAGGTACGCTGCTGTCTTCATGGCGAGTGGCCAGCACTTCTCAGGTACCTGTCTGGCCCGTAACATGGCTCGTGTCGTTGATGCGAGGATCCCTTGGCTTCTTTCCGTCTGCCCGTTCATCGCTTGATGATCGACCGGGCAGTGCCTAACTACCATTCCTTCATCTTCACATATTTGCTTCCATTCGTATGGTAGGAATTCCGCCCCTGCGTCTGTCTGGATGGTGTCAGGTGGAGCTGCCAATTTTGGCCTTACGTTCACTAGGTATTCCTTCAGAGCTCTTGTTGCTTCGTCTTTCCTGCTGTATATGAATACTGCATCTAACTTGCTGCTTCTGTGAGAGAATACAGCTGCATACTTCTCACCTTTCCATCCTTTAGTAGACCAGGACATTACGTCGAC
>JAAEOH010000216.1 GCA_024244645.1 Hyphomicrobiales bacterium
GTCTCGATGACCGTGACATAATCGTAGACGGAGCTACACTTACGGTGAATGGAGCTCATACATTTAAAAACCTTACACTTACTAATAATGCCACACTTACCCATTCTGACACCACAACAACGGATGAGTATCGCTTGGATGTAACTGTAACAAACACCCTGACCATAGAGACTGGCAGCGGCATAGACGTGACCGGCAAGGGTTATCTTGGCGCCAGCAGTGGCGGTAACAGCGGCAACTACGGCCGTACGATAGGGAATACGACAACGGGAGGTAGTAATACCATCAGTGGGGGAAGCTATGGAGGATTGGGTGGCAAATATAGCAGCTACGCAGTAAATGCTGTTTATGGCAGTATATATAATCCTGATGAGTTAGGAAGTGGCGGGGGTAGTGCAGGGGGGGTCTATCGAGGAGGTAATGGCGGAGGACTGGCCAGGATAGTGACGAATGATATAGCGCTAAACGGCCGTATAAGCGCCAATGGAGGAGATGGAAGTAGCGGTAGAAGTGGAGGAGGAAGCGGAGGAGGCATATTAATATCGACCGGCACATTAAGCGGGACAGGGATGATATCTGCAAACGGGGGCAATCAGACAGCGGCCAGTTACACAACAGGTGGTGGTGGAGGCCGGATAGCCGTATATTATGATGACATATCCAATTTTGGCACAGCGGGGGACATCACAGGGCACATCACTGCTTATGGAGGCACAGGATATAATGCCAATGGTGGAGCTGGCGCCATATATACAAGATCATCCACGCAGGCCTATGGTGATCTCATGGTGAACAATAACAATACAGTGACTACCGGTTACTCAACTCCACTGGCATCGGTGGGCACGGGAACGTCTACTGACCTGACGGCAGACACACTGACGGATGATACCCGAAGCTGGCGGACGGATGATCTTGCCGGTATATACCTCAATCCGAATACGGGTCAGGACAGTGTAATGAGGGTCCTTAACAACGATGCGACTACCATCACAATAGACCTGAATGACGGCGATATGACAATAGTGGCAACGACAGGAGACACTTATCGTGGCCAGCAGATCTTTGACACACTGGACATAAGGGGTCTTGCTAGGGTACAGACGTATGATGACATAAAGGTATTAACCCCGAACAC
>JAAEOH010000217.1 GCA_024244645.1 Hyphomicrobiales bacterium
CATGCAAGCTGTTTGCCATTGCTGTTTCTGCACGATAACCAAACATCTTGATCGTGTCAACACATGGCCTTCTGTTAGATCCCAGCTGGGATCATCTATCTTGTTCCGGTAAATCTCCCAAAAGTATATGCTTGTTTGTACTCTTTCGAATCTTTTTTAAATTTCGAATTTTCGGGTCAAGTCTCCCCTTGAGAAGCGCCGATTAAGACTGGCAAGAAGTAGGGGCTGAAAGTGCCCTGTGGTGAAGGGTTAACCACCCACGCCAACCCCGAGTCATGCGTTAATAATGGTAACATTATTAGCGAAGTGTTGACGCCTGCCCGACGAGTTTTTTTGGCAGGTGGGAAAGTGCAGGCTGAGTATTGAGGCTCGTAAGAATTAAGGAAAACTGGTCAAATCCCCCCTTGACTGCAAGCAACAATTAGCGCAGGATGGGGGCACACCTTGATAAGTGATTATGGCAAAGCGGATGTCAGTCGAATACAGTGTATGTAAGATGTGAAGCTCCGTGTGGTGACAGTCATCTTTTGGTGACCATGCTCCACTTCGTTACGCATGCACACCAAAAAGAGCGAGCC
>JAAEOH010000218.1 GCA_024244645.1 Hyphomicrobiales bacterium
CGCATTCATCGAGGTGCACAATGAAAACCCAAAGCCGTACAAATGGGTCAAATCAGCCGACGAAATCCTCGCATCCGTCAAACGGTTCTGCCAGCGAACGCAGCAAACCCTATGCGGCGAATTTTAGATTCAGGTGACTAGGAGGTGTTTTATGACGAAGCCGAAGCGATACAAGCGTTTCAGTTCCGAGTTCAAACGCGAGGTGATTATGCGAGCGAGCGAGGAAGGAATGACGGACAAGGCGGTGTGCGATGAACTGGGGGTGTCCGTCCCCGTCCTAAGGACCCCTTGCACTCAAGCGATCAGGATTGCTAGCTCTCCTGCAATCTTCGTGCTGGCCGCGTCCAACTGATTTGCTGTTGGAGCAAATCAGCGATCTATCCGCCAAGGTTTAACATCTCGGTCTTCATTTTGAGTTCGGCGTGCCATGGTTATGTTGTGTTCGAACGACCTGTTGCCAGATGCCAGAAACCGACATGTTGCCCGTTTGTTTATCGTGACGGGCTCGAAGCTGGCTTGGCGGTCGGCCCGATAACCTATCCACAATCAGGCAGTTTGTGCGATCACAGCCTATTTGACCGTTCAACCGCTCATTGGCATGTTGGAATGATGATCAAAGGAGTTTTGCTCGATCTTTCCGGTGTGATTTATGTCGGCAATCAGGTTTTGCCGGGTACGCTGGAGGCGATCGCGCGGCTGCGCGATGCAGGACTGCCCGTCCGGTTTTTGACCAACACGACGCGGACGCCAAAAAATGGCATTCTGCGGCGCCTCCGCGCCATGGGGCTCTCGATTGCGGAAGACGAGCTCTTTACACCCGCCGAGGCCGCCTGCAACTGGCTTGCGGCCAATAAACGATCCCCACATTTGCTGATCCATCCGGATCTTGGTGAAGATTTTCAGGGCCTAACGACTTGGGATGCCAAGGCGGTCGTGATCGGCGATGCGGGGACCGGCTTCACTTTCGATACGCTGAATGCGGCGTTCCGGTCGCTGATGGGCGGCGCCGAATTTCTGGCGCTTGCAACCAACCGGACATTTAGGGATGACGATGGCGAGTTGAGCCTCGACGCGGGCGCGTTTGTCGCGGCGCTTGAATTCGCAACGCAACGCAAGGCGACTGTGCTCGGCAAACCGTCCACCGATTTTTTCTCCGCCGCGCTGGCCAGCATGGGCTGTGCGGCCGGCGATGCCGTCATGGTCGGCGATGATGCGGAGATGGATGTTTCCGGCGCCTTGTCCGCTGGGCTTGCTGACGGTGTGCTGGTACGCACCGGCAAATATCTGGCCGGCGCGGAGACAAGCGTTGATCCCGCACCCAGCGCCGTTGTCGATGATCTGCCCGCAGCGGTTCGGTGGATCATGGAAAGGCGCGGCTGACGGACACCAATGGAAGCGAGGGCGGGTACAAATTCCTCAATCCCGATAGAAATGATCCAGCACCTTATGCCGGTCCCGAGGATTGAATTGCCTCGGCCCCAAAAGTGCCTGCAGCAGTCATTCGTTGACACCGCGCCGAACGGCTGAATCGGGTCAATAACGCCCGAGCCATCTTTGGCGTGCTGTCCTTGTTACGACAGGGGTCACGCGTCCGCTTTCGAGTTGACTCAAAAAAATATTTGAATGTCTCAAAAGTCCCGCACAGTCGACGTTCGATATGAGCAAATTGGACGACCGCTTTGAGCTATATCAAGAAAGGGACATCGTTCCGATAGCGGCCGTTCGTCAAGTTTGCAGCGAACAGCTGGATCGAGCCCAACGTGACCTATTTTTACTTTGCTGCGAACGTCCAAATCTGGTCTACCGAAACATGGACGCTCGGTGAGATTTCAATATGAATAATCCGATTGTTTGATTTTGGAGGAGTCGCGGCATGGATCGATTCACCGGCGGGTGCCAGTGCGGCAACGTCCGAATTGTGGCATCAGGGGTCCCATACAGAGTCGGCATTTGTCACTGTCTTGACTGCCGCAAGCACCATGGGGCACTTTTTTACGCTTCCGCGATTTTCTCTCAGGATGCAGTGGCGATCGATGGCGAAACCCGCGACTATTCCGGGCGGTTTTTTTGTCCCAACTGCGGATCGTCCGTTTTCGCACGCAGCGCAGATGAAATCGAAGTACACCTCGGAGCTCTGGATGCCCCTGCCCAACTGATGCCAACCTACGAAAGCTGGATCATCAGGCGCGAGTCCTGGTTGCCATCATTTCCGGTCACGAAACGATACGAGCGAGATCGTGACGCGAAGGATGGCTTTGAGGAATAGGTTTTCGTCGCCCTTAACAAGGCGATCATTCGGCTAAAACGTATAGACTACAGCTTTGTCCTGTGTGGATGGCTCCTGCTTGGCAAGACTTTTTTGATATGATCGGGAGTTTGTCAGATGCGGTCTTGTGTCCGGCCTTTTTGTGCGGCGCACGTGGCCGCTGGCCCTGATGGTTTCCACAAACCAAGTCC
>JAAEOH010000219.1 GCA_024244645.1 Hyphomicrobiales bacterium
CCCGAGGGGCTCATCCAGTGCCTCGAACATGTGACCATCCAGGGAACCGCAGAACTGATGCAACACCGGCGCACCTCAGTCGTCATGGCGACGGGCGGCCCGGGCATGGTGCGCGCAGCCTATTCGTCCGGCAAACCGACGCTTGCCGTCGGGGCCGGGAACGTGCCTTGCCTGGTGGACGATTCCAAGGCCGACCAGCTTGCCGAAGTGGCAGAGCAGATCGTAACTTCCAAATGCTTTGACTATGGAACGGCCTGCGTTTCGGAGCAGGCGGTCATCGCCAGCCGCAAGATTGCCCGCGATTTGCGCCACGAAATGAAACTCAAGGGTGCCTATTTCTGCACTCCGGCCGAGGCCGACCGTCTGGCGGGCGTCATATTCTCCGGCAAACAGGCCATGGATCCGCAAAATGTCGGCCAGTCACCGCAAAGCCTTGCGGACAAGGCCGGCTTTTCGATCCCGCCGCACACGCGGTGTCTTGTGTCGGAGGAAACCGAGATCGGTTGGCAGCGGCCGCTTTCGGCGGAAAATCTCAATCCGGTGCTGGCATTTTACAAAGCGCGCGATAGCGCGCACGGCATCTAACTTGCCAATGCCATCGCGCGGTTCGAGGGCTGGGGTCACTCTTCGGTCATCCACTCGGACGATCCGCAAGCGGTTGCTGCTTTCAGCGCCATTCCGACGGGACGGGTTCTGGTCAACACGCCGGCGATCATGGCGGCATGGGCTATTCGACCGATCTGGAACCGAGCTTCATGCTCGGGACAGGCACCTGGTCCGGCTCGATCACCGCCGGCCGCCCGCACACGCACGGAATGACCCGCGCAGACCTCATCGACGTCAACCGCCGGGTGATCCAGGCGGCCGCCGAAGCCATTCGCTCCATGGCACCCGATGCCGTTGTCATCGTGGTGACCAACCCGCTTGATGAAATGACCGTCGAAATGCTGCGCGCGACCGGCTTTGCCCGCGAGCAGGTTCTCGGTATGGCCGGCACGCTTGACAGCAGCCGGTTTCGCAACACGCTGGCCCTTGCCGCGGGCGTATCATCGGCCGACGTCGAGGCGATCACGCTCGGCTCCCACGGCGACGAGATGGCGCCGATCGTCTCCCGGGCGCGCATTAAAGGCAGACAGTTGGACGTATTTCTGGACACCGATCAGATCGACGCCTGCGTCAAGGATGCGGTGACTGGCGGCGGTCAGGTGGTGGCGCTGCGCAAGACCGGTTCGGCGACGATCGCGCCTGCGCCTGCGTCCATCGAACTGATCGACCATATTCGCGGCGCGCGCAGCGGACCGGTTCCGGTGTCGATGATGCTGGAAGGCGAGTTCGAAATTTCAGGTGTTGTGCTCGGCGTTCCGGGCCACCTCGGCAGCGGCGGGCTGATTGCAGTCGAGGAAATTTCGCTGTCAGCCTCCGAGCTTGGAGCGTTGCAGGTGGCGGCGAACGCCATCAGACAACGGCTTGAGGATTGAGCGCCATGATTATTGAAACCGTCAAATCGGGCGGCCGCTTCGAAGAGATCGGCGCCTATGCGCGGGTCAAGCGCGTCGGTCCCTTTGTATACGTGGCGGGAACAAGGCGATTGAGTCGAACGGCCGGCTGCACGCGCCGGGCGACACCTACGCGCAGGCGATGTTCATTTTCAGGCGCATCGAGGAGGCGCTCGCCGAGGTCGGGGCAAAAATGCATCATATCGTGGGCACCAGGGCGTTCCTGACCGATATGGCGGCGGGTGGCGGGGCTTTTGTAAGGGCCCATGGCGAGGTTTTTGCCGGCATCGATCCGGTGACCAGTGGCGTCGAGGCCCGGCTGACCATCGAAGGCATGATGATCGAAATCGAGGCCGATGCGCTGATTGCCGACGAGGCGGCCGGGTTTATCGGCGGATAGCCAAAGGTGGAGCCGGTCAAAAAGGTTGATCGTCTTCGAATTCTGTGTACTGTATACAGAATACAATAAAAAGCCTGAATGGACCAAACCCTCTGGAGGAAGAACTATGTCAGGGATATTGAGAAGTGCCGCAGCCGCCACCGCGCTGTTGTTCGCGGTTCCCGCCGCATATGCAGACATCAAGGTCGGCTTTATCGGCTCACTGTCGTCAGACACCGGATTAAGCACACTTCGAGGCGCTGAACTTGCCATCGAGGAGCTCAATGCGGCAGGTGGCGTTCTGGGCGGACAGAAGATCGAGCTCATCAAGGCCGACACGGGCGAAGATGTCACCGAAGGCATCAAGGCCTATGAATATCTGGCCGAGACCGAAGAAGTCGATTTCATCATTTCCGGATCCATCGACGACGTGTCGCTCGGATGGCTGCCGCGCATGGTGGAATACCAGATCCCGACGCTTGATACCTGGACATCCTACATCGGCATCATCGACAAGCTGGTCGAAGATTATGACAGCTACAAACCCTACTTTATGAACATTGCATCAGACGAGGCGCTGGCGACGCTCTATATCGATTTCGGCAAGGATGTGCTGGCCGACAAGATGGGGTGGAAATCCGTTGTCATCCTGCAGGAGGACACCGCATTTGGTGGGGCCATCAACGGCCTGGTTTCCGAAGCGCTGGCGCCGAATGCCGGTATCGAAGTCGTCGATACGATCGTTTACGATGTGGCGACGGTGGACTTCGCTCCGCTGTTTAGCCGGGCGGTCGATTCAGGCGCCGACTTCATCTATCTGATTTCCTCGGTCAACTCGCAGGTGGTCTCCTCACAATATGTGAAACTGCAGGTGCCGATGGGTATGACCGGCGTCAATGTCGCCGCACTTGGCCAGGAATACTGGGAAGATACAGGCGGTGCCGGGGGCGGCATCTCGACCCTGAGCCCGGTTCCCTCAGTCGGTTTCGCGCTCGATCCGGCATCCCAGGCCTTTGTCGACAAATATGTGGCCAGATATGGCGACAGCCGACCGAAATTCCCGCATTTCAACGGCTTCAACGCCTATCATGGTCTGAAGCAGGCTTTCGCTGCCGCGGAAGAAGCGGGCGGTTTCAACAACAACTCCTGGGTCGACGCCATGGAGAAACAGGATCTGGTGCTTGAAAAGGACGGCCAGATGTGGCTGCGCTACGGTTTCTGGGGCCGCGACGAGGTCGAGCCGCGCACCGGACGCACCTATCCGCACAACGCGCGCTTCGACATCACCGATCCCTATGACGACGGTGCGCCTTCGATGGTTGTCATCCAGTGGTATGAGGACGGCACCTCCGCGGTCGTTTATCCCGAAAAATACGCCACCGGCGAATTTCAAGTCCCGTCCTGGGTTAAAAAATAGACCCCTAGGTCTTCGAGGACGGTGCCTCGGCGGGCACCGTCTCACAACCCGGATCGCGATTTCTGACCATGAGCCAGATTATCATCCAGGGGCTGCTTTTGAGCGGACTCTATGCGCTGATTGCTGTCGGTTTCACACTGATATTCAGCATCGGTCGCGTGCTTAACCTTGCCTACGGCGCCTATCTGATGATCGGCGGTTATGTCTACTACCACGTCACCCAGGTGCTCGACATGCCGCAGCTTGTTGGCATCCTCCTGGCGGTGGTTTTCGGCTGTGGTGTCGGGGTGCTCAAATACACGCTGCTGGTCAAGCCGCTGAAGGGCGACCACGTGGCTGTGGAGATCTCGACGCTGATCCTGGCCGTGGTGATCCAGGCCGGCATCGTTCTGGTCTTCAACGACAGTTCCAAGATCCTGCATCCGATTGTCCCCGGCGTGTGGCGTGTCGGCGGCGCGACCGTGACCTTCAATATCCTGACCGCTGCGCTTGCCAGCTGGGCAATTCTGATCGGGCTCTATCTCTTTGTCCGCAACACCCATATCGGCAGGGCCATGCAGGCGGTTTCGATGGACACCAAGGGTGCGGCCATCTCTGGCGTCGATCCGGACCGCATCAATCTCATCACCTGGGGCATCTCCGGTGGGCTCGGTGCGATCGCCGGCGTCTTTTTTGCCAGCTACACACAGCTCAATCCGTCCATGTGGGTGGCACCATTGATCATCGCCGTCGCCGTGGTCATTGTCGGCGGCATTGGCTCGATCATCGGCACGCTGATCGTCGCCCACATCATCGGCTTCATGGAAATTATATCGACGACGCTGATTGCCGCCGAGCTGCGCGGCGTCTTCACCATGCTGCTGATCATCGGGGTTCTTGTCATGCGTCCGCGCGGCCTCTTCGGCCGGGAGGAGTTGTGACATGGGCATCCGCTGGCAGCATCTTGCGGCTTGGGCCGTGTTCATCATCTTCATGCTGGCCTTGCCGGAATTCGTATCCAAGGGCACGCTGAGGACGATCATTTTTGCCAATTTCCTGGCCATCTTCGCGATCAGCTGGGATGTGCTTTCTGGCCGCACCGGCTATATCAGTTTCGGCCACCCGTTCCTGATCGGTATCGGTGCCTACACCTCGGCGATCCTTTCCTATCGGTTCGGGTTTCCGATTGCTCTGTCGATCCCGCTGGCTGTTGTCGCAGCGATGATAGGCGGCACGTTGTTCTTCCTGCCGGCGTTGCGCATCAGGGGCAGCTATTTTGCGCTCGTCACGCTCGCATTCATGGAGTTGATGTATCAGCTCGTACAGGTCATTCGGCCCGATATCACCGGAGGCACACGCGGGATTTCGGGCGTTGAGACTATAACCCGCGGCGCGGTGAACAATTTCTATCTTTCCTTCTGCCTGATGGCACTGGTGGCATTTTCGATGTGGCTGCTTATGAAATCGCGGCTCGGAACCGCACTCAGCGCCATCGGCATGAATGAGGAGTCGGTACGCGGCAGCGGTCTGGATACGACCAAGCTGAAACTCGCGGCTTTTATGATCGCCGCCTTTGTTGCCGGCCTTGGTGGCGCCTTCTATGTCCACTATCTTGGCTCGATCGCACCGCGGGCCCTGTTCGACATCAACTTCCTCTTCACGATTATTGTGGCCGCACTGATTGGCGGAGCATCGACGATCATCGGGCCGATGATCGGCGCGTTCTTCCTGACCTTTCTGCTTGAATATCTGCGCCCGGTGCTTCCCGGTGCGGAGCGTTATTTCATCTATGGCGGCATCGCCCTGATCCTCTACATGTACCAGCCCAAGGGCATCTATGAGGTTGCAAAGCAGGGCTGGGGCAGGATCCAGGCTGCGCGGGCGGGTGCCGGCTCATGAGCTATCCGCTGGAACTTCGCGACGTCGTCAAGCGGTTTGGCGGACTGACCGCCACCGATAACATGTCCTTTCGCGTCGAGGACGGCGAGTCGCTTGGCCTCATCGGCCCGAACGGTGCGGGAAAGACCACAATCTTCAGCCTGATCATGGGCGAACACCGCCAGACAAGCGGCAGCATCCTGTGCAATGGAGAAGACATTTCCGCGCTGCCGACCTACGCGCGCATAGGCCGCGGCGTCTGTCGCACCTACCAGGTTCCTCGGCCCTTTGCCGATATGGACGTCATGGAAAACATCAGGCTCGGCCTAATGCCCAACAATCTGTGGCAGATGCTGGTCCGGGGCCCCAACCACGACCGGGAGATCGAACTGGCGCTCAGCGTCGGTTTCGCCGAAGGCGACCTGAAGCGCCACCCGGCCGAACTGTCGATGGGTGACCTGCGCAAGCTGGAACTGGCGCGCACGCTCGCCACCGGCCCGTCGATCATGCTGCTGGACGAGGTCTTTGCCGGCCTGACGGCCGGGGAAATTTCCCAGATTGCAGAACTCATCAACCAGAAGCGAAAGGAAGGCATGACGCTGATCATCGTCAGCCATGACCTGAAATCGCTGGAGCCGCTGATCGACCGCGCCATTGCCATGAATTACGGCGCCATCGTCGCTGAGGGCGACTTTGCACATGTCATGGCCGACCCCGACGTGCGCGCCGCCTATCTGGGGGGCGAATAGATGGCGTTTCTGGAGATCGAAGGCCTGTCGGCCTATTACGGCAAGGCGCGGGCGCTGCACAATGTCGACATAACGGTTGAAAAGGGCGAGATCGTTGCCATCATCGGCGCCAATGGCGCAGGAAAATCGACCCTGCTCGATTCGATCATCGGGCTGACTTCCATCCGCGGCGACGTGCGGCTTGACGGCGACTCGCTCACCGGCCTTGCAAGCAGCGCGATCGTCGAGCGCGGCGTCGGCTACGCGCCGGAGCGCTTCAACCTTTTTCCCTATATGTCGGTTCTCGACAATCTGATGGTTGGTGCCTACACCGCCCGACACGACACGGAGCGCAATCTCGAGCTTGTATTTGATCTCTTTCCCCGCCTTGCCGAGCGCCGCAACCAGGAAACCTACACGCAAAGCGGTGGCGAGCGGCAGATGGTGTCGTTGGGACGGGCGCTGATGACCAACCCGAGCCTCATATTGGTGGACGAGCCGACCATCGGTCTTGCGCCCAAAGTATGCCTCGACATCGCTGCCGCGCTCAACCGGCTCAACCAGGAGAACGGACTGACGATCCTGATTACCGAGCAGAACGCCAACTTTGCCATGAGTCTCGCCAGCCATCTGCATATCCTTGAAACCGGCGAGGTGCGTATGAGCGGCTCCGCCGAAGAACTGGGTGCCAATCCGGAACTCAAGAAGGCCTATTTCGGCAATACGCACGGCCCATAGATTGCGTTGTCAAACGGCTCGTTCAAAGCGTTTCGCCGCCAGGCAATTCGAACTGTCGTTCCGAAATGCGCCATCAGCAAAAAAAGAATTCCCGACTGCGAACTGTGTCGCTAGAAGGCCAAAATGCCCAGTGAGGTACGAACGGTGCAGACGGAGGGGGCGCAGGAATCACGGCAAGAAAACGTTATGAGAATTCAGTTGTCCTCGTAACTGGCGCCAATGATCGCGGATTTGGCGGCGCCATAGCCGAGAGATTCTGCGACGAGGGCGCGGTTCTGATTCTGACCGACCGCGTGAAGCCGCAACGATTGCTGAAACGCCTAAGTCACCGCGATGCCACTGTGCGGTGGCACGAGGGAGATGTGACAAACACCGAATTTGTGCACAATTGCATCGCACATACGGTGGATGAGTTCGGCAAGTTGGATGTTGTTGTCAACTGCGCTGGCGTGAGCTGTTTCGGGTTGTTCGAAGAACTCACTGACGAACAATGGGATCATACACTCGATGTCAATGTAAAGGGCTCAGTTCGGGAGATCCCACAGCTGATATTCTCGATTCCGCCGCGACGATGGAGCTGATTATATGGCTCGAAGAGACCTACAGCATCTCGGTTCCCGACGACGATCTCGTGATCGAGAACTTCGGAACAATCAATTTGATAATTGAGTATCTTCAAAAACACAGCTGAACGGCTGTGAGGCCTGACAACCTGTTGGTCGACGCCTTCACCGCGCGGTACGACACGGAACGCAATCTTGAGCTCGACATTCTTGAGACCGGCGAGATGCGGATGAGCGGCTCCGCCGAAGAGCTGGGTGCCAATCCGGAGCTCAAGAAAGCCTATTTCGGCACTGACGTCCTTTCCCGCACCATGCACACTGGATGCCCGGTGCTCCAATCATCAAATTGAATCAGTTTGTGAACGGTGTGAATCAATGCCTGTGCTGGCTGCGCCAAGCCTCTGAAACGATTGCTATTGCCCAGCTAGCTGAATCAGCGTCTTGCAAACGATTTGTTCTGCCACCGCGAACACCTGCGACCCAACACCACAAATTCGGACATCACGAGTTTTAGCACAGCGGCATTGCCACTGGATGAAATATATTCGATTTTACCTTCGCTTGATCCCAGGCAGCCAAGCGGTCTGCCCGGTTCGAAGCTCGCAAATGGGTATGTTGGATGAACTACATGGACAATCTGATCAACGTTCTGGAAGACGGCACATCTGTCGGGCGTGTGTGGCGCGCCGACGTCGAAGGGCCGTCGATTGTCGTCGTGCGCGACGGGAACCTGGTGGACATAACTACGAAAACCGCGCCGACGATGCGCGATCTGCTGGAGCTGGAAGACCCAGGCGCCTACGCCCGCGAAACGGATGGTGAGCATCTGGGCAGCCTTGAAGATATCGCAGCACAAAGCATTGAAACAAATGCTGTGCGGCAGCGCACGCACTTGCTTGCCCCATTCGACCTGCAGGCCATCAAGGCCTGCGGCGTGACCTTTGCCAGCTCCATGGTCGAGCGTGTCATCGAGGAAAAAGCGGCAGGCGATCCGGCCAAGGCCGAGGCGATCCGCAAGCGGTGTGCTGAGATCATCGGCGACTCCTTGAAAAACCTCGAGGCCGGTTCGAAAGAGGCCGAAACCGTCAAGCGGGCCCTGATTGACGAGGGCGTCTGGTCGCAATATCTGGAAGTCGGCATAGGACCGGATGCGGAGGTGTTCACAAAAGGTCAGCCGATGTCTTCGGTCGGCTGGGGCGCACAGGTCGGTCTTCACCCGATCTCAAACTGGAACAATCCCGAGCCGGAGATCGTGCTGGCCGTTAACAGCAAGGGCGAGGTGAGGGGAGCAACCCTCGGCAATGACGTCAATCTGCGCGACGTCGAAGGCCGGTCAGCCCTGCTGCTCGGCAAGGCCAAGGACAACAATGCCTCCTGTTCGATCGGTCCCTTCATCCGGCTCTTTGATGGCGCATACAGCATCGAAGATGTCCGCACCGCAGAACTAGATTTGAATGTTGAAGGCAGCGACGGTTTTGTTCTGCACGGCGCCAGTTCCATGAAGGAGATCAGCCGCGATCCGCTTGACCTTGTCCGGCAGACCATAGGACCGCATCATCAGTATCCGGATGGACTTGCGCTCTTTCTCGGCACGCTCTTTGCGCCGACCGAAGACCGTGATGTTGCAGGAGAAGGTTTTACCCACAAACAGGGCGATATCGTCCGCATAGCCAATGCACAACTTGGATGCTTGTCGAATACGGTTTGTTATTCGACGGATTGCCGGCCGTGGACGTTCGGCGCTGCGGCGCTGATGCGAAACCTGGCGGCAAGGGGGCTGATCTAGAGCAAGATTTGATTGAGTGCGGAGCCGACATCCGGTCAGGAGCGGTTGGGGCCAGTGGGGCCGGTGGCATTGATCCCCGCCCGATAGTGCTTCGGGTTTTGGCATGTGAATCAGTTTGTGAAGAAAGTGGTTCGATGCCTTCGGTTCGCCCCGCAAGCTCTTGAAATGAATCTTGAAAACGGGGTTTTTCGCTTTTCGGTTACCGATGATCGATGTCCGTAAGACTGCGCAA
Organism: Hyphomicrobiales bacterium; assembly: GCA_024244645.1. Lineage (GTDB taxonomy): Bacteria > Pseudomonadota > Alphaproteobacteria > Rhizobiales > Rhizobiaceae > Hoeflea_A. The sequence continues at coordinate 9,197 of JAAEOH010000219.1, forward strand.
ACTTTGTGGGCGGGTTCTCATTTCCTGTGTGCCTGCGGCTCACCTGTCGGCGGCCGCCTCTAGACATTTTTGGAGCAGCAATCGCACAATGGCCAATTTTAGGGCGGAGATTCTCTAACGCTGCGCAAATGCAAACCGTAATCCTTTGAAAGGCAAGACCCATGAGACGCACGCTGTTATCGGCAACATCCGCCCTGGCACTGGCCCTGTCGCATTCAGGCGGACTTTCCCTGGCAACAGCCGTCGTCGGCGGCGCCATGCTTGTGACAATGCACGGTGCGGCGCAGGCGCAGGATCTTGATGCCGCAAATGCTGCCGTCGAGGCTGCCAAGGCAGCGCTCGAAGAGGCCAAGGCAAATGGCGAGGGCGTAAAGGTAGCGCGGCAGGCGCTCAAGGCGGCCCGTGCGGAGCGCAAGCGTATCGTCGCTGCGCAGAAGGCGACAGCGGAAGAAGAAGAAGAAAGGGTCGTCGAGGTAGAGGAGATCGAGGAAGAAGAGGAAGAAACGGCGGAGGAAGAACCGGAGCCGGAGCCCGAAGAAGAAGTCGCAGAACAGGAGGAGGAGCCGGAAGAGCCGGAAGTGGAATCCGCTGAAGAATCGTCCGAAGAGGATCCGGAGAGCGAACCCGCTGTTTCCAAGGCCGACAAAAAGAAAGCCGAAAAGGATAAGAAAAAAGCCACCCGAAAGGCAAAACGCAAGGCCGAGCGCAAAGCCCGGAAGGAAGCAACTGAAAACGAGGCTGCCTCACGGTCACCGGATGCACCCGAGGCAAAACCGCTTGCCGAAGCTCCGATCGAAGAACAGATAGAAGAGGCCGCGGAAAAACCGGCATCGGTTCTTCCCGATGACGTTTCCAAATCCCAGCGGCAGCAACTGCGCGCGGCTGAACGGCAACGCCGCAAGGAAGCGCGCAAAAACAGGCAGGAACTGCTTGGAGCCGCCGGTGTCGGCGCGGTGGTCGGCGCCCTGATTCCGGCCCTTGGCGGGCGTGTTGTCGAGGATGAAGGCGATCGGCTTGTCGTTGAGCGGGATGGCCGGTTTTATGTCCGCAAGGACGAAAGCGCATTGTTTCGCGACAACGGACAGAATATCGAGGTCGAAAGGATGCGCAGTGGCCGCACCCGCGAAACAATTTACCGACCCAACGGGTCCAAGATCATAACGGTGCGGGATCCCGGCGGCTATGCGTTGAGGCGGGTCAAAGTCAAACGCAATGGCGAGCGCGTTGTCCTGTTCGACATTCGAGAGGACCGTGATCGGCGCGCAGTGAACTATGACAGGGATCTGCCGCCCGTGCGGGTCAATATTCCGCGGGACCAATACATCGTTTCGGGCGGCCGCTACGGACGTTCGGGTCTGGCTGAAATCCTTTCAGCGCCGCCGGTTGAGCAGGTGACCACCGGTTATTCCCTGCGTGAAGTCCGCGAAAGCGATCGCCTGCGGTCCATGGTCCGCAGGGTTGATCTGGATACCATCACATTTGATACGGGAAGTCCGACTGTTCGCGCCTCCCAGGTACCCTATCTCGCCAACGTTGCCGGCGGAATGCTCGACGTGATGGACAACAATCCGGCTGCTGTATTTCTGATCGAAGGCCACACGGATGCCGTCGGCAGCGATGTTTACAATCTGACCCTGTCCGACAGGCGTGCTGAGACTGTTGCGCGAATTCTCATTGATGCGTTTGACGTGCCGCCGGAAAATCTGGTGGTGCAGGGTTATGGCGAGCAATATCTGAAGATCGACACGGACGGGGACGAACGCCGCAACCGGCGTGTCGCCATCCGTAACATCACCCCGTTGCTGACGGCTTCGTCAAACTGATCATCCGACTTGCTGCATTGATATAGGCCGGATTTCCGCTGATCTTACGGTCTTCAAGCAGGCTCGCTCCGCTCGACGTGTCGAATGGCACCAATGTGCCGATCGCCACGCTTGCCTCATCGCCGAACTTCGAACGTGATAATTATTGAACACGTTGTTCAAATACGAACAGTTGGAATATCACCATGTCCAATCCCCCGAACTGGATGGTTTCGCAATCCGCACTGAAGGTTCAGTTTCCGTTAGATGTGCAATCAAGATGTCGGGCGCTGACCGAAAGCGAGCAGGCTTTTGCTGACGCGCTGGAAGCCATATTTTCCAATGGGATACACGACATGGATGCCGTTGCGGGTGAGCTGAACTCAGCCGGCATCGAGCGGCCTGACGGTGGAGCGGCTTGGACTGCCGAGAGCCTCACCAGCTATCTTGCGGCGATCAACAAGGAACTCGACGAATGCCATCTGCACGGATTTGGCGACTACTATCCCTATCAATTATCCGGCGGCATGCGGCAGCGGGCGGCACTGGCCCGCATGCTGGCCATCGAGCCGGATGTCATTCTTCTTGATGAGCCGTTTTCTGCCCTCGACGCACAGACCAAGATCATCATTCAGCGCAATTTTGCCGAAACGATCGCGCGCGAGAGCATTACGACGCTGCTCATCACACACGATCTGGCGGAAGCGGTCTTTATGGCCGACCGGATCATTGTTCTGAGCGAGCGTCTCGGCACCGTGATTGCAGAAATCACCGTCAATCTGCCTGACCGGGGCAATCCAACGGCGCGCCGGCAAAACCCGGAGATCACCGAAAACATCAATCGCCTCTTTTCGCTTCTGAAACTTCAGGATGCCGAAGAAATCGCATGAATTCAAAGAAACTATCCAGGGAGACTACAATAAAAAATACAATACGACTTACAATGGCCCTGCTGGCCCTGTCGTTTATGGCGGGCATTGCATCGGCAGAAGAGAAGATCACCTATCTTTTTCCGGTGCCTGATTTCCTGCCGGCGTTCGCGCCGTTCAAACTGGCGATGGCCAAAGGCTATCATAAGGATGCCGGACTTGACGTGACCTTCCAGGTCGGCAAGGGCGGCGCCGATGTTGCCAAACAGGTTGGCGTCGGCAATGCAGACTGGGTTTATGCCTACGACGCGTGGCAGGTACCGCTGTGAGCGTGTTGAAGGACATTTCGGCCGCCGAGATCCGCTCTGACCTGGAAAAACCGCCGGCTTTCGGTCATTTTGCGGATCTGACCAACAGGCGTGTAACTGAGCCGCTCGATTTGTCCGGCTTGACCTTGTGCGGTTTCGATTTTTCCGGCAGCCGCTTTGAAAGCGATGTGTGCTTCGACGACGCAACACTCAAGGGCATAAGCTGGTTCCGCTCCACACATTTTGAAGCAGAAGCCGATTTTCGCTCGGTCTGCTTTTTCAACGATGCCAGGTTTGATGGTGCTGGTTTTGCCCGCAACGGACGATTTTGCCGGGCAGAGTTCAGGGGAATTGCAACATTCGATGCGTGTTCCGCTCAATCGGAACTCGATTTTTCCGATTGTCTGGCCAACGGGAACTTTTCAATCGCCGGGGCAAGTCTTCAACAAAAAAGCTGTCCTGACCGGTGCTGTCATGATGGGCGGATTCTGGCGGCGCGGCATGCCGGATGGCCGGTTCACCGGTTTGGATCGATCCACGATTTTCGGGCGGTTGTCCGGCAAAGATTAGCACGATCGGCGGGCGGCTTGAGTAACCGGAACTCGGGGGCCTGGATTGAACAGATCGGCGCAAGACCCTGCGGTGGAGAAGCCCAAAGAGCAGAACCAGCTCTCAGTGAGTCCTCCACCGCGGCGGCACCTAGCAACCTTTAGGGTTATTGCCCCGTTCACCGGTGGGTTGTTACAACCGGAGTAACGATGCGCGCGCGGCATGTATAAACCATCTTTCATCGGCGACGGACACGGCACAAATATACATGTTGCCGGGCAGGACCAACGTCGGAATCCCGAACATGAAACTGCGCAGCGGTTTGCCGCTTTGAGTGGGAGAGAAGGGTCATTTGTGAGAGATCGCTGTTTCCACGAACACAGTCGAATGCGGACCAGTCCACATCCTCCGGTCTTTCATGCCATGGATCAAATGCAATATTCTGTCCGGGATGTCCTGTTATATGCACGGCAACAGCGCTTTTCTTCGATTGACGGTCGCGATTGCGCGCTGCTGAACTCGTAATTCGCGCCGGTGTGGTTCGTTGTTCAATTTCGCTAGGCATACAACCAGAGGGGCAATTTGTTCATACCAAAAAATTACGCAAGCTTGCGAGATACAATGCGTGTCATTGGGTGTCTGTGAAAAGGGAATATTTGAATGTGAGCTAAATCTTACCAATTTCAGTGGATTATGGTGTGAATTTTTATATACAAATAATGTTCCAAATTCCCATTTTGAAGACAATCGCTCTTGACAAGTGCATCGCACTGCAGTTGATATTCTCTTGTTTAGTCGTACCAAATTATTTTGTGTTGAAACGGTGATTGGGGTGGTTGAAACCAAAAAATGAGGAATCGTCGAATTGGCGCTATTGCTGGGTGTCATCCGCCTCTGTCGTCTTACAGGTGTCTGAAACAACGGAAGTGCCAGTCGCGGATCAGTAAAGTCCGGAATTAGGGAGCGGCTGGACGTAAAATATGTTGACTGTAAAAATATCAGATGTTTGACTAAATATCGTGAGAATGCTGGTCCTCGGTATGAAGCAAACCGCCGGCCTGCAGATCACTGGAAAAGAAGTGCGCGGTTGACTGCATTGCACAAAAGCCGCAGCTTGGATGATTGGGCGTTGCGTGAGGAGAGTACGCAGTTGGACCAGGAAAGGCATGTCGCCGTCAACGAGTGCAACTGACGGCAGAAAACACAACCGGAAGCTCCGGTTGATCAATGCAAGGTCTCGTGAGTATTTCACTTGGTCTGAATATTAAGAGCAATATAGGGAGGATCATAATGCTCAAGAAACTATCTGCAACCATGCTCGCGGGCGCCGCGGCAATTACATTTGCCGTTTTGGGAGCTCCTGGCGTCAGTGACGCCGAGGCCGCCGACAAGACAACATTGCGTATTCAGACCCACTTCTCACCGGAAACATTGTCTGGTCAGCTGGCCGCAAAGTTCGTCGATGACATTACCACGATGTCCAATGGCGAGATTGAAGTGGAAATGTTCTATGCATCGGCCGTTGTCAAATCAGCCGAAACTTTCGATGCCGCCGCAACCGGTATTCTCGATTGCGATATGACTGGCGGTGCTTACCAGACAGGTAAAAATCCTGCATTCCAGTTCGCCGGGGACTTGATGGGCGGCTATTCCAATCCGTACCAGCAAATGTCGTGGCTGCTCCATGGCGGTGGTCGCGAGGCGCTGAACAAACTCTATAACGATCACAACATGGAGTTCATCGGCTGGTGGATCCCAGGACCGGAGTCGCTTTCTTCAACTGCTCCGATCCGCAATGTCGAAGACTTCAAGGGCTGGAAGTTCCGTTCACCACCGGGAATGGCAACGCTTGTTTTCAAGAATCTTGGCGCTTCGCCGATCGTGATGGATTTCAACGAAATCTTCACGGCGCTTGAAACCGGTATCATTGACGGTGCGGATGCAGCCAACCTGACAAACAATGTCGGACTTGGTCTCTATGACATTGCAGAACACACCAATTTTCCGGGTTTCCATTCCATGCCGGCCGACCATCTCGCCTGCCGCAAGGACGTCTGGGATGCAATGCCAGACCATCACAAGCGTATTCTTGAGGTTGGGATGGATGCGCTGGCACTGCACAACGCCACGATCAATGAGGTCAAGAATGCTCAGACCGCGAAAGATCTGCGTGCCAAGGGTGTGAATCTCTATGAATGGTCGCCTGAAGAACTCGCCAAGTTCCGCGAAGCGGTCAAAGCGGGCTGGATCGAGTTTGCCACAACTCCGGAATCGAAGGAGCTTCTCCAGAGCCATATCGACTTCCTGACCAATATGGGCGCTATGCAGTAACGCAAGCCCGTAAATTCTGAAGTAGCGGCGGTGTCGTTTCGGCTCCGCCGCCACCACAACCAGGCCGGCTGAAAACAGCATCATCAAACTGAAATTGCAAACTGCCGCGATGCCGGATTCACAAACCGCGGATGACAATAACCGTGACTAACTTCCCGGGGCGCTTCCCAATCCTCAAATCCATGTCAAACTGACAGGCGGGAAGAATTTGACATCGAACGGACCGGATGCAGGCAACGGTCCGTATTGCAGCACAGGCTGCTACGGTGAATTCGCCTGTGCGGGGAGGGAGATCAATGGAAGAGCAAACCGGTAGTCCCCGCGAGTGGCTGATTCCATTTGCGTTCGTATTCTGCGCCGGTTGGGCGGTCTGGCACACACCCGCATATATCCTCGATTTTCTTCCGCCCGAAAATCCCAGCCTTTTTGATCAGATGAGCGAGTTGCACTTGCGAAAGGATGTAACCCCGGGATTGTCCGGTTTGTTTGGCGGCAAGGCTGATATTATCGATTGGGCCGTGCTCTTTCTGATGCCGATCATATTCTATATTGGCACCAGGACGGTCCGAGTTGCCCACATGGAGTTTCAGCATTGGCGTCCGATTGACAGGATCGCGCTCTTTGTTGGTCGTGTGACGATGATCCTGATCATCTCGATGACTGCGGTTATGCTCTACGAGGTGTTTTTGCGCTATGTGGTGGAAAGACCGACACTCTGGGCAAACGAGTTAACGCTTTGGATCGCCGGGTACGTCTTCATGTGCTCCGGTCTTTACGCCATGCAGCAGCGCTGCCACATCCGGATATTTCTGCTTTACGATATGGTGCCGCGTTGGATGCAGCGCCTGTTCGACATCATCTCAGTTCTGCTGCTTGTCGTTTTCGCCTTCTTCCTCGTCTACGGAAGCTTCCACCAGGTCTTCGTGATCAAATTCTACAAATGGGAAATGTTCGGGACCGCGTTTGATCCGCCAATCCCTGCGACCATTCAGCCAATGATCCTCGTGATGGTTGTCCTGATCGCCATTCAGGCCGTCATCAATCTGATCAGCGACTGGAACCTTGAGCAGACCGTGCACACGGCCGCGGATGATATTGATGAGGATGAACTTGAGGCCATCAAACGCAGCGTGGGGTCAGACTGATGGACGTTGGAACCATTTCAATCGTTCTGGTCCTCGGACTGGTATTCTTTCTAGCAATCGGCATGCCGCTTGGCTTTGCGTCGGCCGTTCTTGCACTCCTTGTCATGATCATGAAGTTCGAGCCGACGCTCCTGACCGATCCGTTCAGTTTCGGAGAGGGGTTGCTTACGGGAAGGCCGGGAACCGGGCCATTATATATTCTGACGCAGAAGATCTTCGACCTTTTAACGGAATACGTGCTCATTTCGGTACCGTTATTCATCTTCATGGCGGCGCTGCTGGAGCGGTCCGGCGTTGCCAAGGAAATGTACGATTCGCTTGATTTCTGGCTGAGCCGCCTTCGCGGCGGTATTGCCATCGTCACATCGCTGATGGCGGTTATCATGGCGGCAATGTCGGGGATTATCGGCGGCGAGGTGGTGCTGCTCGGCCTCATTGCCCTGCCGCAAATGCTGCGGCTGGGCTACGACCAGAATCTCGCCATCGGCACTATCTGCGCCTCGGGATCACTTGGCACCATGATCCCGCCATCGATCGTTCTGATTATTTTTGGATTGATCACGGAAACCTCGATCAAGGCACTGTTCACCGGCGCATTCATTCCAGGTGCAATGCTGGCGAGCTTCATTATTCTCTACATTGTCATACGCACGCAGCTCAACAAATCGCTTGCGCCCCTGCCGGAACCAAAACCGGAGGATCCTGTCGGTTTTCAGAAAGCCGGCATGTTCGGCGGGTTTCTGTCAATCCTGTTGGCCGGTGCATCTACACTGCTCCTGTTGCGGGCGCTCTTCTATACGGTGACCGGGCAAAACACGATAGCCGAGGGTGAGGGCGATCCGATCTTTCTCGGCATGACGGGCCACCTGCCATATCTGGCGGGTTTCGTGATCCTGGGCCTGGTGTTGGCGCTGGTTGTGTTTGGCCGCGAGCGGTCTGCAAGGGGATGGCAGCACGGTAAAGGCCTGGTGCCGCCCATGACTGTGGTCGGCATAGTTCTGGGATCGATTTACGGCGGCATTACAGGCATAACCGAAGCCGCTGGCATGGGTGCCATTGCAGTGTTCCTGATCGCACTTTTCCGCGGCGAGGCGTCCACCGGTCTGGTGTGGGACAGCCTGATGCGAACCCTGAGATCCACCGGCACGATCATCTGGGTCACAGTCGGCGCCGCGGCATTGGCCGGAGCCTATACCCTGGCCGGCGGGCCGACCTACATAGCCGATCTGATCGTCGGTGCCGAAATGCCGACCATGCTGGTGCTTCTGACCATGATGGTCATACTCTTGTTCATGGGCGCGTTCATGGATTGGGTCGGCATCGTGCTGCTGATCATTCCGGTATTTCTCCCGATCGTGAAACGCTTGCCGATTGAGGAAATCGGTTTCATCGGAACGCTGTCCCCGCAGCACGTTGCCATCTGGTTCGGCGTGCTGTTCTGCATGAACATGCAGGTCAGTTTCCTGTCACCGCCTTTCGGACCGGCCGCGTTCTATCTGAAATCCGTGGCGCCCGCTCACATATCACTGACGGATATATTCAAGGGTTTCCTGCCGTTTATCGGTGTCCAGTTGCTGGCGCTTGCGGTTTTGCTGATCTGGCCGTCGATCGTAACCCTGCTGCTGTGAGAAAGAACACGATATGTTGACTGAAAGCGATAAGGATCGGTTCTCCGCGCAAGGCTACCTTGTTGTTGAAAACATCCTTGATGACACCACCCTGCAGGCGGTTCGGCAGGAATATGCCGATCTCATGCGCAAGCATTTCAAGCGATGGCACGAAGAAGGTCTGGTGACGAAAAGCCCCGACGGACTTTCACTGTGGGAAATGCTTGATGAGTGCTGCGGGCGCGGATTCGAGTGGTATCAGCCTCTGGACATTAGCCTTCCGCACAATGACATTGGCGAAGACACGCCGATGCACATTGGCCCGGCTGTTTTCGATATGCTGACAAACAGGCGCATTCTTGACCTGGTCGAGGATCTGATCGGGCCGGAAATCACGTCAAACCCCATACAGCACGTCCGCATCAAACCGCCACAAAATGCGGTGCCGGAATCCGAAACCAGGGCGCATATCATTGCAACCGACTGGCACCAGGATAAAGGCGTCACGCTTGAGGAGGCCGACGACACGGAATTTGTGACCGTCTGGCTTGCGATCACCGACGCGACCGTCGAAAACGGCTGCCTGCAGGTGGCATCGGGCAAATTTGAGTCCATGCTGCCGCATTGCTCCAGGACGCAGGTGGGAATCGCCGACGCCTTTGTTCCCACTGACAGCGCCACACCGACACCGGTCAAGGCGGGCGGCGCGGTTATCTTCCATCCGTTGACGCCGCATGCATCACTTCCGAACCTCAGCGATGGCTATCGCTGGTCGTTTGATCTTCGCTACAATGTAACCGGCCAGCCCACCGGGCGCAGCCAATTCCCCGAGTTCATCGCCCGGTCCCGCAGCAATCCGAAGGGCGAACTGCGCGACTGGAGAAAATGGAAGGAGATGTGGGAAGTGACCCGTCACACACTGGCCAACTCACAACATATTCCACAGCACAGGTGGAGTTCGGACAGCCCGTATTGCGCCTGACGGTCCGCCACGCAAATAGGATGCCGCCAATTGTTCGATGCGATGTGGTCGACAATCTGCAATACCGGCCGACAACGTTGATCTCCACGCCACCGCTCGGCAAAATCGGGGTTTTGACATGACCGGATTGCCACACGTGCGGATTTCTGTAATCGGTGCGGGGCTGATTGGCGAACGCCATGCGCGCATGGTGGCCGGTCATCCCGATTGCAGCCTCGCGGCAATCATTGACCCGGACCCTGAAAAGCGCTCGCTTGCCCGGGAACTGGGTGCACAATGGTATGGCACGATGGCCGAGATTCCGGACGCGGCCTGCGATGCCGCGATTGTGGCCACCCCAAATGCACTCCATCTTGAAACGGGCATCGCATGTCTCGAACGCAAATGGCCCTGTCTGATTGAAAAACCGATTGCGGACACGATTGCCAATGGGCAGGCGCTGGTTGAGGCGTTCGAAAGGGCACAAATTCCGCTGCTGATCGGGCACCACAGACGCTACCATCCGTTTGTCGAGCAAACCCGGTCCTTGATCGGCTCCGGCGACATCGGACAGCCGGTCTTTGCCTCCATAATATGGGCGGTACGCAAGCCGCACAGCTATTTTGAGCAAGGCGCCTGGCGGCTGGATTCCGACGGCGGGCCGCTGCTGATCAACTTGATCCACGAGATCGACCTGATGCGCTGTATCTTCGGTCCGGTGGACGAAATTCAGGCAATTGTCACAAACCTTCAACGTGGTGGCCAGGTTGAAGACACCGCGGCAATTCTGGTTCATTTTGAAAGCGGACTTCTGGCCACAGTGGCGGTCACGGATGCAGCACTCACACCCTGGAGTTTCGAGGGTGCATGCGGTGAAAACCCCAACATCGCTGAAACCGGCATTTCGTCCTGGCGCATCGGGTGTACATTCGGAGCATTCGAGTTTCCCGGCCTTAGAGTTTGGCGCCATGCCGGCGACGGCGAAGGCGACTGGTCAAAGCCGTTGACGGCATCGGATGTTCAATCGCATCGCGTGACCCCGCTGTTCGAACAGGTGTCGCATTTTGCATCGCTGGTGCGGGGCAAGACGGACAAACCAATGGTGAGCGGCCGGGACGGTGTGGCGGCGCTGCAGGCGGTCATGGCCATTCAGCAGTCGGCGCGATCAGGCAGGCCGGTCAAGGTCGCCGACGTAAACGGGCAAACGGCATAGACGGATTTTGAAAATGGGAGGATCGAAAAATGACATCGCTGGAAGTCCTCACGCGTCAACAGGTCTCGTTCTACAGAGGCAACGGTTACCTTGTTCTTGAAAACCGCATTCCGATGGAAATCATAGAGGCCATCCGTGCGGAAATAACACGGTTTGCCGACGAGGCGCGGGGCATGGATCAATCCAATGACCGCATCGATCTTGAGGATAGTCACACACCCGAAAATCTGCGGCTGCGGCGTATCAAGCTTCCCCATACGACGAGCCAGGTCGTGCACGATCTGATGGTGTCCGATGAAATACTCGCCCCCATACGCGATCTGATCGGCCCCGACCTGCGGCTGCACACCTCGAAATTGAACATGAAATCGGCCGGCTATGGCGCGGCAATCGAATGGCATCAGGATTTCGCCTTTTATCCGCACACCAATGACGATGTTCTGGCCGTTGGAGTGATCATCGACGACATGGTGAGCGAAAACGGGCCGCTCATGGTATTCCCCGGCAGCCATCGCGGCCCGGTCCACGATCATCATGCGAACGGTGTGTTTATCGGCGCCATGGGCCTTGAAGCCTGCGGGTTCGATATCGCCGATGCCGTCGAGGTGACCGGGCCGGCCGGGTCGATCTCCGTCCACCACGCCCGGATTGTGCACGGTTCCGCACTCAACACGTCGGACCACGACCGGCGGCGTCTGTTTTATGAAATGATGGCCGCAGACGCGTTCCCGGTGATGGGTTCGATGACCACATTCAACAATCTTCAGGACTATGACAGCCGCATGCTGTGCGGCAGGACAACCATAACCCCGCGCCTCAGCTCTGTACCGGTCCGTATTCCGCAGCCCCAGCCGGAACGCAACCGCTCCATTTATGAAATTCAGTCGGGCTTGAAGCAGCGGTCATTTGAAACTCACAATCCAGGAAATCAATCATGAGCAAACCTGCAATCGGATTCATCGGACTGGGCCTCATGGGTTCGGCCATGTGCAACCGTCTCCTCGACCTTGGCTATCCGTTGACCGTGATCGCCAACCGGTCGAGGGAAAATATCGACAAGCTTGTCAAACGCGGCGCGAGCGAAGCGCATACGGCGCGTGAACTGGCAGCGGCCAGTGACATCGTCATGCTGTGTGTTGACACATCCGCGTCAGTGGAGGCCCGGATGTCCGGGCCTGATGGGGTTACTGCCGGCGTTCGCAGAGATGCGATCGTCATTGATTTCGGCACGTCTCTTCCCGCTTCCACAAAGGAAATCGGCAAAAAGCTGGAGCAAGCCGGAGCATTCTATCTTGACGCGCCGCTTGGCCGCACGCCTTCCCACGCCCTCGAAGGCAATCTCAACATCATGTGTGCGGGTGATCCCGGTGCATTTAACCGCGTGGAATCCGTCTTGAAGGACCTCGGCGAAAACGTTTTCCATCTCGGGGTTCTCGGCACCGGACACACCGTGAAGCTCATCAACAACTTCTATGCACAGACCGTCGCCAATGCGATGGCGGAGGCCTTTGCGATGGCCGACAAAACCGGGGTCGACCGACAGAAGGTCTATGATGTGATGGCGGCCGGTCCGCTGCATTCCGGCATGATGGATTTCATCAAGGCCTACGCAATCGACGGCAATCCGGACATGCTCGCCTTCTCGGTGAAAAACGCCCGAAAGGACATCGGATACTATGCAGCCATGGCAGAGAATCTGGGTGTCGAGAGCCTGATGATAACCGGCGCGCGCCAGGCCCTCGGAATGGCGATTACAAAAGGTCGGGGCGATACCTTGGTTCCGGAACAGGTCGATTTCTTCAGCGCCCTGTTCAGAGAGCCCGGCAAGACAAGCGGCTGAACGCATTGGCGGTAACCGCACCCCGCGCCGGAACAGACAAACCGCTTGCCGGCATCGGTCTGATGCTTGTGGCATATCTGATGTTCTCGTTTATCGATACGGGATCGAAATGGCTCGCGATTGCAGGCCTTTCAGCCCTGCAGCTCTCATTCATGCGCTACATCGGTCATTTCTGCATATCACTCGGCCTGGTCGGACGCGGCGGCTTTGTGCTTTCCCGTTTGGCCTGCGAAAAACCGTTGCTCGTTGTTGTGCGCGGATTATTGCTGATGATGTCGACCGTGTTGAATTTCTTTGCCATTCGCTACCTGCCGCTCTCGCTTACCGGCACCATCCTTTTTTCGGCACCGATCATTGTGTGCGCGCTTTCCTGGCCATTGCTGCGTGAGCGGGTCGGCATTTTTCGCTGGTTCGCGATCATGCTCGGATTTGGCGGCATCATCGTTGCAATAAGGCCGTTCAGCGAGAGTTTCCACTGGGCTGTATTCCTGTCGCTCACCGGTGCCGTCGGCTTCGCGCTGTATTCCATCCTGACCCGTCGGCTCAGCGGTGTGGTGTCGACCAACATCCTGCAGTTCTATTCGGGCCTTGTCGGCACTGCGGTGCTATTGCCGTTCGCAGTTTTGGAGTGGAAAAATCCGGTTGGCGGTTTCGCCTGGCTGACGATGCTCAGCCTCGGATTTTTTGGCTGGGCGGGGCATCAGATGCTGACCCGCGCGATGAATTTCGCGCCGGCAAACCTTTTGATGCCATTTGGCTATTCCTTCATTCTCTATCTGACGATCTGGAGCTATCTGGTTTTCAACGATGTGCCGGATTTCTGGACGCTCACAGGTGCTGCTATCATCATAGTGGCCGGGTTGATCATCTGGTTCCGCGAAAGGCAGATTCACCAGAAAAGAAACCAGGAAGGAGTCTAGTTTTCCAGACTGAAGGTGGTGCGCACGAATTCCCAGGCTGCCTTCAAGTGCGACACAAGAGCTGCTTCAGCTGCGTCCGGATCGCGCTCCAGGATCGCCTGATAGATCGCAACATGCGCCTGATAGTTGCGCTGGTTGCGTTCCGGTGACCGTTCCATGCGATCCCATTGCGGCGCCAGCCAGGATACAAACCCCTCATGGGTCGCCGGAAATACCGGATTTCCCGGGATGCAATAGAGAACGCGATGGAACGCGGTATCCGATTTATAGAATTCGTCGGAGTTCGAAATTGCGTCCTCATTGGCCCGCAAGGCTGCCTTCAACTCCTGGATATCGGATTTGCTTGCATAAAGTGCAGCATCGCGCACTAGTCCGCGTTCAATGAAGACGCGCATGTCGTAAAGGTTCTTCACGCCCTGCGGTTCGTGCAGCAACTGCCGGATCACAGGACTCGTTGTGTCTATGACGGTTTCATAGCCGACCTGGCGTACGATTGGCCGATAACGCGGCTTGCATTCGATCAGGCCGCGGTTTGACAGGGCCGTGATTGCCTCGCGAACCACCGTTCTGCTGGCACCGAACTCTTCCATCAGTTCGCGTTCGGAAGGCAGTGGCGAAGCCCCTTTCAAGACACCGCTGGCAATCTGTTTTTCGATATCCGCGACGATCATGTCTGCAGCGCGATGGCCTGATGCAGATCCACTTTGTTCGCTCATCGTGTAGTCTCCTGCGCCCGCATCCGAAAGCAACCCGCTCTGCCTGGCGATCCCATGCCAATTTACGCAACACTGACCATTTAATATGACAAAAACAAGAGAAAATTGCAGAGACGTGAATTAATAGGCGATTCGGAAGACCAAAGACAGCGATTCCGTTTATTTGGTATGATGAAATATGAAATGTGCTGGTCCGGAAATGGCATGTGCAGCGAATTTTGTGCCGATCTCACGGTTTTTTGCCCGGCCGTCAGGCAGCTTCAGAATCGATTAGACGCATATGGGGCAAGATCGATGTTTGTTCTTCGACCAGAGAGCAGGTCCGCAATCAACTCCCCGGATTTCGGCGCCATCATGAGCCCGTAATGGGAGTGACCGAACGCTCCGAACAGTCCTTCCTGTCCGGTAATCGGTCCCAGTACCGGAAGGCTGTTTGGCAAAGAGGGTCGGTGTCCCATCCAGAAGGTTGATTGATCGGTGTTGAGATCGGGACACAGCTTCTGTGCCTGTCTGATCAGTTTTTTTTGTTGTCGTTTGTCCGCAGGGGCATCGATATGCGCAAACTCGGAAGTCCCTGCCAGCCGCAGTCCCTCCAGCATTGAACTCGCAACGACCTTGTTGTCGACATCCATGACCGAATTGTTGAGCTCAACCCCCGGCTCCGGAAATCCCACATGATATCCCCGCTCGGCGACAAGCGGGACCTTAAGCCCCAGTTGCTCAAGCAGTTGTGCAGACCAGATACCTGCCGCCAGGACAACTTTCTTTGCGACGAGATTTTTGTCCGCGGACTTGAGAACCCATTCGCCGTTGCTGTCTTTGAACAGCGAAGTGAGTTCGATCTGTTCGAACTCTGCCCCGCCGGCCCGTGCCTTGTCGGCCAGGATCGTTCCTATTTTCCCGGGCGACAATGCCCGTGCCTGCCCCTTGATCAGAACAGCCGCCTGGAATTCTTTTGAGAGCGCCGGTTCAAGGCGTCTCAATTCATCGGATCCGATCAGTTCAAGCGTGCCGCCCTTTTCCTTGCGGATTCGATAGTCGATTGCGTCGAGCTTTGCCATTCCGGCATGCCTGAAAGCGTGCACGTAACAGCTGTCGACAACGAGGCCCTCGTGCCCGGTGCCACTCAGATGCCGACGGAAAAGGTCAATGGAATTGGCACACAGGACCTCCATCGCGTCCGAGACCGGTCCGACTGCACTGGCGTGAGAGTGACGAAGAAACCTGAGGCCCCACGGTATCATCCTGGGCCAGTAATTTGGGCGAACCGAAAGTGGTCCGTCCGGATTGAGCAGCCAACCTGGGTTTTTTTTCCAGATTCCAGGCAGGGCTTGTGGAACGATCGACCACGGTGAAATCACGCCGGCATTTCCAAACGACGTCTGCTGACCCGGCATGCCCCTGTCAACGAGACGAACCGGAATGTCCCGCTCCTGAAGAGACAGGGCGCAGCAAATACCGACGATGCCGGCCCCCACGATCGTGACCTGTTCCTCGTTGCCCATAACTCTACGCCGACTTGGCTTGCATGCGCCGTTGCAGGATCTGCGGAACAATCGCAGGCGCGGCAATCAGCAGGCCGATCAAATCCGCCGTCAGGTTGACCTCGATGACCTCGTCCCACAGTTCATCGCCATGATCCACCGCCGGCGCGCGCTTGATGGTGCCTGCATTGTTGACGAGAATGTCGATCTGGGGATGCTCGCGGTTGACCGTTTCTGCAAACTCGCGGACCGACTGCCGGTCGGAGAAGTCGCAACGATAGGCACTGAATTTTCGCCCCAGAGCGGTCACCGTCTGCTCGGCCACACTGCCGGGGATTTCCAGGCTGGCGCTGACGCCGATGATGTCGGCGCCAGCCTCGGCCAGCGCCGTCGCCATGGCCAGGCCAATCCCTCGTTTGCAACCGGTAACAAGCGCCGTTTTGTCGGTCAGATCGAATTTGTCCAGTACGCTCACGCTCAGGCCTCGGCATTGCATTATACGAATGTTTCCATCGGCATGTCCTCGGTCAAGCGGTCTGTTCGTGTGCGGCCTTGAGTTTTTGCCAGTCAAATGTCACCCCGGTGCCCGGCGTGTCGGGCGCGACGGCAAGATGGTTTTCCACCTCCAGCGGCCGCATTGTGTAGGCGTCGATCGGGAAGGAGTGAACCTCTATCCAACCGGCATTCGTCTGCCCGGAGACGAGGCTGACATGCAATTCCTGCATACCGTGGCTGCAAACCGGTATTGCTGCATCGCGCGACAGCGCCGCGGCCTGCAGCCATCCCGTAATGCCACCGCAATTCGACGCGTCGGGCTGGATGAAGGAGAGCTTCGACTGGGCAAAGGCATATTCGAATTCGTGGATCGTGTGCAGGTTCTCGCCCATGGCGAGCGGCATTCCGGTGGCATCGGCGATCCGGCCATATCCGGCGTAATCGTCCGGAATTGTCGGCTCCTCGAACCAGAGCAGATCGAAGGGTTCAAACGCCCTGCATGCGGTGATCGCCTCGTCCACCGACATGGAATAATTGGCGTCCGCCATCAGCGCAATATCCGGACCGATCAGCTCGCGCACGGCGGCAAGGCGCGCGACGTCTTTTTCCAAATCTGGCTGGCCCACCTTGATTTTGACACCGTTGAAGCCCCTGGCAAGGTAACCGCTGATGCTGTCGAGTAGTTTCGGCAAAGGAAAATTCAGATCGATGCCGCCGCAATAGGCCTTGCAGCGATTGGCAGCGCCGCCGGCCATTACCCAGAGCGGTTCGTTGCGTCGTTTGCCGCGCATGTCCCAAAGAGCAACGTCGAGTGCCGAGATTGCAAAGGAGGCTATGCCGCCGCGCGCCACATAGTGGACGTGCCACTGCATGGCTTCGTAAAGCTCTTCGACAGCCGAGGCGTCCTTGCCGATGAGAAACGGAATCAGGTCGCATTCGATCATGGTGAAAACGGCCCGCCCGCCGCGCCCGCCGGTATAGGTGTAGCCGGTGCCTTCGCTCCCGTCTTCCAGGGTGATGGTCGCGGTTATCAATTCAAAATGCGAATGGTCGCCATGTTTGGCATCGGAAAGAACCTCGCTCAGCGGTACAGCGAAATGGCGCGCTTCAATGTGTTCTATCCTGGACATCGATTGCCCCGCCTTTTCCTGCGTCCCGCCAACGCGCGACTGTAGATCCAGTATTTCACAAATCTGTTGAGTTTGGTATGACTAAACTCAGTTTGAATAAACACAAAATCAAACAGGAAGTCAATTTCATCATACCAAACGAGGAGCAGCTGTACGGCAGTGGCATCGAACATGAGCGTTTAGCGCTATTGGCGCGCCGACGGCAGTAGGCGGTCCAGAATGCCTAGAACGCCGCCCGGCGCCACACGCAGGACCAGGATCATGGCAACCGCGATGACAATAAAACGGGCTTCTTCGAACCCGCGGATGCCGGCCAGCGATTCAGTGGCGAATGTCAGCGCGAGTGCCGCGACGATGGGGCCGAAGGTCGTGCCGGTTCCGCCGATGAGCACCATCGACAGTGCCAGCGACAGGGTTCCGAATCCAAACACTTCCGGCGATGCGACCCTCAGATAGATGGCGTAAAAGCCACCGGCGAACCCGGTGAATATGGCGCTCAGGATCAGCACGAGGATGCGCTGGCGCGACACGGAGATGCCACGGGATGCCGCATAGTCTTCCGCGTCCCTGACAGCCGTCAGCGACTTGCCGAATGGCGACCGTGTCACCGCGATGAGAAACAGTGTCGAAACCGAGAGCAGCGCCAATCCGGCATAGTAGTAGCCGAGCTTGTAGTCGCGGATGAAGCTGTAGTCGCCGAGCTTCAGATAGGGAATACGCACCATGCCTTCGGCGCCGCCGGTAATTTGCGACTGGCTGAGCACAAGCTGCATGGCAAGCTGGCTGAAGGCGAATGTGACGAGCACCACGTAAATGCCCTTCAGCCTGGCTACGGGCGCGGCGATGATGAACGCCGCGAGCGCTGCCGTCACGCCGCCCGACAGGATGCTGATCCAGGGGCTGACGCCGAGTGTTTTTGCGGCGATGGCTGCGGTGTAGACACCGACACCGAAAAAGGTCAGATGCCCGAAATTGAACACCCCGCAGTGCCCGAGGCTGAGGTTCCAGTTCGAAGCGATGATGGCGTAGATGAAGGCGATGATGAAAAGGTGCCGGGTATAGCTGTCCGAGACCACGGCCGGCACGACCAGCAGCAGCGCCAGGCAGATAAGGGGCAGGGCGACGTTTTTGACGGTCGGTGTCATTCGCGGCCTCCGAATATCCCGTTGGGTCGGAAGACGAGGACGACAATCATCAACAAGAACAGCACAAAAGGCGTCCAGTAGAGGCCCAGCCACAGGATCAGCAGCGCCTCGATGATCCCGATAATATAGGCGGCGCCTGCTGTCGCCCCGAGGCTTCCAAGGCCGCCGAATATCACCACGATCATCGCTTTGACCAGCGGTTCGGCGCCCATGGACGGGGTGATGAACCTTATGGAGCCGAGAAGCGCGCCGGTCAGCCCCGCAAGTGCGGCCGACAGACCGAATGCAAGCGCAAAGGCGACCGGCACATTGATGCCGATCAGCGCGGCGGAGTCCTGGTTTTGGCCGACGGCGCGAAGGCTGCGTCCGGTATTGGTGAGCACCGTGAAGCGCCAGATGGCAATCAGCACTGCCGGCGCCAGCACCAGCAGGATTGCTTCATGGGCCGATATGGCGACGCCCAACAGCGACACCTCGCCATCGATCAGTCGCGGCAGCTGTTTCAGCCGCGCTCCCCAGATGATCTGCGCGCCCTTTTCCAGAATGATCATTGCCGCAAGCGTCGTCATGACGGTCACAAGCAGCATGTTGCGATTGCCGTAAAAGGGCCGCACGAGCAGGCGTTCGATGACCACCCCGGCGAAAGCGGCGCCCGCCGTCCCGGCCAAGATGCCGGCAGGCAGACCGAGCCCGGCCGCTTCCGACACCGTCCAGGCGATATAGGCGCCGAACATCATCAGCGCGCCGTGGGCGAAATTGAAGACGCCGAGTGTTGTCCAAACAACACTCAAACCGCTGGCCATCAGCGCATAGAGCGAGCCGAGGACGACTCCGGATACCAGGGTTGCGAGCAGGGTTTCAGTCACGCGCCGGCCTTTCCGAAATAGAGCTCCATGATTTCCGCGTGATCCGGAGCATTGGCCCGGTCGATTTCCTGAACCGCTTCGCCGTGTTCGATCAGATAAAGGCGGTCTGCCGCCCGCAGCAGAAATTCAATGTCCTGCTCGACCACGATCAGAGGAACGCCGTCGCTTGCGATCTTGCCAATAGCTTCCGAAAGCTCCTCCTTGAGCCGCGGCGAAAGTCCGAGGGTCGGCTCGTCCATCATCAACAGGCCCGGCTCGCACATCAGCGCAGCACCGATCGACAGCATCTGGCGCTCGCCGCCCGACAGTGTTTTGGAACGCTGGTTTCCGCGTTCCTGCAGCCGTGGGAAAAGGCCGAATACCCGCCGGAGATTGTCATTTCGTTTCCCGCGCGCACGGCGTGAGAATGCCGCCAGCTCAAGCGTTTCCTGCACCCGCATTTCGCCGAACATCGTATTGCCCTGCGGCGATTGGACCAATCCGGCCTCGACGATCTTTGGCGGCTGCGCTGTCGTTATGTCGGCGCCGTTGAATGTGATCGTCCCGCTCGTCGGTCTGACAAGGCCGGATATTGTCTGCAACAATGTCGTCTTGCCGTGGCCGTTCGGGCCGAACAGTCCGATATTCTCACCCGCGTCCAGATGAATGCTGATGCCACGCAGGACATCGATGGGACCATAACCGGCGAAGAGATCACGCACATCCAGCAGCCGCCCCATCAGCCGCGTCCTCCGAGATAGGCCTCGATGACCGATGCATCCTTCACCACCTCCGCCGGAGCGCCTTCGGCCAGAACCGCGCCCTGATTGAGCACCATCAGCCGCTGTGATACGGAAAGCAGCAGGCTCAGAACATGCTCGATCAGCAGAACCGTGATGCCGGATTTATTGACGTTGATGAGCAGTGCGTCGAGATTTGAGATTTCGGGCTTGGTGAGACCCGAGGCCGGCTCGTCCAGCATCAGGACTGAAGGCTTTGAGACAAGCGCAGAGGCGATCATCAATTGCTTTTTTTCGTAGACCGACAATCCGTGCGATTTCATGGTGCGGCGCGCGGCATCCATTTCCACCAGATCAAGCGCTTTATCCGCCTCGCTGGCTGCGCCTTTGCGCGACAAACGGCCATTATACGCAGCACTGATCTGCACTGTCTCCAGCGCCGAAAGTTCCGGAAACTCCGCATCTTTTTGAAAGGTTCTGCACAGGCCGGAACGGGCAATGCGATGCGCCGGCCAGTGATCGATCTGGGTGCCCTCGAAATGAACCTGACCGGACGACGGTCCGAACGGGATGCCGGTCATCAGATTGAAAAGGGTACTCTTTCCCGATCCGTTCGGTCCGGCGATGCCGAAGATCTCGCCGCGATTGACCGAAAACGAGACTTCATTGACCGCTTTGAGTGCGCCAAAGGTCTTGGAAACCCCGACCGCCTGCAGGATGGGACTGGACATAGCACCTCTTTGAAATGGAGTGCCGAAGCCGCGGTTGCGGCTCCGGCTGCAGGCATTTATTTCATCCAGCCGGGCTGGCTGAAGGAACCAGTTGCATAAACGTCCGGGTAGAATAGCACCCGCTTACCATCAAGAATCTGGTAGAACTGGATGGGGATGCCGTCATTTGACTGCACCGCCAGATGCGTTGCCGGATCAAACTGCATCTTGCCCATGGCGGTCTGCTTGTTGGTCTTGGCGATCTCGGCACCGATTTCCAGGCGCTTGGAAGGATCGCCGACCTTTGCAAGTGCATCGGCGTAGATCAGAACCTCTTCATAGAGCGCTGGTCCATAGGATCCCGGCTCGTTGCCGTGCGCGGTCTTGTATTTCTCAAGGACCTCTGCCGCACGCGGATTCGTTGGCGTATTCAGAACACCACCCAGAAGATTGTAGACAACCCCGGAAGACTTTTCCTTTGTGAGTTCAAGGAACTCCGGCACGGAAGGTGCGTACTGGATGAAGACCAGGCTGTTGGTCGGATCCTCCATGAACTGCGACATGAAGGTCGCCGCATTGGCCGAAACATAGTCGGTGTTGATGAGCACGGCCGGAGGATCCTGCCTGACCTTGGCGAGGAATGCTCTCCAGTCGTTGATCTCGCCGAACGGCAAAAGATCATTCTCGGTCACTGTCCATCCTGCGCCTTCGAACGACTCTTTCATCCCGTCGGCAATGCCTTTCGAATAGGGATTGTCGGAGGCGATGATCGCCACCTTCTTGTTCGGCAGGTTGAGTTTTCCCGCCCCGGCAAGACCGTCAATCACGGGAACGATCTCCGTGTTGTAGCCGGCGTAAGAGGGCGTCAGCGACCAGACTGTTCCGAAGGAACCGGGATCCGGTCCGATGATGCCTTCAGTCTGCGCCGAGTTGCCGGCGATCAGATAGATCATGTCCTGTTCGGCCATCATTTCGATCTCGAAGTTCGAGCCCGAGGCATAGCCGGTGAGGATGGCACCCATATCGCGGTCGGACAGCAGTCTTTCCGCTGCCGTGGCCACGGCATCGGCGCTGGCCTCGCCAACATCGCCAACCACCAGTTCGAATGTGTGGCCGCCGACGCCGCCGGCGGCATTGAGTTCGTCGACGGCGAGCTGTGCGCCGTTGACCATTTCCTCGCCATCGGCCGCGGCCTTGCCGGTCACCGGCGCCAGAACGCCGATCTTGACCACATCCGCATAGGCGAGGGTGGTGGAGTAGGAAATCGCGAGCGCCGATAAAGCGCCGATAAATAGTCGTCTGCCTAACATTTTTTGCTCCTGTCACACTGGTTTTAATTAACGCGTGCCGCAATTGTCGATCACCGCCGCAGCGATCACTTTCGTCGTCTCTATAAGGCTGTTGATGTCGACGCATTCATTGTTGCCGTGGAAGCCGTCGCCGCTCGGTCCGTAAACCACCGGATCCACCCCCGCGCCGGCGTAATGTGCCGCGTCAGTCACCGCTTCGAAACCTTTGATTTCAGGCGGTTTTGCCTGAACTTCTGTGGCGCGATTGGCAATCGACAGGGTCAATGGGTGATCAATCGGCGTATTCATTGGCGGAAAGTTGAGATCAAACAGATCCCACAGAATTTTGGGCGGGTTTTCGCGCATCCACGGATCAGTTGCGGCAAAATGGCCAACGAAATCCTCGAACTCGGATTTGACGTCCTCGAAGTTCTCATCGGGCATGAATTTGTAGTCGAGATCAATGGTCACCACATCGGAGATCATGGCGGCGTTTGTCATGATCGCCGGGTTGCCATCCTCGCCCATGCCGGCACCGCCGCGAATGACTCCCGGATTGATTGTTGCAAGTCCGGCCGGCGTCAGCGGATGCCAGTTGTCCCGGCATCGGGAAGCCTCGAAATCGCGAAGCGCATTCAAAAAGCGGTTGGCCAGTTCGATCGCATTGACACCAGGTTCGATGCGCCCCTCGGTGTGTGGCTGCGGCCAGAGGGAATTGAAACGCCAGCCGGCATGCGCCTGCTTGCCGAAGATCGTTACCCGCACCCAGCTGAGGCCGCCCTCCGCCGGCACCACATTGCCCCAGGTCGGCTCCGCGATGATGGCACGCCTGGCGAGCCGTTTGTTCTTGACGAGATCCATGGCGCCGAAGCCGCCGGCCTCTTCATCGACGACACTGTGAATGGCGAGACGGCCTTCTAGTGTTACACCGGCCTGCCTGATGGCGAGGGCGGCTGCCATGCATGCCGCCACACCAGCCTTCATGTCGACGGCGCCGCGTCCCCACACACGGCCTTCCTCGATCTGTCCGCCAAAGGGATCGCGCGCCCAGGCGGAACTGTCACCGACCGGAACGACATCGATATGACCGCACAGGATGAGGCTTTTCTCGTCCGTTCCCTCCCATTCACCGGTAACATTCGGCCGGTCGGGAAAGACATCCCATCGCTCCGTCGAAAAGCCGTCTTCCTCCAGCTGTTTTTGTACGCGGTCCTGGACTTCCGGCTCCCGATTGAGCTCCGCATCGACCTGGAATTTTGGATTGACAGAGGGAATTTTCACCAGTTCGCTGGTCAGTTCGACGACAAAATCGCTGCCCGCGTCGATTTTTTCCCAGACGTCTTTGATAGCGTCGCTCATGTTGGTTCCTCCTCAAGCTCGTCGATGACCGCCTGCGTGCTCAATTGTCGGCAGTAGCCGCGGATGGCGCTCAGCGAATTGCCGTGGCGTTGCTGTGAATAGGTGGCGCAGGCATCGGTCACCAGGGTGACGAGGTAACCGAGGTCGCACGCATCGCGCACCGCGCTTTCGACACACTGATCGGTGATCAGGCCGCTGATGACGATCTGACGAACACCGAGATTGCGCAGAATGTAGTCGATATGGGTCGACACAAAGACCGATGAAGACGATTTCGGCAGCCGGATTTCATCCTCTGCGGGCGCAATCTCGTCAATGACCTGTCCGTCCCAGGACCCTTTCGGAACGTTAAAGCCGGTTATCTTGTAATCGAGGCTCCGGTCACGCCCGTCCTTGGTAAGGCTTTCGATGGTCGTATACATCACCTCGATATCTTTTGCCCTGCAGGCTTGCTGCAGGCGCTGCATGTTGGCAATGACCGTGTTTTCCAGCTGCCCGAAATACCAGCCATATTTGTCTTCGAACGCCGCATCCGAAAGGCCCGAAAACTCGCCACCATCGCGGTGCGCGCAGAAATTCTGCACGTCGATAAACAGCAGTGCCGCCTCGGGTGGTTTGATCGGCAGATCGCGGGTGCGCGTCATCTCGAAGCCTCGTTTAAGTAACTTTCGGTGGCTGAGCACAGAAGATTTGCCCAGTCCCGGTACGCTTCGTCCGCATCCAGAAGATCGTTTCTGATTTCGATCAGGCTGTGTGCAAGGCCCCGCTGCTCGCCGTGATAGGGGACGAACCAGTCCGCATTGTCCTCGATCGTGTACGGTTCGTTCATCCCGATCCGGATTTCCGGGCGCATTGCTTTGACCGCATCCGCAAGAAAGCGCGAAGTCGCCATATCTTTGCGAAACAGAAACGCGAGCTCCCATGGACGGTGCTCGCCGCCAAGCACCGGCGTGAAACTGTGTATGGCGAACACCGCCCTGCGCGGCCCGCTGTCGAGGATGCTCGAAACAGTGTCATGGAACGGGATAAAGATCTCATCAACGCGCTGTTGGGCGTCGACCGGATCGATATCGTTGTTGGCCGGAATGACAACGCTGTCGCTGATTTCCGGAATGGCGGTTGGTGAGCCCGCCGGCCGATTGCAATCGAAAACCAGCCGGCTATAGGGCTGCAGTACCAGTGGAGCGTCCAGGATGTAGGCCATGTGCCTTGCCACCGGTTCCGCGCCGATATCATAGGCAATGTGCAAATCCATCTGGGACGGTGTCAGGCCCATGTCTCCGAGAGTGGAAGGGATGACCCGCCCGGCATGTTCGCAGATCAGAACAACAGGGCTCTGGCTTTGTCCGTTGACCACGACCGCAGGCAGTGGATCGTCGGCGCACAGAAGCGTGCCATTATGATCAGATGGCCACGAACGCATGGATTATTGTTCCTCCCTGGAAGAGTCTATTAAATGTAATGAAAATTTCAATGTCAAACAAATAAACATTATTGACGATTTTTTTTCAATGTGGAATTGTGCCGCAAGGAGGCGCCATGAACGTGCGTGAACAGATTGAAGAAATGGCGGAAGGCTTTACGCCCGCAGAACGCAAGCTGGCGTCGGCACTGCTTTCCGACTACCCGTTCGCCGGTCTGGAGACGATTCAATCCTTTGCCGAAAAAACGCATACATCCGCCCCGTCAATCACCCGCTTTGTCAGCAAGCTCGGCTGCAGCGGATACCAGGAATTCCAGCGCCGCCTGATCGATGAACTCAAGGAGCGGAAGCACTCGCCGGTCGATTTGCGCGATGACGCAATGCCCGTCGGCGACGGCTTCCTGCGCCGCTTTCTGGAACGATCATCGGATGTCGTGACCCGGGTGTCGGAGGGCGTTACCGAAGATCAGTTTGAGCGGGTCCTGGAGCTGTTGTCCGACGACAAGCGCAATGTTTTCCTGATCGGCGGCCGTATGAGCGATCCGATCGCCCAGACGCTGTCGCGTCACCTGCGTCAGATCAGGCGTGACGTTTATCACATGCCGCCCGATCCCGAGATCTGGCCCGAATACCTGCTGCGCGTGCGCAGCCGCGACATTTTCGTGATCGTCGACTTTCGGCGTTACGAAAAGAGACTGTCGGATCTGGCTGAATTGGCAGCGGAAAAGCGGGGCGCGCGTGTGCTGCTGATCACTGACAAGTGGCTTTCTCCGGTCGCCGAACATGCGGCGGAAGTGATGGCAATTCCGATTGAAAGCGGAACCGCCTGGGACAGCTACTGCGGTGCGCTGGCGCTTGTCGAAGCGCTGATCACGGCCGTTGCCGAGCAGGACTGGGAGGCCACAACGAAACGTATCGGAGGGTGGGAGGCCCTTCGCCCGAACTATGGAGCTGTTGATGATGAATCATGAACCGCTGATCATCGCGGTAACCTCCGATTTTGCCGGCAAGGTGCGCGGCAAGGCTTTTGCCGAAACCGAGTTTGAAAAACGCTTGCAGCGTGGCGTTGGCTGGACGCCGACAAACGTTCAGATAACCTGCTTCGACTCGATCGCCGACAGCCCTTATGGCGCATTGGGCGATCTCGTGCTCATTCCCGATCCGGCCACACTGGTGAAGGCCGATTTTGGCGATGAAGCGCCAAGCGAGCAATTTGTCATTGGTGACATCCTGCAAACGACCGGCGAAGCCTGGGAGTGCTGCACGCGATCCATTCTGAAGGCGGCGCTCGCTCGGCTGGAGGCCAAAGCGGGCCTTCGTCTGTTCGGCACTTTCGAGCATGAATTCCACTTCGTCGATGCAGACTGTCCTCTGGGCAGCGCCTACACCTCGGCCGGCTTCAGGGCGCAGAGGCAATACGCTGAGGCATTGTTTGCCGCGCTTCGAGCGGCCGGATTGAAGCCGGATACGTTCATGAAAGAATATGGTGTGGATCAGTACGAAGCCACGATCGGCCCGGTTGAGGGAGTGGCGATCGCTGACAACGCCGTGACATTGCGCGAGTTGGTCCGCATTACCGCCGAACGGACCGGACGGACGGCCAGCTTCACGCCGCTTCGCGACCCGTCGGGCGTCGGCAACGGCGTACATATTCACATGAGCCTGCGTAACAGTGATGGCAAGCCGGCAACTTACGATCCGGATGGTCCCCATGGCCTCAGCGTGCCGGCAGCGCAATTTGTCGCCGGTGTGCTCAAATATCTCGATCGTATTGTCGCCATTACCGCGCCAAGCGTCGTGTCCTATACGCGGCTGACGCCGCACCGCTGGAGCGCTGCCTTCAACAATCTGGGCTATCGCGACCGGGAGGCGTCGGTGCGCATCTGCCCGATGTCGGATCTGAGCGACGTGGATGAGGCCGAGCAGTACAATTTCGAGTTTAGGGCAGCAGACGCCGCGGCGAGCCCCTATCTGGCGCTTGCTGCAATCGTCCATGCCGGCGTCCAGGGCATCGAAGATCAGCTGGTGTGTCCCGATGCCACGGAACAGGACCTGACGCTGCTTAATGACGATGCGCTCGCCGCCAAAAAAATTGTCCGCCTGCCACTGACACTGGCATCTGCGCTTGACACGTTTGCCGGTGATGCGACGGTGAAAGGCTGGTTCCCGCCGGCTTTCGCCGGCATTTATGCGGCACATAAACACGGCGAGATCGGTTACCTTGAAAACAAATCCGAAGCCGAGATCTGCGAGGCCTACGAGGCGGTTTACTGACGCATTGCAAGTATCGATGCCGCGGCCGAACCCAAGGTGAGATTCACCCCTGGATGTGTGGAAACATGCTCATCCGAAGCGATGGCAAGGCAGACCGGTCACGCCGGGTCGAACAGCATATAATCCACCCTCCTGTGGATGAGCCTGCAAGTGTTCGTCTTCCATTGTGAAGCGGGCGGAGGTCACAAACAATGTATCGAGCTTGTCGCCACCGAAGGCGCAGCTTGTCGGCCATGAACATGGCAGATCAATCACGCTTTCAATCCGGTGCCCGGGGCGAAACCGGACAAGGCAACTGCCGCCGACGACGCGACAATTCCAGATGAAACCTTTCGCATCGATTGCCGAACCGTCTGGCAAACCGCGTTTGAAATTCGACAGGATTATCCTTCTGTCCGACAGGCGCCCGGTTTCAGGATCGACTGCGTATCGATAGATTTCGTTTTTCAGGGTGTCGGCCGTTATCAGGCAGCCGTCATCGGTCCAGATGAACGTATTTGAAATACCGAAGAGATCGTTGCTCAGTCGTATTAACTGTCCATCCGAAGTACAGCGGTAAAGCTGCCCGGCATCCTCGGTGATATCCAGCGGCTGACCATCAGGAGCAATATTGTTTTGCATGGTGCCGCACCAGAATGCACCATCCGGACCGACTACACCTTCGTTCAACCGGTTGCCGGGCCGGTCTGGCTCGACGGCAGCCAGTTGTGTGAATTCGTCGCCATAGTCCCAAAGGCAAATGGTTTTGGTGAAGGCGACAATGGCACCGCCATCCTTGCGCAAGCCGATTGAAGTCACGAAGTCCGGCGTATCCCATTCCCGGTGGTTACCGGCAACGGGATCGAAGGCGTGGATGGTTTTCCCAATGATATCAACCCATAGCAGGCGTTTCCTGAGGTAGTCCCAGACCAGGCTCTCGCCAACGATATCTTTGGCTGGATAGATCAATTCTGCGATCAAATCTGCCTCCAAGAGCTTGAACATTGACAACAGGTTAAAACAAAAATAAGACTAAAAGCAATTAACCTGTCATACAAGTTTTACAAAAAATGCGCACAGGATCGAAAATGCCACATCAGGCCAGCGACAATACCGGGACAACACTGGTCAGTGAAACCGTCGGCGTGATCACCCAGCATATCCGCAACAATGAGCTTGGGCCGGGAGACCGGCTACCCAGTGAAACCAAGCTCGCAAAGGAACTGAACGTCTCGCGGACGGTGGTGCGTGAGGCGTTCCGTTCACTGGCGGCGATGCGGTTGATCAATCTGAAAGCCGGCAAGAGGGCAACGGTTGCCAATCTCGATCATGGTGCCATGTCACTAATGATCGAACACGGCGTGCTGACAGAGCAAATCAGCGTGCAGCAGATTTACGATGTGCGCCGGACCATCGAAACGCGCACCGTTACACTCGCCAGTTTGCGCCGATCCAAAACCGAAGCACAGGAAATCCGCAGACATGCCATGCAAATGCAGGCGCATATGGATGATGCCGATCGCGTAATGGAGCATGATCTTGCCTTTCACCTTGAGATCGCGAAAGCGTCGCGCAATCCGATTTTCGCGATGATCGTAGGCGCGTTCCAGGGCGTGTCGCGCCAAAGCTGGCCGATCGGCTGGCGCAGTCGAACCGAAGAAGAGCAGCGCCATGCGATGATCCAGACACATATCAATATCGCCGATGCAATCGCGGCAGGCGATCCGCAGCGAGCCAGCATGCTGATGACGGCGCATTTCGATGACAGCATCAAGGTCCTGCTTGATGCCGGACTGAGTTGACCCCGTCATGAAGATCACCCGGTTGGAAACCGTTCGCATCGAGGATCGTCCAAACCTGCTCTGGTTGCAGGTGTATACTGACGAAGGGCCTATCGGGCTGGGGGAGACGTTTTTTGGCGCCCAGGCGGTCGAGGCTTATATCCATGAGACCGTTGCACCCATCGTTATCGGTCGCGATCCGCTTGAGATCGACAGGCTGTCGGCGGATCTGGTCGGGTATCTGGGGTTCCGTTCGACCGGGGTGGAAAGCCGCGGCAATTCAGCGTTCGACATCGCCCTTTGGGATCTGTTCGGAAAGGCAACCGGTCAACCAGTCGCACAGCTTCTGGGCGGATTTACCCGCCGGGACATTCGCACCTACAACACCTGCGCGGGCTCTGAATACATCAAGAAGGCGAGTGGGCAAAACACGGCGAACTATGCGCTGAATGCAGATAACTCCCAAAGCTATGACGACCTCAACGCCTTCATGAACAGTGCTGATGAGCTGGCACTGTCGCTGCTTGAAGAAGACATCACGGCGATGAAAATCTGGCCCTTTGATCTGGCGGCGGAAAAGACCCGCGGCCGGTACATCGACCTGTCCGATTTGAAATCGGCGCTGGCCCCCTTCGAAAAGATACGCAAGGCAGTGGGAGACCGGATGAAAATCATGGTGGAATTTCATCTCATGTGGCAGCTGCTGCCGGCCATCGAAATTGCCCGCGCTTTGGAGCCCTTCGACACCTTCTGGCATGAAGATCCGATCAAGATGGACAGCTTGTCCAGCCTCAGGCGCTATGCCGACGCCTCACGTGCGCCAATTGCAGCATCTGAAACGCTCGGCTCGCGCTGGGCTTTCCGGGATCTGATCGAGACCGGGGTGGCTGGCGTGTTCAACCTGGACATCAGTTGGTGTGGTGGTTTGTCCGAAGCCCGCAAGATAGCGTCGATGGCCGAGACCTGGCACCTGCCGATCGCACCGCACGACTGCACCGGTCCTGTGGTGCTCTGTGCGTCGACCCATCTGTCGCTGAACGCCCCCAATGCACTGATGCAGGAAAGCGTGAGAGCCTTCTACAAAACCTGGTATCGGGACCTCGTGACTGCGCTCCCCGAGGTCACCAAAGGTCGCATCGCTGTGCCCCCCGGACCCGGCCTTGGCATGGAGCTGAACCCCGATCTGGATCGAGCCTTTACCACATTCAGAAGAACGTCAGATGCCGCAAGCATCTGATTCATAGCAACCACTCAACGGGAGGAGACTCATGATGAAAAAACTGATGACAACTGTCGCACTGACGGCACTGATCCTGGGCGGGGCAAACGGTGCCCGGGCCGAAGGACTGAACATCGTATTCACGCACCATTCCTCGGCCTCGAACACATTCTGGCAGGCCGTGAAAAAGGGCTTTGACGATGCCTGTGAAAAGATTGAGGCAAATTGCCAGATGATTTTTACCCAGACGGAAGGCTCGATCGAACAGCAGGCGGCCAACATGGAAACCGCCCTTGCGCTCAAACCCGACGCATTGCTGACGTCGATCGTGGACGATCGGGCTCTGGATGAGATCATTTCGCGTGCCGTGAATGACGGCGTAACCGTGATTGCCGTCAATGTCGATGACAGTGAGGGCTCTGCAGGCAACACGCGGGCTGCCTTTGTCGGCCAGGGATTTCGTCCCGCCGGCTATTCGCTTGGAAAGGCCATGTCCGAGCATTTTCCAGCGGATGGTCCGATCAAGGTGCTGGTCGGAATTTCGGCTCCGGGCCAAAACTGGTCCGAGGCGCGCGGCGGAGGTGTGCTGGATTTTATGGCTGACTACAAAGCCGCAAATCCGAACCGCGAGGTCAGTTTCGAGCGCATAGACAGCGGCACGGATCTGGCCGTCACCGCCGACCGGGTTGGCGCCTATCTGAACGCCAATCCGGACACCACTGCTTATTTTGACACCGGCTTTTGGCATGCTGCCGTGGCCCGCGTCCTGAAAGATCGTGGGGTAGAACCGGGCAAAGTGTTGCTGGGAGGTTTCGACCTGGTGCCGGAAGTCGTTCAGCAGATGCAGACGGGCTACGTTCAGGTCCAGGTGGACCAGCAGCCATATATGCAGGGGTTCATTCCGGTCATGCAGGTCTATCTGGCAGACAAGGTCGGGCTTTCACCCGCCGATGTCGACACGGGCCAGGGCATTGTGACCCCCGCGGAAGCCGACAGCATCATGAAGTTGTCGGCGCAGGGCCTCCGATAATTTGCTCAAATTTGCTCGATATCCGGCCGCGCAGTGCGGCCGGATATGATGATGTCAGGGAAGGAATTGCGGCAGATGAAGCGCATGCTCAAGATCTATCTGGAAAAGCCTGAACTTGCGGCGCTATCTCTACTGGCAGCGCTGGTGATACTGTTTCAGATCCGCTCGGGCGGCGTATTTCTGAGTGCGGACAATTTGCGCGGCATCCTGGGCATTCTGCCCGAAATCGGATTGATGGTGATCGGTGTCACCGTTCTGATGATCTGCGGGGAATTTGATTTGTCGGTCGGCTCGGTCTTTGCCCTGATGCCGATGACAATGGCAGTGCTGTTGGTTGATGGCACGCCGTTTTTTCCCGCATTTCTTGCAGGACTTGCCGCCTGCGCTGCTATTGGCTTCATCAACGGATATATAACAATCAAATACGGCATCCCGAGTTTTATCACCACGCTCGGAATGCTGTTTATCGCCCGTTCCCTGACAATCGTGATTTCCGGCGGATTTCCGCCGCTGCTTCCGGCCGAATTGCCGAACTGGCTGTTCACTGTCTTTGTCGGGCCCGGCAACCTTTTCCGCATGTCGTTTCTCTGGTTTGTCGTCATCGCTGTTCTGGCGTCGCTTTTGATGAGTCGGACGAATTTCGGCAATTGGGTCCACGCGACCGGCGGCTTCCTTCCCGCTGCAAAGGCGATGGGCATACCAACCGCACGCGTCAAGATCGCCTGCTTCATGCTCTGTTCGATGCTGGCCGGATTTGCCGGTATGATCCAGGTGCTGCGTCTGGGCTCGCCTCTGCCGTCAATCGGAGAAGGTTGGGAGCTTCAGGCAGTCGCAGCCGCCGTAATCGGCGGCACCGCCCTTTCAGGCGGCATAGGCACGGTCGCTGGCGGTGTGATCGGGGCCATCCTGATCCGTGTTATCGACAACGGGTTGATCCTCAGCCAGGTTGATGCCAACTGGTTCAAGTTCGCCATCGGTTTTTTGACCATCTTCGCAGTTGTTGCAAACGCATGGCTTGGCAAACGTGCCAAGGCGATCAAGGTGGAGACGTGAGCCATGGCGCAACCCATCATCTCCGTCCGCAATCTTCACAAATGGTATTCGGGCGTTCATGCACTGAGGGGCGTCACTCTGGATTTTGCACCAAACGAGGCAGTCGGCCTGGTCGGCGACAACGGCGCCGGCAAATCGACGCTGATCAACATCCTTTCGGGTGCACAGACCGCGAGCGAGGGCGAGATTTCCGTCGAGGGACAACCGGTCAACATCGCCAATCCACGCGATGCAATGGATCTGGGGATCGAGACAATCTACCAGTACAATTCCATGGTGCCGACGATGAGCATTGCCAGAAATCTCTTCATCGGCCGCGAGCCGATGAAATTCTCGCTCCTCGGTCTTGGAGTAATGGACCGCAAGAAGATGGCCGATGAAAGTGTCAAGGCAATTGCCGATGTCGATCTGCATCTGAGGTCCCCGGACGCCCTCGTCGGAGAACTCTCCGGAGGGCAGAGACAGGGCGTTGCCATTGCGCGCGCCATGCATTTCAAATCCAAGGTGATGATCCTCGACGAACCGACGAACCACCTTGCCGTCAAGGAAACCGGCAAGGTCATCGGTTTTGTCCGTTCGTTGAAGGAGCTCAACATCACCGGGATTTTTATCAGCCACAACATCCACCACGTTTTCGATTGCTGTGACCGCATCGTTGCAATGGCGAGAGGTGAAATCGTGCTGGACAAGAGGACGGACGATACATCGATGGATGAAATCCTCGATGTGCTCTGATTGGAGAACGCAATGGGAAATCTGGCGGATAAGACAGTCCTGCTTACGGGCGGGCTAGGCACTCTGGGTCGCGCGCAGGCAACGAAACTATCAGCTGAAGGTGCACAGGTTGTGGTGCTGGACCGCCCCGACAGCGAAGACGGTACCGAACGTGCCGCCGCTTTGGGTGATAACGTCAGTTTCTTTGGTTGCGATTTGAACGATCTGGGTCCGGCAGCGGCATCAGTTGCCGGAAGAGCCAGTGAACTGGACGGTTTCGACATTCTGATCAACAACGCCGCACTGATCATAAACAAGCCGCATGAAGAGTTTTCGCTGACCGAATATGAAGACCAGATTCGCGTCAACTCATCGGCCGCCTTTGCGTTGACACGTGCCTGCGCACCGGCAATGAAGAAGCGCAAATACGGAAAGATTATCAATTTCACCTCGGTCACGCTGACTGGACAGTGGGATGGCTATGTGCCCTACATAACCTCCAAGGGGGCGATGCTGGGACTGACTAAATCGCTGGCGCGTGAACTCGGTCCACACGGCATCAATGTCAATGCCGTTGCGCCCGGAGCCATTGTTTCCGAGGCCGAAGAGCGGGTTTTTGGCGACCGGCTGCAGGAATACAATGACTGGGTCCTGGACCGCCAATGTCTGAAATCGCGCATACAGCCGGCCCATGTCGCGCATCTGGTGCATTTCCTGGTTTCTCCGGCTTCCGACATGATTACCGGCCAGAATTACGCAATCGATGGCGGATGGTAAGTCCGTGTCCAAATTGATCGAGCTGTCGGCTGGTGCCGCCCGTCTGGTGCTGGCACCGACAATGGGGGGCGGTATTGCCCGTCTTGATCACGGCGACTACAACATATTGCGTCCATGGTCGGGCGATGAGGAAAACCCTTTTTCACTGGCCAGCAATGTGCTGACGCCGTTTTCGAACCGGATCTCGGACGGCGGTTTTACCTGGAACGGCCAACGTTACGACATCGCCCCGAACCTGCGAGGGGAAGCATGCCCCATCCATGGGGACGGATTTCAAAGATCCTGGCGACTGGAGAGACAAAGCGGTGACGCCATCCGGATTGAATTGTCGGATGGCGCGGTAGGGCCATGGAATTATCGGGCTTGTCAGACCTTCCGGCTGTCCGAAACCGGGCTGGCACTCAAGCTGCAAATCACCAATACTGGCGACATTGCTTTGCCGTTTGGTTGCGGCTTTCATCCCTGGTTCCCGCGCGACCACGACACAACACTCACTTTCGCGGCCGATAGTGTCTGGATGGAGGACGCGGACCATTTGCCAACAACGAAGCATGATCTGCAGCAAGTGCCGGACTGGTCTTTCGGCGATTCGCGTTCACTACCCGATGGCTGGATCAACAATGCCTATTCGGGATGGTCGCTGCCTGCTGAAATAAGACAGGGGGCAGGCAGATGTTCGGTGCAAATCACGGCATCGGACAATCTGACCACCGCAATTATCTATTCGCCTGGCATAGATGCCGATTTCTTTTGTTTTGAACCGGTCTCGCACCCGGTGGACGCATTCAATCTTGCTGACTATCCCGGATTGACCGAACTGGCGCCGGGCCGGTCCCTGCACGGATGGATGCGGCTCCTGTGGCAGCGCATATGAAGCTGCATGCTCGACGGCTCTGAGAAAATGATACGCGTCTGCCAATGCGGGTGATCGACTCAGGCAAGTATCGCGAGAAACATTGCCCCAATATAAAACAGCAACTTTCCACAAACACACTAATTCTTGCGTTATAATTTCCGAAGGTGTGGGTTTTGCTACACTCTGTGAGATCGGTCTCTTGGATTGCGCGATGAAGATTGTTACTCTTGAACATGGGGAAAGTGCATGGGGGTCAATGCCGCCGCGGTTCAACATAATGAGTGCAAATTATGGACAATGCCCCACTGTCAATTTGCCTGTTTGGTTCCAGCCTCATTCGCCGGAACGGCCGTCCGCACCCCCTCGGAATTAGAGGCTCCACTCTCCAGCTCCTTCGCTATCTGACAGTCAATGCCGGTCGTGAAGTCCGCCGCGAATGCATCGCCGATCAGTTCTGGCGCAATTCGAGCTGCTGCAGGCAGCGGTCAAGCCTGAATTCGGCTATTTGGCGCATCGGCAAGAAACTGCCCGATGACGACAGAATGGTGCTCTACATCACCGCCGCAACAATCTGCCTCGAAATCGATGACGATGTTCCCATAGATACGCGCATTCTATGTAGTGTTGTTCACACGGCTTCCGCGCCGGATGCCATGAGTGACTGTCTCGCGGATCAGCTGGCAAGGGCGCTTGACGCAAGCGAGGCGCCGTTTCTCGATGGCCTTGTCGATGATTGGGCGCTTGCCGAACGTGAACGGGTCACGAACCTGCGGTTGCGTGGGCTGACGCTGCTGATGCATTGGTACGGCGATCAGCGCCGCTATGAGGATGCACTGGAGATTGGCCGGCGGCTATTGGCCGAAGATCCGTTTCGAGAAACCGCCCAGATCGACATCATGTGGCTTTATGTTTTGAACCGTCAGCGGGCACAGGCGATAAAGCAGTATCAGTCCTATGCGGAGCTCCTGCACCGGGAACTGGATATTGAACCGATGGTCGAAACGCGGGCCCTGTATGATCATATTCGCTGCGACCTCAATTGCGGTGTCCTCAGCGCTTCCAAGGCTGTGCCGTTTGCCACGGACCGGATCGTCAACGATGAAAAGCTCGACGCCATGTTGACGAATATCGAAAAATCGAGGCGTCAATTCTACCACACGCTGCGCGCCCAGCTGACCTAATTCAGTTTATTCGATAAGCAGCCCCATCATCTAACATTTTGACAATCGTGGATATTCCGGACCGCAAGCCGTGCTCGACGGGTTGGCTCGATCTGAACCGGATTCAATCTGAAATACAATGGTGACGCGGCTGTGACTGCGCAATCATCGCACCGGCACACCCTTTTGACAGCCGCTTGAGCCTGCAGAAATTTCACTGCTCTAGGGTAATTCCAATGGTATCGGGATGGCCTCAATCCTGGGGCACGCCCGATTGAGCAAGGAGCATTCGGCAGCCCGTGCGGAAGTCAAAGAAATCTGACGGCCAGCCGCCCGGCGCGGGTTGGCGTGAGCGACGGCTAAAAGAGAATACGTTCTCGTTTGTCCTTCGCGTGCGCATCGATATGCCTTCGATGACCGCATCGCCGCGGGCAAACTTCCGGCTGGAAGATGTTGTCGGTGGCCAGGAGTGGCGCTTCACGGACTATCCGAGCGCCGCTGAACGTCTGCGCATTTGTGTCAACCAGATCATAAACAGAACGGATCCGGCGTGAACCCGCCCGTGCGATTTTAAGGAGTGTCCCCATGTACAAGCATCCAGGTGTCTACATTGAGCATGTTGGGTCAGGCCTCCTGGCGATTGAGGCGGCTTCCACTTCCGTTGCGGTCTTTATCGGTCCGGTAAAGCGTGGACCTGTCGGCGAGCCGGTGTTCATCTCAAATCCGGGGCAATATGCACAGATGTTCGGCGTCGTGAACGACGGTGCCGGCGGCATCAGGGACGAAGGCGACAATCCCGACAAGTTTGGACATGAGGTGAATGCGTTTTTCGCCAATGGCGGAACCAAGGCCTATATCGTGCGTGTTGCGGAAGATGGCGCAGCCCCAAATGATCTGGCGTCCGCAAGCACAATCATTCCCAACCCTGAAGACGCTGCGGCGGCCTTCGAAATCACCGCTAAATCGGAAGGCGTGTGGGCAGATGATATCGTTGTGCGTCTGCACACAGTGGACGGTTCGGACACGCCGGACCTGACCCTCGGTTACGAGCTCGAAGTCGGCACTTATGAGGACGGCGAGTTTGCAGCGCTCGAAGTGTTTGGCGATCTGCAGATGGCCGATGACGCGGCCAAGTCCATCGTCAAGGTGATCAACGACAACTCGACGTTGATTAAGATCGAAGCAAGGGTTGTCGGTGGCGGCGCCGGCGAAGTTCCGGCGAGCGATCTGAACGCCCAGGCGTTCCAGAGCGGCCCCATCGATATCTCCACACCAATCGACCTTTTGACACCAGCTGACGTTGCCAAGACAATTAACGTGGTTGTCGGGTCTCAGGCCGCAGTCACAGTATCGTTTCAAAAAGAAACGTCCGACCTCAAGGCCGTGGCCAAAGTGATTCAGGATGCCGTCAGGGCAGGGGCCGACGCACCGGATTTCACTGTCCGCGTCGTCACGGCCGACAACGGCGACAAGAGTTTGCTGCTGATTTCAGGCATTCGTGGCACCAATGGGGCTGTTACGGTTCCTGCGGGCAACGCCCGTGGTCCGTTGAGCCTGACCGGTGCCGGTAGCGGCCAGGTTGCGTATCCGCCCACCACGCTGACCGTTGGCGATGATCTTATCGAAGCGTTCTTTTCCGGCGGCGGTGACGGTGTCGCTGCTCCCGGGATCGCGCAATACAACACGGTCTACACCACTCTACGCGACTACCGCGATGTGTCGATCATAATGCTTCCCGGTCTTGAGTGGATCGACGGCGGAGACAACTCGATCATCGAATCCGCTGTCACCCACGCGGAGTTCATGAAAAACCGGATGGTGCTCGTTGATCCGCCGGATCCGGTTGGCGGTGCGACGTTGGTCACGCCGAAGGATATCAAGGATCTCGGTGCGCCGACGTCTCCCTACACGGCTCTCTACTATCCGTGGCTAGAGGTTTCCAATCCGCACTACGATCCCGATACCGCAGCCAACAAGCCAAAGACATTCCGCATTCCGCCCTCCGCCTTTGCTGCCGGAATGTGGGCCCGCATAGATGGCCGACGCGGTGTTTGGAAGGCGCCTGCCGGTCTCGAGGCAACGGTGCGCGGGTCGATCGGCCCCAACATCCTGATCGGCAATGAACTTCAGGGCAATCTGAATGACCTGGGTGTCAATTGCCTGCGATCGATCATCGGACCAACGGTTATCTGGGGCGCTAGAACGCTCGCCACCAAGACCAAGCCGGAATTCAGATACATTCCCGTGCGGCGCACGCAGAACATGATCGGTGAGAGCCTTTACAGCGCCCTGCAGGCCGTCGTGTTCGAGCCGAACGATCATCGGCTGTGGGCCAGCCTACGGGCTTCCGTGGGCAATTTCATGGATGGCCTTTTCCGTGCCGGCGCCTTCCAGGGCGAGAAGGCCTCGGACGCCTACTATGTCCAATGTGGCCTCGGATCCACCATGACCCAGGGCGACATTGATGCCGGGATTGTCCGGGTGGTGGTCGGTTTCGCGCCGTTGAAACCCGCCGAGTTTGTCGTCGTTCAGATCAAGCAGATTGTCGGCCAGACTGCCTGATTGGCGGGCTGACAAAATCAAGATGGAGAAGTTCCTATGCCTGCTCCAATGTTTCCCGCGAATGCGCACCGTTACGATCCATACCGGACATTCAAGTTCCAGGTGGTGATCGGCGGCCAGACCGTTGCCGGCCTGTCAAAGATGGGGGCCCTGAAACGCACCACCGAGGCAGTGAAGTGGCGCAATGCCGGGGATCCGTCCTATCAGCGCAACATGCCCGGCGGAACGACCCACGAGCAAGTCGTGCTTGAACAGGGTTTAAGCCACGATCCGGTTTTCGAAGAATGGGCCAACGCCGTCAACAATGTCGCCGATGGTGACGCTGGCATGAGCCTGGTCAACTACCGGCGCGATGTCGTCGTCAATGTGCTCAACCTGCAGGGCACGCCGGCCATCACCTATCAGTTGCGCCGTGCCTGGGTGTCAGAGTTTCAGGCGTTGCCGGAATTCGATGCCAACAACATGAACACGGTCGGCATCCAGATGATCACCATTCAACACGAAGGTTTCGTCCGTGACGCCGGTACTGCTGAACCTGCAGAAAGCTAATTGGGAGGCTTGCCTTGCCTGGAGCGCACACCCGTCAGACAGCCTTCCCGCCTTCTGCGATGCGGCCCATGGATGGCCAGACAGAGCTGGCTGTGGCCGAGGCGATTGCTGCAACCGGCACCCGTCCCGAACGGGTGACCCGGCTTCTGGCGTCGGCCTTTGAAACCATCGGCGATGAAGCCTCGTCTGCCGGTGCCGCGCGCGGGCTGTCGTCGGGAACGCGCGAATGGCTGGTCCAGTGCGCGGCCTGTGCATTCAGGTCCGACATCAACTGGTTTGAGGCCACCTGCGAAAAATGCGGCGAACCCTATGATTTGTCGCTTGATCTGTGGACTGCGACCAAGGTCAAGACCCAGTTGTTTGATCCAATTGTCACCGTGGAAACCAGCATCGGCACGCGCGCGTTCCATGTTCCGACCGGATGGCATGAGGAGCAGTTTGCGCGGCAACGGCAATCCGATGATTCGCGCCGCGGCTTTGCCGGCGTTTGCGGAATGTCGGACGATGACGCGGATGAGGCTGAGCAGTTCAACGAACACGACCTGGTCCTGATCGATGAGGCGATTGAGGCATCCTCGCCAGAGGTTGCGGATCAGGCTGTGACGACCTGCCCGTCATGTGGTGAGGAAACATCGACCCAGATTGATCCGTTGCTGTTTGCGTTTCCCCGCGAATCGGACGTCTTGAAAGCCACCCATCTGATCGCAACGGCCTATGGCTGGTCGCAAGACCAGATTCTCCGGCTGTCTGCCAGGCACAGGAACCATCTTGCAGAACTGATTTCCCGCGACCGCGGACCGGCATGGAGGACGGCAGGGTGAGCTATCTTTCCAGACTGTCCCGCCGTGTTGCTGTGTCGAGAAGCCTGATTTCAGTTGCGCTTCCAAAAGGTGTCGTGCCGCGTGCTCCGATCCAGCGCTCTGAGAGTGCGTTGGAGGAAGATGAAACGGTTGCGCCGCTTCGCCGCACAGGAAACGCCCCGGTGCGACGCCTGGAAGAAGAACCGCCGGAAGAACCGGACGTTTCCCGAATGGCGCTGCCCCTGTCGGCAACCGGCACCTCGAGAGCGCCCGGTGTCAAACCGGTGATGAGACAGACTGACGAAGAAGGCGACGAAGAGCTTAGCCGCATTCAGCGGCAGGAAAACGAAGAGGAAGAGCTGGCGCCTTTGCGGCGTCAGGAAACCGCGGAAGAGGAAGAAGAGCTCGCACCGCTGCGCCGGATGGAGGGCGAGGAGGAAGAAGAGGCGATGCGATCCTCGGTAAACCCGCCCCACAGTCCGGAAACTGGACATTCACCGGTGCCCGGACCGATGTCCCGGGCCCCTGTGTTCCGCAATGCGGCAGAAGAGGTGCTGGAGCCGTCTGAGGAAGATGTCCCCTCGGAGGCGATGCCGCTCCGGCGTGATATCGATCCAGCGCCGGTACATCCTGTTTCCACCGTCCCGTCTGCTGTCGAAGCCAGGTCTGCTGCATTGAATCCGGCCGCCATGTTGCCGGGAAATCCGCTCACAGGAACACCGTTTACTGATCCTTTGACTTTGCCGGATTCAGCGCCCCTGACAAGCGCCGCAGAACCGGCTCAGAGCGATGTCGTGATCGAGCAACTGGATGTTCTCATCCATGAACCGTCTGTGCCATCAGGCAATCAGAGACAATCGCTGTCCGGACGCAACAAATCGATGCGTTCCCGTTATCTGCGGAGGTTGTGAGCATGCCTTTGCCGGTCTCGTCCCTATCCATTGCAGTGCAGGGGATCGCCGACTTTCTCGACGGACAGTTCGGCGAGGATGTCGTCATATCCACGGATACGCCGCAACGGGCCAGCGACCGCGCCAAGGGTGGCGACAAACACTTCCTCAATCTGTTCACCTACCGGATCATGCCTTCGGGTTTTCATTCGGCCAACGGATCACAAGAACCTCTGTTCATTCGCATCAACACGCTGATCACGCCGTTTCTGACCGATCAGGATGCCGAAACGGTGGACGCTGATTTGCGGCTTCTTGGTCATGCGATCCGCGTGTTGCATTCCAGACCGGTCGTTCCCGGCGTGTTGCCCGGTAACAGCGTCGATCCGGAAGATTTCCGTTCAGGCCCGCACAGCGACTATCGGCTGGAGGCGGTTTTGCAGGCACCTACGATGGAAGAGCTCAATCATATCTGGACCACCCAGGGCGGTGAACTCGCCTATCGGATTTCCGCCGCTTACGAGTTTTCGCTTATCCCCATCGAGCCGCTCGACCATCGCATCGAAGCCGGACCCGTGACTACGTCGGTGCTGGATCTGCAGCCGAATATCGATGCCAGGGACGCAGGGGGCTTTATCTCCTTTGGTCCCGAGCCGTCGGCTGCGCCAATGAGCGATATTGGTTCGGGAGATATCGAGCCGCCGACCAATTGGTTGCCCATCGTGCTCTTCGCGGAAAGCGGCAATCTGTCCAATTCCGGCACCGTTGCCGGTGGCACGGCAAGCATTGACGTTGCGCTTGCCGGTCCGCCCGGTGAGCGTGTGGCACTTGAGGTGGTGTGGACCCGGGCAGCCGGTGGCTCAACAGAAACACAGCCTCCGCAGGTGTTCACCATTGCAACACCGCTTATCGACGACAGTTCCGCAATTGCCACGCTCAATCTGCAAAATCCCGCCGACGGAGATGTCGCCACTGTTCTGACCCGCCCGGTCGATACCGCCGATGTGCCGCTGCCGGCTTCACCCTTCGCCAATACGCTGTCACTCGTAACGGGAGCGCCATGATGGATGCGATGGTCGACAAGGCTGATTTCGATGCCGAATGGTCGCGTATTTCTTTGCTGATAACGATGACCGAAGCCCTGCGCACGGGAACTGCGCTGAATGAGGATTTTTCGAAGTCGCTTGATCAGTCCGCGTCTCAGGTGACGGCGGCGCGCCAGGCGGGTGCGTGGTCTCAGTTGGCCGGGGAGGTCGCCGCGCCGGTGATGGAGCAGCTGGTCCAGCTCGATCTCGACATTCTTGCCTTTGCTCTGGCACCCGATGCCATCCCGTCTCTGGCCCCGCGGATCCAGTCGCTGCAGCCCGAGGTGGCCAGCCCGCAGCCCAGCCTCGCCCTGCTGCAGGAACTGCTGATGCTTGACAATGGGCGTGAAGTGTCGGCGCTCTTCGAACGGCTGGAGCCTTCGTCACCGCTGGTCTCGTCCGGACTGGTCCGCATTGTCGCCAGGGGTCCGTATCAGACCGTTTGCGCGACGCCGGCCTCTGCAACGGCTCTGCTTGGCCGGTCGACGGATCTGACGCCACCGCCGGGTGCCCATCTTGTCCCGAACCAGGCCTGTTGGGACGATCTCGTTCTGCCCGAGCCATCGCTCGCCGCGCTTCGCGATTTCACCGCCTGGGTGAGGAACCGTTCGCTCATAATCTCCGAATGGTCGGCGCGCCCAATCGGCGGACCTCTGGCCCTGTTCTGCGGTCCATCCGGTTCGGGCAAAAGCTTTGCCGCTTCGGTAATGGCGGGCCATCTGACCGAAGTTACCGGAGACAGCTGGGCTCTCTATTCCCTCGATCTTGGCCGGATCATGTCGAAATATGTCGGCGAGACCGAGCAGAATCTCAATGCGCTGCTCGATGCGCTCGACGGGCGCAATGCCATATTGCAGATCGATGAGGCCGACGGGCTGCTTGGCAAACGCGGCGAGGTTTCAGACGCGCGGGATCGCTACGCCAATCTCGAAGTGTCGCACATGCTGTCGCGGTTTGAACGCCATGCCGGACCGGTCGTTCTGACGACAAACCTGCGCACTAACATTGATGCGGCCTTCCTTCGCCGGTTTCAGCAGATTGTCGATTTCCCCGCCCCCGATACACAGGCGCGGCAAACGCTCTGGGAAAAGCTGCTGCCGATTGATGCGCCGCGCACCAGCGAGATCGACACCGGCGCCCTGGCGAGCGCGGTCCGCCTGTCGGGCGGGGCGATCCACAACGCCGCATTTTTTGCGTCCGTTCTTGCGCGGGATGCCGATAGCCCGATTTCCGGCAAACACATCGCCCGCGCCGTATGGGCGGAACTCAACAAGGACAACCGGCAGGTGCGCCGCTCCGAGCTCGGCCCCCTGGCAGATTATCTGGAGGAGACGGCATGAAAATCAAGCGCATGCGATTTGTTTTGCCGCCGAGAATGCGGGGCACCGCGCATACCGATGCGCGCTTGCTGGCTAACGCTGCCGCGCGAGCACTGGAAAACGGTCAGATATCCGGTGGTTCAGTGCAAGTGAACGGTGGCGGCAGGTCCGTGTCCATGGTTGCCCGCGATATCAGCGCCACCGCCCACTCCATGCGGCGCATGTCCGGGCGAAAGGTGTGAACAATGTCTTTTGCCGCCAAGGGTCTGCTGTTTGAATACGGGTTGTCAATCCCGCCACTCGGGCTGATATTCGACTTCAATCCCGAAACAATATCGCGCTCGCGCACCGTAACGATCAAGACCGGAAATGCGCCAGGTGCGCGGCTCGGATACGATTTTACCACCCCGTTGGAAACACCGAGGGCCGCGCAAGGGGTCGAACTTCAGGGTGAGCAGCTCAGTGTCGTGATCCTGCTCGATGCGACAGAGAAAATGAATGATGGCAACGCCATTGCCGGGCAGTTCGGCGTGCAGCCGCAAATCGACACATTGCGTTCTATGGTCGAACCGAAAACGCAGGGGCCGGCTGGTCTACAGGTGCTCTCGAGCCTTGGCGGAGGTGGCGCCCGAGCATTCGAGCGCCAGGAATCCGCATCCGTCCTTGTTTTTGCCTGGGGGCTACAGTTTTTACCGGTGTTCCTGACCGGCGTCAGTCAGGTGGAGTCGCTGCATCTTCCAAATCTCGCGCCCTACCGGGCCGAAATGACGCTTTCGATGCAGGTGATTGAATCCAACAACCCGTTCTTCATCGCTGAAAAGGTGCGGCAGACCGCCATGACCGCACTCAATGTGGCGACCGGATTTTGAGGCAGAACAGATGGCTTTCTTCAAGGGATCCTACTACGAATTTGTTCCTCTTTTCGAGCCTGATGGCCGCGGACAAATCGTGTTCGACGGGTTGCGTGCACGGCCGATCGCCAATCCAGAAGCTGTTCTGGAACATACCGTGGCTCTGAAAGAGCGGCTCGACAGCCTGGCCCATCATTACTATGCAGAATCGCGCGAATGGCGACGGATTGTCGAAACAAATCCCGATATTCTGTTTCCTGAGGACCTTTTGTACGAACCCGAGCCGGTTGAAGACAATGGCAGGGAGCGGATCGGTCACGTCATCCTCATTCCGCGCCGCAGGGAGTCACGCTGATGGTTTCCCTGAGCGCGCTTCTCGATCCGGGATTCAACCAGCCGGCCAGTTGCCTGATCGAGGTTGGAACGGACTTCAACGATATCGGAGCAGAGATCGCCAATCTCGTCACTGCCGTTGATCTGACCGTTGCGCGCACGGAAGCCGCAACCGGTACAATCACCATCGAGGACAGGCGCAAGGAAGACGGCAAATGGGTGGCGGCTGATTCAGGCCTCTTCACCCGCTGGGCTCCGATCAAGATTTCGGCGGATTTCCAGACCCACACGGAAGAAATCTTCCGTGGCTTTATCACCGAGCCAAAGCCCGTCTATCCGAATTCTAGAGGAGAAACGACGTTGGAACTTTCAGTTCAGGATGAGAGTTCCGCCCTGGATCGCGAGCAGATGCGCACCGTTTGGGGCGAGGACGCTCCGATGAGCGACCTCGATATTCTGGGAGAGCTGGTGTCGCCGCTCGGCTTGAGCGTGGCGTCGGATTCGGGACAGGGGCAGTCGAGCAGGGCGCTTTCGCAGGATGCCACGCCGATCGTCTTCTTGCGCGAGCGGGCGAATGCCAATGGCTACGACCTGATTTTTTCCGAAGGCGAGGTCTATTTCGGCCCCAAGCGGCTCGATGGCGAGGCCCAGGCCGCGATCATGGTCTATGCCGGCAAGTCGACCAATTGCCTGAGCCTTGAAATCAACGAC
The DNA here is from genome assembly GCA_024244645.1 of Hyphomicrobiales bacterium. Lineage (GTDB taxonomy): Bacteria > Pseudomonadota > Alphaproteobacteria > Rhizobiales > Rhizobiaceae > Hoeflea_A. The sequence continues at coordinate 54,021 of JAAEOH010000219.1, forward strand.
GACGGACAGCGTCCCGACGCGGTGCGCTTCGATCATGCACCGCAGGAAGACGGAGCCGAAACCGTGACCGAAACGGTGAGCGCTGACGTGCCTGAGCTTGGACAGACCCCCGTCGCGGCTGAAGGCGCCGATCTAGGCACGCCCTCCGTCTGGAGAGTGTCAAAAGAAGGCGATGAAACCGAGGAGGAACTTCGGGCGCGCGCCCAGGCGCTTGTCAATGAACACAGTTTTCGCATCACCGCCAATGGCGAAATTGATGGCTCGCTCTACGGGCATGTGCTGAAGGTCGGCAGGACAGTCACTGTCGACGGCACGGGTGAACGCTACGGCGGCGTCTATTTCGTCGACAAGGTGATGCACGCGTTCTCGCCGGACGGCTACCGCCAGCGGTTTGAACTCATGCGCAACGCGACGGGCGAGACGGATGGACCGCTGGGTGCATTATCCGCGGCCGCCTCTGCGATATCGGCTGTTTTCTAGGGGGTCATGATGGACGAATTCACCGCACTAGAAAAAACCATCCGCCAGCAGCAGAACCGCTACTACGGCAAATACCGCGCCTTTGTCGTCGACAACGAGGATCCGGAAACACGCGGGCGCTGCAAGCTGAATATTCCCAGCGTTCTGGGCGAATCCATCAGTGTCTGGGCACTGCCGGTCTTCCCCTATGGCGGCGGTGGGGACTTCGGTTTTGTTGCGGTTCCGCCCGTCGGCGCTCAGGTGGTTGCCGAGTTCATGGAAGGCGATGTCTCGACGCCGCTTTGGACCGGAACATTCTGGCGCACAACCAGTGAAGTGCCGGAAGAATACACCGGCAATTCGGTGCCGACCGCCAAGGTCATGAAAACGGAAAGCGGACATTTTCTCTCCTTCGAAGACAAGGACGGCGAGGAAACCATCACGCTGAAAAGTTCCGCCGAGGCCGTAGTGGAACTGGATTCCGAAGGTTCACTGGCGCTGACCGATTTCGCCGGTGCAACCGTAACGCTTGACGCGGCATCCAGTGAAATCACGGTGGAGGATGCCAACGGCAACTCGATGGTCATGTCGTCTTCCGGCATCACCATGAAAGACGCCTCGGGCAATCAGATAGAAACCAGTGCCGGCGGTATTGATGTAAAGGCGGGCGCGACGATCACCATCACCGGCGCCTCCGTCGCAGTCGGCGGGTCCGGCGGCGAAACATTGGTGAAGGGCACATCCTTTCTCGCTGCATTCAACGCCCATACGCACGTGTGCACGCTTCCCGGTTCACCGACCGGTCCGCCGGTGCCGCCGCTCACCCCCGCAGTCCTGACAACGAAATCGACAGCCCTATGACCAACGCCCTTGAATCGCGTCTGCCGCGCACGCACTACATGACCTTCCCGTTCCGCATGACTGACGGCGGGGCGCAGACTTCGACGCGGGTGGAACACATTCGCGAACAGATCATGCAGGTTCTGTTCACCAGCCCCGGGGAGCGGGTTTTCCGCCCCGAATTCGGTTTCGGCGCCCGTCAGCACGTGTTCGAGCCGAATTCCGTTCAACTCTGGGAGGCTGTGAAGAGCCGCCTGCAGGGGTCCTTGACGGAGGCACTGGCCGGCGAAGTCGACCCCAAAACGTTGCAGATCGATGTCGGTGCAACACCCGACGCTCCGGAAAAACTGCTGGTCAGGATCACCTATGTGCTGGCCGCATTGCAAAAGGAGGAGAGCCACGCGTTTTCGGTCTAGGCCGCATGCGTGTGCAATGAACCATGGCTGAACTTGGCGATCCCGTCCTGAAATTTGAAGGTGGCTGCCCCGATTGCGGAGAACGGCTCGCCGTGCTGCCGATCCCGCTGCCGGGGGTGGCCAATGATTTCGACTGGAAATCAAGGGATTATGACAGTTTTCGCCTCTTCATGATGCAGGAACTCGCCTACCGTTTTCCGGATCGGCGGCGCTGGACGCCGGCCGACATGGAAGTGGTGATTGTCGAACTTCTTTCAGCGGCTTTGGACCGCGCTTCGCACGCGCTGGATGCCGTTCAGGGCGAGCGTTATCTGGAAACGGCGAGGCGTCCGCAATCGGTACGGCGTCTGCTCAAGCTGATCGGCTATGATGCGGTGGAGCGCATCGATCCGGCGGTTCTGGATGATTTGCCGCCGGCACCGACGGGCGTCGTCGAAAGCCCGGCTGAAAAGCTAGAGCGCTACTGGCGTCTCAATCCGGCGGCGATGGAAGAAGCCCGCGCACTGGGGCCGAAACTCACCGGCGAAGTGCGGCGCATGGTGACGCTGGCCGACCACGAAACCATTTTGACCACCCATCCGCTCGTTGCCCGGGCCCGGGCCCGGCTGGTCTGGAGCGGGGCGTGGTACACCATCCTGGTGGCGGCGTTGTTGGAGGACGACCGCAAGCTTGATGTTGCGATCCATCAGGGCAATCCGCCTGCAACCGGCAAACCCAGCGATGTTTCCGATGATCTGTGGGCGCAGATTGTCGAATTTCACCGCGTCGAGCTTCTGCCCTTGCCACCGGTCAATGACAAGCTGACGCCCCGGCGCCTGCTGCGTGCCCTGATTGAGCAGAACCGCATGATCGGTTCAGAAATATTGCTCGAAACCGCCAAGGCGGCGCCGATCACCTTTGCCCTCTCCATCCGGGCCAAGAGCGGCTATTTCCGTTCCGAACTCAAACAAGCGCTTTATCAGGTATTCAGCGCCGATCAGGGCGGGTTTTTCGAACCGGGTCGCCTTGGATTTGGCGAAGACCTGTTCGCCTCTGACATTATTGAAGCGGCCATGGCGGTCGAGGGGGTGGAAGTCGCCTGCCTCAACCGGTTCAAGCGGGTCGGCGCCTATCCCGACCGCACCGCCGCCGGTGTCATCGAGATTGCCGATGATGAGTTCGTTTTGTGCGACAACGACGGTGCAAATCCCGAAGACGGCAGCTACTGGATCACTGTTCACGCGGGAGATGTGTCATGACCCTCCAGGCGCCCGCAGGCCGCAAGAACTATCTTTCCGACGTGACACGCTGGAACCGTGCAGGACTGTCCCGCCTTCAGTATGTCGATGGGGATGCAGCAGTCTGGCTGGAAGAACTGCGCATAGCTTTGCTCGGCCTTTACCTCGGTAATGTTGATCCGGAAGACCGCATGCCGGAAAAGTGGCGCGATCTTTTCATGAAGCAGCCTGCCGATCGGAAGTTGAACGGAACATATGCCGAGTTTGAAGATGCGGTGTCCTGGAAAGATCTGCTTCCTGCATTTCCGGCGAATGTCGAGACCGGTGGCAAGCGCAATGCCCGCCTTCTGGAGCAGTATGACCGGCAGTCGCCCGACTATGCCTGGGAAATCATGCGCGCCTTTGCGCGTGCAGCGCATATTCTGCTTGGCCATCAGAACGCCTATGCCAATGAAGGCTACTTGCGCACCGCGACCCAATGGGAAAACCTTCGCAAGTTGGCGGCCTTCGTCAATTATCAGCCCACACCGCCCGCCTCGGCGACAACGACGGTCGCCCTGGAAATCGAACCGGAAAAGGACAGCATAGAGATCGCCAGGGGCCTGGCGATGAAATACGCGCCGCCGGAAGGGGGCGCGCCGCTGATCTTTGAAACGCTCAAACCCGTGCAGGTTCACCCCCATCTGCATGCGGTTCGCAGCGTTGATTGGAACAAAAACCTGGACAATCTCGATTTTTCCAACGAAACCAGCTGGATAACACCTGAGAAAGCCGAGCTTGCTCAGGGTGATCTGGCAGTCGTTTCCCGCAACTGCATGATGGGTCCTGCGACCATGATCCTGTCAGTCGACCGCGACACATCCAATGAGACGGCAAATCTCCGTTTCGAACCGGCGCCTCTGGCCAATTGGCCGAAACACGCCGCCAAGCTGCTTATCGAACCCGAAAATGTCCAGGTCGGCCTGCCCAAAACGACCGGCGCTGAACTTGTGATCGCGACAGCTGGCGCCAGTTCCTACCCGGTCGGATCCGTCGTGCTGGTGGCCCGGCATCCGACCGGCAGCGAACCATTGATGGCAACGGTCACACAAGCTGAAAAGGGGCACCTGACGCTCGATGCCGAATCCGAACTCGAAGGCGACGTGACCATTCAGCCTTTGACGCCATTCGACGCGCCCACTGGCACCAGCATTGAAACACCGCTGGACGTCGAAACGCTGTATTTCAAACACACCACCGGCGGGTCGCCACTGGAGCAGTCAAAAACCGACACGCGCTACGAGAAGGAAGGTGATGATACGACTCCGCGCATTGCCTACAGGCACGAAAAGCCGGCGGGCACTGAAGGACCCGGTTATGCACTCATCAGAGGTGCTTCCTCGACAACCGGATCTGTGGTCACCGCAGTTACCTGGAACCACAATTCGCCGGACAAATCCGTCCGTTTCGAAGGCAAACCGCCAAAGACACTGAGCCAGGGCGATTGGTACGTTGCCCGGCCGATCGGCACCAACACCCTGTCATCTCACAAAGTGACGGGCATTCGCATCGAAGCCGATGTCCACCACATCCAGTTCTGCCCTGACCCGCCGCTCACCCATGAAAAGACAGAGTTCTTCGGACCGATGACTCGGGAGCTGCACCCGGTCGATTTTGATCGTGATCAGCGCAATGCCATCAGCGGCGGTGAATGTTGTCTTGAGTCCGTGTCCGGCGACGCCCTGGACCTTTTGAAGGCCGGAAAGGACATCATCGTCGTCAATGACGAGAACGAACAGCACCGGGCGGGTCTGGGCACAATCACGGAAGTAGAACCGCGCGGTGCTCCGTATAACGATGTCAGGATTGCCTTTGACAGTGACGACACTTTTGCCGGCTGGAAGGCGGGCTGGACTCGCTTTCATCTCAACACGGTCGACATCTCCCACGGCGAGACCAAGGACCCGAAAGTTCTCGGTTCTGGAGATGCTGAGATCCGGCGTCAGGACTTCCGCTTCAAGATCGCCGATGTCAGCTTCATTCCCTCCAGTGCCTCTTCGACCGGTGTCATGCCGGACATGGATGTCGCAGTAGACGATGTGAAGTGGGAGTTCCGCGATTTCGGCGATCCGACCGCGGAAGGCCAAGACGCCTGGTCCTTTGTTCTCAACGAGGATGACACGCTGCAACTGCATTTTCGCCGTCGGTTGCCAACCGGCACGAACAACCTGTCCGTTGTTCGACATCGGGTAGGGGTCGGTTCCCGGGGAACCGGCATACCGGGCTGGAGCTTCGACAAACCGATGAAGAAAAACCGTTTTGTCAGCGGCGTCATCCAGCCCTTTGTAACCGCCGGCGGTGCAGACCGCGAGCCGGTTGCTGATATCCGGGAGAACGCACCCTCGAAACTGGCGGCCAATGGCCGGGCGGTTTCGTTGAGAGATTTCGGCCGGCTATGCCGGCGCCACTCCAGTGTCTGGCAGGCAAAAGCCCGTCAGGTGATCCGCCCCGGCGCGGTCAACGAAGTGGATATTGTTGTCGTTCCGGCGGGTGGCGGCGGTGTCACCACGACGCTCAAGGAAGACCTGATCGACTTCGTCAAGTCGAGAACCTTGCCCAATGCACACATCCACATAACGCCCTATCAGACTGTCGGCGTGACGCTGCGTGTGAGCATCCATTTCGACGCCGCCCGATACGACAAGGACGACGTGAAGGAAGCCGTCGAAAATGCACTGCTGATCGAGTTTCACTTGAAAAACAGGGCTTTGGAACAAGCTCTTTATTCGGCTGAAGTCCTCGCCGCAATGGAGCGTGTGGAAGGAGTTTCAGCCGCCACGATTACGCAATTTGCACTCAAGGCGGGTGCACCCGCGCCCTTGCGTAAGGCCCATCTGTCCGGAGCGCTGACCGCAATTTTTCCGACCGAAGAGCAGGTTGTGGTGCTGGCGGGTCTGGCGGATGTCACCGTTGATGTGGAGGTGTCGTCATGACTGCCATCGACCACCTGAAAACCAGGGCCGGCCTGCTTCTTTATCGGCAACTGCCGGAGGAATACCGGTTTCTCGATCCCGGTGAGGGCGATGAACCGGACGATCTGGAAGCCTATCTTCACGGTTACGGTCATCTGCTTGACTTGATCCGCGGCACCACCGAACAGGCCTATGCCGATGCATTTTCCGAGCCAATTGATCTCGTCAGCGACACTTTCGGCAACCGCCGCGAGATCCAGACCTGGCTGCTGCCCTATCTGGCAGAACTGGTTGGCGCCGAACTTCTGGCGCCTGACCCTGTCGACCGCCGCGAGGAACTGAACAATGCGGTCTTCTGGTTCAAGACCAAGGGCACGCTGCGCAACATCGACAGCGTATCGGATGTCGTCAGCGGCGCCGAAACAGTCGTTGTTGAAGGCTGGAAACGGGTGCTCATCACACCGCGCATGGCCTTGCCGCCATTCACCGGGCCGGCCGGGCAGATTGGTGATGGCGACCCTTTGGGTGCGCCGGCCTTACCGCTCGGAACGCCCGACATGCGCTATTCGAACCGCGCGATTGTCGATGCCGATGGCGCCAATCCGCTTTACCGGCTGACGAAGCCGCAGCGTGATGGCGATGGCATTCGGCAGGATCCACTTGTCTCCTTTTGGAAGCCTCGCGTTCGGGACGGCGTGCCCTGTTTTGCCGGTGCTTATGACGACACGGCCGTACGTACGCCCGATCTTCGCAATCGCGATTATCCGGATGTCGGACCGCACCCGCGGCGCAGCATCATCCATGTGCGCCCGCCATGCGGGTTTTTTGAGCCCGGCCTGCGCACGGAGCCTTTGCCCGGTGGTTCAAACCCGCTTGGACTGAACACGGAAAACACCGGGAGTTTCCAGGAGTTCCGTCCCTCAGACGTGCTTGCCGCAATCGGCCAGCCGCTGGACGATGACGAGCCGGTGCCGGACAAGATCGTGATAACCGGAAACCTGACAATTCCAGAGGATGTGCTGGTTAGTTTCGAAGATATTCTGTTCACCGGCACCATCACGGTCATGACAAACAACAATGCGCACACCCGACTAAAGCTTGATCGCTGTGCGGTGGCCCAGGTCAATCTTGGGCTACCAGGTGACAAACCGATGCTTGAGGCGACGGATTGCCTTTTCGGCGAGATTCTCAGCGCCTCGGGATTTGCACAACTGGTTTATTGCACGGTTATGGGCTCGACTCATCTCGAGCGAATCTGGGCGTCGGATTGCCTGTTTGTGGGCGATCTGGTGGACGTGAAATGCGGTGGCGAAAAGACATGTATCCGCTACTCCCGACTGCCCGATCTCGCGGCGCTCGCCGGCTGCACCGCCGAAAATAGCCCGACCAACATGACCGATGATCCGAATTTTATCCGACTGCATTTCCGAAACGGCGATGATTGTGTTTTCCGGACAGCGAATTTCGGCGAACCGGGCTGCGGTGTCCTTGATCTCACGACATCAACATCAATTCGGCAGGGGGCCGAGGACGAGGGCGAGATGGGTGCCTATCACCATCTCTTCCACGCCGCACAGCTTCGGGCTGTGAAACTGAAACTGACTGATTTTCTGCCGCTGGGTCAGGAAGTTGCCATTCGCTACGATTCGCGGCTGACCCACCCGGCCGCAACGCTTGAGTAAGTCAAAGAGGACGACGTCATGAAATCGCTGATCTCACGTGAAAGTCACCGTCCCGAAAAACGCTACTCGGGGGTCTATCACATCCAGGGCGGCATGGTCACAGATGCAGATCTCGACGAGCGGTCCCGCATCACGCAGGACCGGACCGACAATCTGGGCGATGACACGATTAAGGACGGTGTGCCCGAAGAGGACGGTGTCGTTACCATCGCCGATGATGGAAGCCTGTCGCTCCAGGAAGGCGATGTCTACGCGGACGGCGTGCGCGGCGTTGTCGTGCTGCGGGACGGTGAAACCATCGACAGCAGTTTCGATCTGTTCGACAAGCAGGCGGATTTTCCTCTGGCGCCCGGGATAATCAGCGGCACCGAACAGCTGATCTATGCCGACATCTGGGACCGGCCCGTGCACCCGCTCGAAGACGCCTATCTCGCTGATGCCGGGCTGCATGGTGCGGTGACGGCCTTTCGCACGCGCACCATGGCGCAACTGAAATCGGCGCCACTGTCGGAGGAACTTGCGGATCAGCTGAAAGCCGAAACTGGTCATTTCAGACGCCTGGGCACTGCAAAACTCGCCGTAACGCCGTTGAACGCGGAAATTCTTGCCGACGATTGCGACCCCTGCGCCGACGAGGTCAGTGCCGAGCAGCAGATCGCCAATGCGCTCTGGCGACTGGAAGTAATCGACGTTACCGGCACCCCCGAAAACCCGCAGCAGGTCACGCTTGCCTGGTCGATCGAAAACGCCGCGGCGATTGCACCGGCCGGCGTGGAGGAAGACGCGTTCGAACGGACCAAAAAGGTCTATGAATTCTATTCGGAAATCACCGATTCCCATCTCGGCGTTTTTCACGAACCTTCCGATGCCAAACGTTCTGCCTTCGTCGACGATTTGAGCACGACACCAAGCCCGGCAACCGATCACAATGGCGACGACTGGCCCTGGGTCCGGCGTTGGGATGGCCATGCGGTTGTGGATGTTGCCAATAATACGCTGGTGGGCGAACTGGGCAGCGGCTTCAAGATTTCAGTGTCCGGCAGCACGGTTACATTGCAGGTGGATGCATTCGAGTGCGAGCTCGATTTCACCGGTTCCGCGGCCGTGGCCGGCGATTACTGGCTGGTTGAACTGAGGCGTTTTGCCGATCAGCCGGACCGCGTGCGCCTGGTATCAGAAACGCCCTATGGCGTCGTTCATCACTACTGCGCCCTGTTCCGCATCGACGGCAATGGCGATGTCCTCGAGTTGACGGATGCCGAGACCAGGCGGCTTTCCTTTCCGGCGTTGTCTGATCTACCGGCGACCCATGTTGGTTTCGACAACAATTGCGATGACCTCTATGCGGATGCTGAAAATGTTCAGGAGGCGCTGGACAAACTATGCAATATTTCTGCTGAGCACATCGATTTCACGGTCAAGTGCAGCGATCTTTATGATGATGCAAAAAACGTGCAGGAAGCGCTCGACGCGCTCTGCAACATCGATTTTTCCGTGCGCGAAACCTTCCGGCATCTCTTCGACTGGGGTGTTGTCTGCGGCATCGTTCCGAGGCTGATCAAGCGCGGTGAGGGACAGATCTCGATCAGTCCAGGTTCCTATCTTGACCGCTCCGGCCAGCTGACGGACTTCGCGGGCGGCAACTTCGATCTCAGTGAGCTCAAACTTGGTGAGACAATACTCTTTGATTCCGACGATGCGCTGCAGACCGCGCTTGCTCGCAGCGGTGCGTGCCTGGCGCTCGCCGCCGGGCCGGGCGGTGACACCAAGATATTCGTTGTCCCGGAAGCGATTGCCTATGGCCCGGACGATCCAGGCTTTCTGGAATCGGTCCGAAACTGCCTTAACAAAAAACAGGTCATCGATCTCAAGGCCAATGTCGGCAAGCTCAGCGCCGGACGAAAAGCAGTCGCCAACCGCGTCATACTCACCGCCTCAAGCGACAGTGCATTCAGCGGTTCCGGCAAGTTGACCCCGGCGGAGGCCGACAACGCACGGGCCTTCAACTCGGGTTTGTCGGACGCGTTTGCAAAGGTTGCGACGGAAGAAGAGGTCGCCTTTCTGAAAATGCGCACCGACCAGGCCATCAAGGACAATCCGGTCGGTAACCTGCAGGGCTCCGCCCGCGAAGTGCGCGAAATGCAGCAGGCGACTGCGATTTTCACCGCCTTTGCACGCACCGATGAGGAGCGCATGCGTCGCTGTGTCTGCGAGGCGCTGTTTCCGACATGCCCGCCACCACTCGGTAAGGAACTCTATTTTGTCCCGATCGCCTGCCTGAAGGGAAAGTTCAGCGAACCGCGTTTTTCATTGGAGGAAGTCTGCGCCTTCTGCTGCCGCAAGCAGGCGATGACCTGGCGCTCGCTACAATATTTCATCGGCGAAAACCGCGAGCGTATGGCGAAGCAGATGGCGGCCGTCTGCTGCGGCGATCCGGTCAGCGACAACCGTTTTGATCCAGGGCTGAAATATGATCCCGGCAAATACACCAACATCGAATACCAGCGGATCATGCAGGATTACCGCGTGGCCGAGGCCTTTGTCGGCGAAACCCGCAAATCCCCGACCGATTACCAGCTTGAAGTACAGGTCAACGATCTCAACGAAGAAGAGGCCAGGAGCACCCTCATCGGCAGCGGGCTGGTCGTTGTCGATACGATCGATGTCGATGATGACAAGGCCTATGACAGGATCGTTGAAAAATCGGTCGGTGTCGACAGCACCGACCAGTTTATCGCCGGCCGGAACGTCAAGCCGGGCGACAAGGTCGGGCTGCTGCTCCAGGACGGTGTGGCACGCGGTTATGTGCTCCTTGAGCGCGGCTCCGGCAAGCCGCTCTTCGAACGCCCCAAGACAAAGATCAGTGTCGACATCACGGACGAGGACGAGATCAAGGCTGTCCGCCTGAAGGAGGCCACCGACACCGCCAAGGAAGAACTGACCGGTCTCGTCGGCATTCGCGAGACTCTGACGGCTGAAGTCGACAAGCTCAAAACAGATGTCGAAGACATTCCGATCGCTGATTTGAGAACCCAGACCGACACGATCAAAAGCGAATTGTCGGATCTGAAAAACCAGCGCGAGACGCTGACGGGCGAGATCAAGCAACTCGGCGACGAAGTCGGCCGGCTGTCCAGCCAGCGTGACGGCATGCTCGGAGAAATGCGCAAGATCGGTGAGGAACTGGCGGCCGCCGACAGCAACCGCAAGGTTTTCATGCGCTCGGTGCGTGAGCAGCAGCCGGTCATTGCGCTTCTCGGCACGAAAGGCGCAGCTTTGGCAAACAGCCTGGCGGGCGAGAAAATCCTGACCGTGGCTGACCTGCTCGCCTTGAAATCCACTCGCATCAAGGCGCTGGAGCGGGCGGACATCCTCAAGGAAGCCGAGACACGGCGGCTGATGCAACAGGCTGCCGAATTCACCAAGATTGACTAGCAAAGGGGTGAAACGGTGCTGCGATCAAAAGTCCGGAGAAAGGTTCGCCGCAGGGGCAGGGCGGTACGGCGCATGCCGACGTCCTCGGCATCGGCTTTGCGGGCAGAGGCCAGGCAATCGCTGTCGACTTCCGGCGGCATCATGATCGGTGGCGTACGCGATCCGGCGGAAAAAGCCGCCGATCGGACGGCCGACCGGGTCATGAGCATGTCCGCACCCGTGGTGCGCCGTAAATGCGCCGCCTGCGAGGCCGAGGAAGGCAAGGTTCACCGCAAATGTGCCGCCTGTGAAGCCGAGGAAAAATCCGCCAAGTCCAAATCCGGCGGCGAGGAAGAGGAAGAAGCGGTCCATGCCAAGGTTTCGCCGGCAACCGCCCCTGTCGCGCCGGGAGCGGCAGCCGCGGCGGCCTCACCAACAGCTAGCAGCGCCATTCGCGCTTTGGGCGCCGGCAAATCCATGCCACGTGGCCAGAGATCCTTTTTTGAATCCAGAATGGGTGCCGACCTGTCGCGTGTGCGCGTCCATGACGGACCGGCAGCGAACCGTGCTGCCCGCAGCATCAATGCACGTGCCTTTGCGTTCGGCCACCACATCGCGTTTGCCAATGGAGAGCACAGGCCCGCCACGCAAGAGGGCATGCGGCTGATGGCGCATGAACTTGCGCACATCGTCGGCGAGAAGGCTTCAAGATCGCCGCTCAGGCGGGATCTAGCGTTGCAGCCACAGGGACCGGTGGAACCCGCTGCCAAGCTGACACAGGACCAGATCGACGAAGCCATCAAGTTCAACAAGAGTCGCTTGAAGAAAAAGCGCAGGATCAAGCTGATCCGCGACATCATCGGACTGCCCCGCAAGCCCGCAAAGATCGACGCTGACTTCATAGACATGCTCGTCCAGTTCCAGGGTGATCACGGTATCGCACAGGACGGCAAACTCGATGTCGTCACCCGGATCGTGCTGGTCGAAGAGCTGCAGGCGGCGGGCAAGAAGAGCGCGGCGAGAAGCGTGAAAAGAGGTGCAAAATCAAGCCTTTTCGTGGATATCCGCAAAAAGCACTGCGGTTGTGAATCGGAGCTCCGTGCCGAAATCAAATCCGCCCGCAAATTCCTCAGGCTTTATTCGGAATGCGGCAAGGACCCGAAGGTGAAAACCGGGCCGGATGTGGAAAAATGCGTCGATGACAAGCTCGGCGGTAACACCTCGACGCTGGCGAGCACCGATGCCTCCACCGGCGATATCTGCAACAAATGCGAACGCACCGGGCCTTGCCGGGACATTTTGTGCGCCATCGACCAGGCGCATGAGCGTATCCATTCCGTGCATGTGAAAAAAGTCAATGAAAGGTTCAAGGGCAAACCCGACGAGGCGGACAAGTTCATTCACACGGTCGCCGACTGGGTGGATGACGAAATCAATTCCCGTCAAACGGACATCGCCATGTCGAAGCTCGCCCTGAACATCCTTGACGGCATTTGCACCTGACGGTGCGGGTGATGAAATGGCCGCACAGAGCGAAAGTCTGAATTCACCGATTCCGCCGATTGCGGGTGCACAGCCATGAATTCCGGCGGGCTAAAGACCACCACGCATATGTCCAAAATCGCCAGGGTGTTCATTCCTGTCCGAAGGTTTGCGGCAGGTCAGTCGGTACGCAAAAGACCGGCCATCGCCAGCCGGACAACGGACAATAAGGCAACTTTACTGCAGCCCGCCCTCAAGGTCGGCGCGGCCAACGATCCGCTGGAAAAGGAAGCCGAAGCAACGGCGGAACGCGTCGTTTCCATGCCTGCTTCTGAGCACGCGGGACCTTCCATTGCAGTGAAACAAGTTGAAGTGGGCAGCAGAATGCCGCTCACCCGTGCATTGGAGGAACCGGAGCACGAGCCGCAGCATCAGGACGCGGCGCCATCGTTTGCGGGCGAATTTGACGACGCCGGCTCCGCACCCGATCCAGACGCCGCAGCCGTCGGCGCGGAAGGTGGGGCGGCACCTGCTGATGTCAGCCGGCTGGTCGCAAATCCGGGACCGGGCAGAGCGCTATCGCCGTCGGTCCGATCTTTCATGGAGCCACGTTTCGGGAGCGACTTTTCAGATGTGCGCATTCATGACGGCGCTGCAGGCTGGCGGGCTGCGCGGCGGATTGGTGCCCGCGCGTTCACCCACGGCCGGCACATCTGGCTCGGCGACGGCGAGACGGTCGAAAACAAACGATTGATGGCCCACGAACTGACGCACGTCATCCAGCAGCGCGGCCCGGCCGAGGCCAATGCCAATGCACAGCCAGGCTCCGGGGCCGCCAATGTGCGCAGGGACTTTGATTTCGACTTGAGCATCGGCGGCATTGTCCGCGGGCTTTTGCGGCGCTATGCGCCGGAAATTGAGCCGATTGTCACGCAGGGCCCCATCAACTGGCTGCGCAACAAGCTGGGTGGCGTCTTTGACGGAATCATCGGTGGCATCAGCCGCCTCAATCCCGGCAGGTTCGTTCAGAAGCTTGTCGATACCTTCTCCGGCATGGTCGAAAGAGCCGGCGAAATTGTCGAAGCGCTGGTCAGGGGCGATTGCGACCCGCTGTTCAGCGCGCTCGCGCGGATGAAGGCCTTTGTGCTCGAAGTGGCGGGCAATGCCTGGAGCGATCTGACCGAATTTTTTGCCCCGGTCAGCGATTTCTTCTCCGATCTTTGGGACAGCATCAGCTCCGCCGGGTCCGATGCGATCGACTGGATAAAGGAATTTGCCGGCGACATATGGGAAACCATCGAGGATATTGGCGCGTGGATCTGGGACAAGACCGAAACCATCCGCGAATACGGATCGATGGCCTGGAACTGGCTGAAGGAACAGCTCTTCGGCCCCGCCGACCCGTCCGGACAGGGCGATGACCGCGGCGGCATCATCGGCTGGTTCACTGAAAAGGCAAGCGAAGCCTGGGAATGGGTCAAGGAGCGCACGCGCCCGGTCTGGGAGCCGATCGGTGAGGCGATCGATTGGATCAGGGAAATGATTCCGCCGGCATTCATCGCCGAACTCGGTGAGAAGATGCAGACTTTCAGCGAGGATCTGGACACCACTGTCGACGGAATGGAAGGCGGACCGGGCGTCGCCGAGAACCGCGATGCACTGGCCTCGATCCTGCCCTCCGTTCAGGACATAATCGGCATCATCCGCGCCAAACTCGTCGCTGCTGGCCTGTGGCTCGTCAGTGCCATCGGCTCCATTGCCATCAAGGTCACCAACTTCATGACCATGGTGCGGGCGAGCTCCATCGTGTCCGGTCTGGCGCGGCTGCTCGGATGGCTGGAAAGCGCCGTATCCAAATTGACTGATTGGGCATCCGAGAAGGTCGTCGGCCTCTTCAATGTCCTGGTGCGTGGCTTCGATTTCCTGTCACCGTGGATCCAGAAGATCATCGATGTTGTCGGCAAGGTGATTTCCATTGCCGTCGACATTCTGAAACTGCCCCAGCTGATCATCACGGCCGCCTGGGAACTGATCCCCGAATGCATCCGCGAGCCGATCAAGGATTTTGTCATCAATCAGATCCTCGCGCGCATTCCGATATTCAACCAGTTCGCGAACATTGGCAGGCTATGGGACCGGCTGCAGGAAACGGCGATGCAGATCCTGCGCTCGATCTTTGTCGACGGTGACATCGCCAAGGCGGCGTGGACGTTCTTTTCCTCGCTTCTCGGTCTGATAGGCCTACCGGCGCGCCTGGTCGTGTGTATTCTTGCCAAGGCGGCATCGGCTGTCGGCAAGATCCTGCAGGACCCGATCGGCTTTCTCATCAATCTCATGAAGGCCATGAAGGAGGGCTTCAGCCGCTTCTTCACCAACATCCTCACCCATTTGCTTGGCGGTATAACGGGCTGGCTGTTCGGTCACGTGCGCGAGGCCGGCCTGGAACCGCCCACTGAGCTCACGCTCCGCGGTGTCCTTGGTTTTGTGCTGCAGCTTCTGGACATAACCCTGGAACGCATTCTGGAAAGACTGGCCTTGAAGATCGGCCGGGACAAGGTTGATAAGATTCGCAATTTCCTCGATGCGGCGACGGGTGTCTGGCGCTTCGTCAGCGTGCTCATCAATGACGGGGTCGGCGGGTTGTGGGAGTTCGTCGAGGAAAAACTCAGCGATTTGTGGAACCTTGTGCTCAATGCCGTGGTCGGCTGGGTCAACCAGCGGATCATTGCCGAGGTCACGACCAAGCTGTTGTCGATGCTCGATCCGACCGGCATCATGGCAGTCATCCAAAGCGCCATTGCCATCTATCGGGCGATCGAAACCTTTGTCGAGCAGCTGCGCGCCATGCTCGAGATTGTGTCGCGTTTTCTCGACGGCGTTAACGGCATTGCCTCCGGTGCTATCGATCAGGCCGCAGGGTTCCTGGAAAACGCCATGGCGCGCTCTCTTCCGGTCGCCATCGCCTTTCTCGCCAACCAGGCCGGGCTCAGCGGGCTCTCCACACGCATCCGCGAATTCGTCGAAGCTGTCAGGGAAAAGGTCAACCAGGCGATCGACTGGGTCATCGACAAGGGAATCCGGCTCGGGCGGGCCTTCCTCGATATGCTTGAACGTGGCGTCAACGCCGTGCGCGAGGGCGTGGCGTCGATCCGCGACTGGTGGCGTGCACGCAAGGAGTTCCGCGACGAAGCCGGCGAGGAGCACAGCGTCTATATCGATCGCCAAAGCGGCAGCGCGCGCCTGATGATAGCAAGCTCGCCGTTAACATATCGCGCCTTCATAGAGGGGTTGCAAGTGGAGACGGAGCATCTGGCCGACAAGAATGAAGCGATCGGCATAGCCGATGAGATCGACGCTGCGGTTCGTGAGGCCGAGAGGCCGGCCGGCGACGGCTCCGGCGCCAACAACGAAGGCGGCGAACAGCATGCGCAGAAGATCCAGGACCTGATCAACCGGCTTGCTGACGTGGCCGCCCGGTTCATGCCCAGCGAAGGCGGCATTGACAACTCGCTGTCATCCCATCCGGTCTACGGACCCCTGGTACATGAGCACGGCAGCTCGGTGCTGGTGGAGAAGCTGAAAAAACCGGTGCCACCGGGAGGCAGGCCCCCCAGTTCATCCCTCACGGGTCCACACTGGTCGAAACTGCGGCAAAGGAAGCACGGCGGAGGCAGCTACTATGTACGCGGCCACCTGCTCAACCACAATCTCGGCGGTCCGGGAAACACCTGGGCTAACCTCACACCCCTGACTCAAAAGGCCAACCAAGATCACCATGCGGATTTCGAAAGTCGGGTCAAAAGAGCCGTAAATGAAGAATACAGG
>JAAEOH010000220.1 GCA_024244645.1 Hyphomicrobiales bacterium
CAACTGCGCGTTCTCGAAGATCGTTGGAATAGGGCTTGGTCATACATGCTGGCCTCCTCATCCCAGCAGCCTTCTTGAATCATAAATCAACCGAAAAGGGAATCCTCTTGATTCAAAGAAAATGTGACCAGCTCTAGCTCTGGTTCATCGCTTCAGCTTCATGCGCGGCAAACTTTTCGGCATAGTCCGGATGCCAGCGCGACAATGCGGGGCGGTTTTCGATGATATCGCCGATGGCCCATTCAACTCGCTTGCGGTCGCGTTGGGAGGACACGTCATTGTCGGGGCAGAGGATGTAAAAATCGCCTTTTGCCATGCGTTCTATGAAATAATCGACCGTTTGCTCACTGGTCCAGGCAGAGTCGGGTTTTGTCGGTGCAAAGCGCTGGATCATGCCTGTATAGGTGAAGCCGGGGACAAACAGATGGGCGGTGATCGGCGCTCTGGCCTCGCGCAACTCATGTGCCAAGCCTTCCGTCAACACCTTCACGGCGGCCTTCGAGACGTTGTAGCCGGGATTGCCCGGCGGCGTTGTGATCCCTTGTTTTGATCCGGTGTTGACGACAACGGCAGGGCGACCGGCGGCAATCATGCGGGGAAGAAAGGCCTGCACGCCGTTCAACACGCCAAAGAGATTGACCTCGATGATGCGGTGCCAATTGTCGATCTTGTCCCAGTTTGATGTCGGCATTCCGATCCCGGCATTGTTCATCAGAACGGCGACTTCGCCGGCTGCGAACGCCTTGTCGGCCAAGTTCGCAACAGCATTCTGGTCACTCACATCGGTCGGCACGGCAAGGACCGTGCGGTCGCCTGACAGTGCGCGAACCTCATCCTCGGCGGCGCTCAGGGCCTCGCCAGGCAGATCGGCGAGCACCACGCCAAGTCCGGCTTCGGCGAAGCGCAGGACCGCAACCTTTCCGACACCGCTTGCGGCACCCGTGACGACGGCCAGTCCGCCCTTTTCAATTGCCTGTGCATACATTGCCAATACTCCCTAAAGACCCATCTGTGCTTTCATGCTGCCGATGAATGTTTCATTGTCCTGCGCCTTGCGGGCCTCGAGGAGAGCAACTGCATCGGCTCCGGCGCGGTAGCGCAACGTATCGGTGCCGTGCGTCGCTGCCTGCCAGATGACATCCGCGACGACCTGTGGATCGGACGGGTTTGCTCCGGACTGCCCCCAGACGGCGAAAAGTTTTTGAACCGTCTCCTGATATTCGCTGAGGCTTTCGTCATTGACGAAATCGAAGGAACGGCCGCCGAAATCGGTCGCTATCATGCCCGGCTCGACGATCTTTACTTTCACGCCAAATGCGGCAAGTTCATAGTACAATGCTTCGGATAGCCCTTCCACAGCGAATTTGCTGCCGTGATAGAGTGTGCCGAGCGGAAAGGTCATCTGGCCGCCAATCGACGAGATGTTGATGATGACACCCGATTTCTGCGCCCGGAAATGCGGCAGAACCGCCTTTGTGACGGCGAGAAGGCCGATGACATTGGTGTCAAACTGCCGTTCGATCCGCTCCATCGGAAAGGCCTCGAGCGGACCATTGGCGCCATAACCGGCATTGTTGAGCAGCACGTCGATTGAACCGAAGCGATCAAGCCCGGCAGCCACCGCGGCCTCTATCGAGGCACGTCCGTCACGTCGAGGCGGGTTACCAGCACATTGTCGGGACCTGACAGATCTTCTTCTTTTTCCGGCGAGCGCATGGTCGCGATGACGTTCCAGCCATTTTCCCGGAAGTGCCTGGCGGTGATCTTGCCGATACCGGACGAGGCGCCGGTGATGAGAATTGTTTGCGCCATCTTCAATCCCTTTCATTGTCAATTACGAATTGAGAGATAGGGCATTAATCCGCGCATCGCCTGCCTCATCCTCCAAAGATATTGCCTGATCCTCTGAATGTCCGGATTTTTGTTCGAATTCTGAACAGCTATCGGATACAAGGGTTGCAGCCAATGGAGAGAAGAGATGCATGACGACGATTTTGTACGGAAAGTCTGCAACTTCATCGACAAAAGGGGGTTTTTGAGGGAATCTGCAATGCAGAGACGACTGGCCTGAGACTGCTGCGCAATTGTCAACCAACCTCGTTCGAAACCACCATCTATATACCACTTCTTTGCCTGATCCTCCAAGGCGCGAAGGAAACGATGATCGGTCAGCAGTCGGTGCGGTTTTCTGCCGGCCAGTCGCTGATTGTCTGCCATGAACTGCCGGTGATTTCCCGGGTGACCGATGCGAGCCGTGAGCGGCCCTACGTGGCGCTGGTGTTTGCACTTGATATGGGCATTGTCCGCAGCCTCTATGACGAAGTCAGCGAGGCGGATCTTGCCGAGGAAAAGGCACGGGCGCTCAATGTGCGCGACAGCGATGCGGCGCTTATCGACGCGCTGCGACGGCTATTCGAACTGGAGGACCGGCCCGTCGAGGCGCGGGTGATGGTGCCATTGCTGCACCGGGAGATCCATTTCCGGCTGCTCATGGCTCCGCATGGCGGCATGTTGCGGCAGCTTCTATGGCGCGACAGCCATGCCAGCCGGATCGGCAAGGCGATCGTCCACATTCGCGAGAATTACACGGCGCCGCTCGCCATGGTCGACCTCGCGCGTATTTCCGGAATGAGCCAGTCATCGTTCCACAAGCACTTCAAATCGGTAACCGAAACCACGCCGCTGCAATATCAAAAGGAGCTGCGCCTGCTGGAGGCCCGCCGGCAATTGCAGGAAGGCACGGGATCAGTCTCATCGACCGCATTCGCGGTCGGCTATGAAAGCGCCACGCAATTCAGCCGCGAATATTCGCGCAAGTTCGGGGTTCCCCCGCGGGAAGATTTCGGGCGGGTGGCGCAGTTCGGTTGAGGTGTGGGCGATCCGCCCTCTGTTCAACACACAGTGCGAAAGCGCTCGACGCATATATCCAATACCTCGCCCGGATCGCGTTTCCACCAGTTGCCGGCGGAGAAGATCTCGACTTCGCAGAACCCGTTATAGCCGGCGGCTTCCACCGAGTGCCTGATGTGTTTGAGGTCGGCGACGCCATCGCCCATCATACCGCGGTCGAGGAGAACATCGCTGGTGTCGGCAAGCCAGTCGCACAGGTGATAGCCGGCAATGCGTCCGACACCGGCGCATTTCAGTTCCACACCAAGCGATAGGTCCCACCATACGTGGTAGACGTCGATCGCCAGCGCCAGCGCCGGATGATCGATCGCTTCGATCATATCGACAGCGTCCCGCACGGTGGTGAGGCATGACCGGTTGCCGCCATAGACGGGATTGAGCGGCTCGAGCGCCAGACGGACATTCGCCGCGGACGCGACGGGCGCGACTTCGGCGACAATCGAAGCGACCTCCTTAAGACTGTCGCGCATGCTGTGCGAACCCTCGATCACGCCGCCGACGCAGATGGTCAGGCAGGCGGCGCCGAGCTCCGCCGCCATGTCAATGGACGCATGAAAATCATCCAGGACATCCCGTCGGCTCGGCGGTGCCAGAGGCCCGGTCAGAAATGGCGAGCGGCACAGGCCACAGACCTCAAGACCCGCGGCCCGGGTCCGCTCGCCGATCTCGACTGCGCGCTCATCGATTTCCCGCCGCCACCACGTGATCGCCCCATAGCCACGCCCGGCGCAGGCGTCGATCACCTGCTCGGGCGACCAGCCGGCACCCTGCCCTTCGACATTGTGTCCAAGCGTCGCAGTGTTGAGCGCCAGCGCGGAATGATCGTTGGTGAAGTCCCTGAGGCTGTTTTCAGGCATCAGGCAGCTCCGTAGAGATTGAGCAAGGTGCGCATGCGGCGAGCCGCCAAGTCCGGATCGCCAAACAGTCCGCACTGATCTGCCAGCTTGAATGTCTCAACGAAATAGGGCAGCGAACGCATGGCCTGTGCACCATTGAGCATGACGAAATGATCCTGAAATCCGTTAAGCCAGGCGAGGAAAACCACGCCCGTTTTGTAGTATTGCGTCGGCGCTCGGAAGATGTGGCGCGCAAGCGGAACCGTGGGATCGAGCACCGCGCGAAAGTTCTTGACGTCGCCGCGATCAAGATGCGAAACGGCCAGTGCCGCATGCCGTGCCAGCGGGTCGAAAACACCCAGCAACGCATGGGAATATCCCCGTTCGTCGCCGGCAATCAACTCGGGATAGTTGAAATCGTCGCCGGTATACATTTTTACGCCGTCGGGCAGGCGCCGGCGCATGGCAATTTCCTTGTCCTTGTCGAGAAGCGAGACCTTGATGCCGTCAACCTTGTCGCGGTTGTCTTCAATGACCGATAGGCAGGTCTCGAGCGTTTCTTCAAACGAAGCACCGCCCCAGTAGCCGTCGAGCGCGGGATCGAACATGGCGCCCAGCCAGTGCAGGATGACTGGCTGATCGCACGCACTCAGAACGTCACCATAGACCCGGGCATAGTCATCGGGGCCGGATGCGACACTGACCAGCGCGCGGCTGGCCATCAGGATAAGACGGCTACCGGTCTTTTGCACGGCATCGACCTGCTCAAGATATGCGCCGCGCACATCGTCGAGCGTACGGGCGGCGCCGGAATCCAGCTGGTCGGTTCCAACCCCGCTTGCGACCAGCGCATCGGGCAGTTCGGCCTTTGTCCGCCTGATCAGTTCCAGGGCGCCGCTCCAATCGAGGCCCATGCCGCGCTGCGCGGTATCCATTGCCTCGGCAATACCAAGGCCAAGCCCGGCGAGGTGCCGGCGAAAAGCCATCGTGGCATCCCAGTCGACCACGGACGGCCCCGACGGGTCTTTGTCGGCATAAGGGTCCGCGACCACATGGGCGGCCGAATAGATGATCCGGCAAGCGCTGCTTTCCAGGGGGCGGGTTTCAATTGCCCTGCCGGTCATCTCATAGTCTGAAAAGCGTCCGGATTCGTCAGGAAGCCGAATGTGCATAAATCACCTCAAAATCGGGAAACAAGCATACCGGCATCAGCCGAAATCGTCTGGCCGGTCGTATAGGGAAGCCCGCCCGTGGCGAGCGTTGCTACGATCCGCCCCATCTCGACCGGCTGGCCGAGACGTGGAAATAAAGTCAGCCCCTCCTCGTCGATGCGGCGCTGATAGGTGCCTTTGACCGTTTTGGTCATGTCGGTCTCGATGAGACCCGGCTGGACGTCATAGACAGCAATGTTTTCTTCACCGAGACGCACAGCAAATGTTTTCGAGATCATCGCCGCCGCGGCCTTCGATGCACAATATTCGGCCCGCGGCGTTGCGACCGAGACGGCGTTTGCGGAAGTCACATTGATGAGGCTGTAAAAACAGTCGTCTTCGCGGTCACGCGCAACGAGCCTGCGGGCAAAGGCCTGGCTTAAAAAGAACACCGCCTTGGCGTTGACCGCCATGCAGCGGTCGTAGCTTTCCTCGCTCGCCTCCAGAAGATCACCGCGATTGAGGACCGAAACCCCGGCATTGTTGACTAGAGTCGTCAAAGGTCCGATCGCCGCTTCCGCGTGCTCGAGCAGCGCCTCGTGTCTTGCAAGATCGGCGACGTCGCCAACGGTTTTGACAACGGAAACGCCGAGTTCCGCGACCGCCCTCGCCGCCGCCTCCAATTCGTCATTGTCGGCACGCGCATTGAGCGCGATGTTGAAGCCGTTGTGCGCCAGTTCCAGGGCGATGCCAAGGCCGATGCCCCGGCTAGAGCCTGTCACCAGCGCAGCCCTTGTTGTCGAAGTCATACCCGTGCTCCATGCTTGATCAGTTCGCGTGCGATGATCATACGCTGGATCTGGTTGGTTCCCTCATAAATCTGCGTGATCTTGGCATCGCGGTAAAGCCGCTCGACCTCGAAGCCGCGAATATAGCCCGAGCCGCCGAACACCTGGATCGCATCGGCGGTGCGGGTTACCGCCATATCGCCGGCGAAGCATTTTGCCATGGAGCATGCCTTGGTTGCATCCCGGCCTTCGTCAATGGCGGCGGCGGCGCTGTGCACCAGAAGCCGCGCCGCTTCAATATCCTTTGCCATGTCGGCGAGCATCCACTGAACACCCTGGAACTCGGCAATCTGCGAGCCGAACTGCTTGCGCTGCTGGGCATATTCAAGCGCCGCCTCCAGCCCCGCCTGGCCGATGCCGACCGCCAGCGCCGCTATGCCGACCCGACCCTTGTCGAGAACGCTCATCATCATGTGAAAACCGCGCCCCTCATCGCCAAGAAGCGCCTCTCCGGAGAGTTCGACATTGGTGAATGTCAGTGCGCCGACCTGGCTGGCGCGCTGTCCCATCTTGTGCTCTTTCGGGCCGCGCTCGACACCGTCTGATTGCAGATCAACGATGAAAATACTCATGCCGCGACGACCGGCTTGCTTGTCCGTGCGCGCCAGCACAAATGCGACATCGGCGACAGGCGCGTTGTGAATCCAAATCTTGCCGCCATTCAATATCCAGCCATCGCCGTTTTTGACCGCCGTGGTTCGGATGCCCGAAACGTCGGTTCCGGCCTCAGGCTCGGTAATGCAGTATGCGGTTCTTTTTTGCGCCGTCATGACCGGTAGCAGCCATTTTTCACGCTGACCGTCCGTGCCGTGCCGCACCAGAAGGGTCGAGATCAGTTCGACCAGACCGCACTGATCGGCCACCGAGGAATAGCCGCGCGACAGCTCTTCCATGACAAGCGCATAACACAGCGTGTCAAAACCAGGGCCGCCATGGGCCTCCGGCACGCCGATGCCGAACAGGCCGAGCGCGCCCATCTGATCGTAAATTTCGGCAGGAAACCGCTCTTCGCGGTCCAGTTCCTCGGCGGCCGGTCGAACCACATCCTGCGAGAATTGCCGGGCCATCTCGCGAACCTGTCTGTGGGTGTCGGTCAAATACATCAATACACCGTTGTTGTAACTATCTAGTTACTTAAATATCAGCTCTTTTTGACGCCGTCAAGAAGGTCCGTCGGTTCACTTGGCACACCGTCGTATCGTGATTAGGAATAGGAGTTTTGTTGAAAAGAGACTTGCGAAATCTTCGGGTGCGTGTATCTTATATAACTAACTAGTTACTTGTGAGGCAACCATGAAAATCAGCGACAAATGCAAGTTCGGCAGGGTCGATCTGGACGTAACTCCCTTCGCCTTCGGAGCCGCTCCGATCGGCAACATATTCCGGCCAATCGGCGAAGAAACCTCCGATGCGATGATCCAGACCGCATGGGATGCGGGCGTACGCTATTATGATACGGCGCCCATGTACGGGCACGGATTGTCAGAACTTCGCTGTGGTCATTCGCTGCGCTGGAAAAACCGCGACGATTTCGTGATTTCATCCAAGGTCGGCCGCATTCTCGAGCCCAGGAAGCGCGCTGACATAGACTTCACGCCGTGGGTGGACGCGGCACCGTTCGAAATGATCTTCGACTATACCTATGACGGCACGATGCGCGCCTTCGAGGACTCACTGCAACGCCTTGCGCTGGAGCGCATGGACATCTGCTTCATTCACGATATTGATGTTTTTACCCGCGGCGATGATCAGCCGGAGGTGTTCAAGCAGGCGATGGACGGCGCCTGGAAGGCGTTATCGCAATTGCGCGACGAAGAGGTCGTCAAGGCGATCGGTGTGGGCGTCAACGAATGGGAAGTGTGCCATGAAGCGCTGAAGCAGAGGGATTTCGACTGCTTCCTTCTGGCCGGTCGCTACACATTGCTGGAGCAGGATTCGCTCAATGAATTCCTGCCGTTGTGCGAAGAGCGCAATGCCGCCGTCGTCGTTGGCGGCGGTTTCAATTCGGGCATTCTGGCGACCGGCGCGGTCGAGGGCGCAAAATACAACTATGCGCCGGCTCCGCAAGACATCATGGAGCGTGTACGCGGCATCGAGGCGGTCTGCCGCGACTACGACGTTCCCCTGCCCGCGGCAGCGCTTCAGTTTGTCGTTGCACATCCCGCTGTTCCGGCATTTGCCGCCGGCACACGCACCGTCGACCAGCTGGAAAAGAACCTTGCGTGGTTCACCCATCCCATCCCGTCCGATTTCTGGTCGGACCTGAAGCAAAAGGGACTGCTGCGCGAAGACGCGCCGACACCGGCGGGACGCTGATATGGCGGTGGAAAAACAACGCGAACTGATGGAAGGTCACTACGGCTATGACAGGCTGGCGGTCGAAGACTGGCTGCAAACGGCGTCACTGACCGTGACCGCCGATCACATCGACCGCTTCGCCGCGCTGACCGGCGACCGTTTCGAAATCCACATGTCGGATGAGCGGTCAAGGCACCACGGTTTTGAGGGCCGCATTGCCCACGGTCTTCTCATTCTTTCGCTTGTTGACGGCCTGAAGAACCAGGCAGAAGCGCGTTTTGAGGCCATCGCATCGCTTGGCTGGGACTGGTCGTTCAAACGGCCGGTGCTGATCGGCGATACGATCCGGGCAACTTTGATTGTTGCCGACAAGCGCAAGACGCGGCAGGCCGAGAGGGGCATCATCCGGCTGCAGTGCGATGTCGTAAATCAGAAGGGCGATATCGTGCAGAGCGGTTCAAATCTGCTGATGGTCTACCGGAATGCTGCTTCTAACGGATAAGAATAGCGCGGAAATCGTTGACATTCGTGCCGGTCGGTCCCGGCACGAACAGCGCGCCGATCGCATCAAATGCGGACCAGGCATCGTTGTTGGCAAGCATTGCCGCCGGATCCAGCCCGGCCTTGCGCATGGCCGATATGCTGTCGCCATCGACAAAGGCGCCGGCATTGTCTTCCGATCCATCGATACCGTCGGTATCTGCGGCCAGCACATCGACGCCATCCACGCCATCAATATCCATGGCAAGGGATAACAGGAATTCGGTGTTGCGCCCGCCCTTGCCGTTACCGCGCAGCGTCACCGTCGTCTCGCCGCCCGAAAGCAGTATCACGGGCTTTTTGAACGGGCGGTTGCGCATGGCGACCTCACGGGCAATGGCTGCGTGCATATGGGCTGATTCCCGCGCCTCGCCCTCGATAGCGTCCGACAGGATTGCCGCCTCATATCCAAGTGACCGGGCCTTTTCGGCAGCAGCTTCCAGCGAAACGCCTGCAGAAGCGATCACGGCGTGCTCATGGCCGGCAAGCCGAGTATCGTCCGGCAGTGGCGCAGGCGTTGCGGAATTTCGAATGTGCTCAAGAATAATTGCTGGTAAATCAATTGCATAGCGGTCGATTGCAGCCAACGCTTCTGCAGTCGTAGTTGCATCGGCAATCGTCGGTCCGGAACCGACATCGGCCGGGTTGTCGCCCGGAATATCCGATACGATCAGGCTGACAACCTTTGCCGGATGGGCTGCAACCGCAAGCCTGCCGCCCTTGATGGCCGATATCTGCTTGCGGATTGCATTCATGGCGGATATCGGCGCGCCGGAGGCAAGCAGGGCGCTGTTGAGGGCGATTTCATCGTCCAGCGTCAGTCCCGCTGCGGGGCACGGCAACAATGCCGACGCACCGCCACAGATCAGCGCAATGACTAAATCGTCGGCACCGAGACCGGAAACGGTTTCAAGCAGCCGTTTGGCGCCGACAAGTCCATTCTGATCCGGCACCGGATGGTCCGCCTCCAGCACCATGATCTGCCGGCAGGGCGCACCAAAACCATAGCGCGTAACAACGACCCCTTCGAGCGGGCCATCCCAGTGTTTTTCCAGTGCCGCTGCAAGTTGTGCCACGCCCTTGCCAGCACCGACGACAATAGTGCGACCTTTCGGCCGGGCCGGGAGATGAGCACTAATGGTGCGGTCGGGATCGGCTGCAGAAATTGCAGCGTTGAATAGGTTTGTAAGAATGGAACGGGGTTCATCGGCCATGAGACCTAAATCTCTAAATCAACCACAATGATTCCGTCAATGCCACCGTCCATGTGCTCCACCAGTTGCGCCCCAACGGCCTGGTGTCTGGCATCATCCAGATAGGCGTCACGCGCCGCCACGCTGTCGAAATCAAACCAGAACGCTTCCTTGAAACCACGGATGAGGTGCGTTTCGACACTGACGTTGGGACCGGCAAAAAAGCCCTTCACGCCCTGCAGGTGATCCTGCAGGGCAGAGAGCGCGTCAAACAATGATTGTTTCTTTGCCGGCGTGACGTCCTCGCGAAAACGAAGCAGAACAAAATGGCGTATCATGAACTATTCCTGATGTTTTGATGATCGAACGAGCCGGTCAATGACGATTGATCTATCATGGCCTGCATCCTGGCTTCAACGACAGTCCAAAAGGTTCGGGCTGAAACAACGCTTCATCCATCACCTTTAGGTCGGGCGCAACCGTGAGCGGCGTGCCGGCCTGTTGCAGGATATCCTTGTCGAGTTCGACGCCCGGTGCAATTTCGGTGACAAGGAGGCCGTTCCCGGTCAGTTTCATCACACAGCGCTCCGTCACATAGGTGACATCCTGCCCCTGCGTCACGGCGCGCCGGCCGGAGAAGGAAACCTGCTCGACCTCGTCGACAATCTTTGCGATGCGGCCTTCCTTTTCTATCACCAGTCGGCCTTTGGTTACGGCAAGCTTTGCACCGGCATTGAAATAGCCGGAAAATACGATCATTTCCGCCCGCGAGGTGATGTCGACAAAGCCACCTGCACCGGCGGTGACATGCGGCCGTGCCGACAGTTTCGAGACATTCACCGAACCGTGTTTGTCGATCTGCAAAAACGACAGCAGCGATGCATCGAAACCCGCCGCCTGGAAATAGGTGAACTGATGCGGCGATGAAACAAAGGCTTCGGCGTTGGCCGAGCAGCCGAATTTGAAATCGAGCAGTGGTACGCCGCCGACGGCGCCCTGCTCGATGACCCAAGTGATGTCGCCGTGCCGTCCCTCTTCCATGAGAATGCGGGGCACATTAGCCGAAATGCCGAAGCCTATATTGACCGCCCATCCCGAACGCAGTTCCTGCAGAACCCGGCGCGCAATCACCTTGGCGACATTGAATTCACCGGTCCGGAACGTATCGAGCGGTCTGAATAGCTCGCCGGATATCGCCGGATCGTAATCCGTTGCCGTCGTTTGCAGCTGGTCGGGGGCCTCGACGATCGTATCGACCAGGATCCCCGGCACACGGACATCATGCGGTTTCAGCGTACCTGCCTTGGCAATGCGCTTGACCTGGGCGATGACCACACCGCCATTGTTGTGCGACGACAGCGCCAGCTCCATGGCGCCAAGATAGGCGCCCTCATGCTCAAAGGTCAGATTGCCCCGCTCATCCGCCGTACTCGCACGGATGATCGCCACATCCGGCGCCAATGATGGAAAAAAGAGCCACTCTTCGCCCTCGAATTCCACTTTTTTGACGATTGGCTTGTCGCGCGCCGCGTCGTTCATGGCGCAGCCTTCCAATGCCGGATCGGTAAAGGTATCCATGCCAACCTTGGTCAGCACACCCGGTCTTTTTCCGGCCGCCTCGCGCATCATGTCGAACAGAATTCCACTTGGCACATTATAGGCCGCCACTTCATTGTTGCCGAGCATCTGCCAGATCAGTGGCGGCTCCGCGGAGGACGGCCCGGAGGGGTAGGAACCGCCCAGGATGGTCGAAATCAGACCCGGCTTTGCCAAATGGTCGATACCCTTTGTGCCGAACATGTCGCCGGCGGCAATCGGATGAACCATTGTCAGGTTGCGCGGAGCTGTCTCCTCGTCAAAACGCCCGCCGATGGCCTCGAGCACCGCATCGGGGCAGCACAGGCCGCTGGATGCATTGACCGCCACGACTGCGCCGCTCCCGATCTGCCTTGCCGCCTCGCCTGCAGTCCTGATTTTGGACATCGGATTTTCCTCGTCAATCTATCTTTATTAAGTAACTAGTTCGTTACTATATGCCATTTAAGCGCCTCTAATCAAGCGTATTCGATTCATCTTTTCGCCGCACATTAAGCAATAATCACCCCTGGTGGACAATTTGGCAATCGCGCGCAATCGTGAATAGCTGTAATCTTGCCAATCCGGCAAAAATGCGTTTAATCAAGTAACTAGTTAGTTTGATAGCGAGATGCGACATGACAAAAATATATTTTGAAAAGACCCACCAGCGCTCCTTCGGCACCTATCCCCTGCGCGGCGAGGAACTCAATCGCGCGCTGAACCATGCCATCGATGCGGGCTACCGTACCATCGATACTGCGCAGATGTACGGTAACGAGGCGGATGTCGGCGAAGCATTGCAAGGCATCGGTATCCCCAGAGACGAATTATGCATCACCACGAAGGTGCATCCCGACAATTTCTCCGAAGAGCGCTTCCTGCCATCCGTTGAGGAAAGCCTGCGCAAACTCAAAACAGACTATGTCGACGTGCTGCTTCTGCACTGGCCGCCGGTCGGTGGCGATATTGCCCCGTCGCTGCGCTTGCTCGAAGAAGCGCACAAAAAGGGATATGCCCGCCATATCGGCGTGTCGAACTACACCGCCCGGATGATGCGCGATGCCGCAGACATCATCGAAACCCCCCTCTCCACCAACCAGGTGGAGTTCCATCCGCTTCTCAATCAGGATGTCCTGCACGCGGCAGCAATCGAGACCGGAATTCCGCTGTCGTCCTATTGCTCCGTTGCCCGCGGCGAAGTGTTCAAATACCCCGAATTTGCAGAGATCGCCGAAACCTACGGCAAGACACCCGGGCAGATCGTCCTGCGCTGGATCCTGCAAAAGGGCGTGTCGATCAACACCATGTCGACCAATCCGGAAAATATCCGGTCGAATTTCGACGTCATGGATTTTACGCTTTCAAGCATCGACATGGCACGCATCGACGCGCTGACGCACACCGGCTTTCGCATCGTCGACGAGACGCTGGTTCCCTGGGCGCCCTTGTGGGACTGAAAAAAATGGCGGCCATGCGGCCGCCAATTTGCCTGGGAGGACAGAGAGTAAATCTGGCTTTGATTAAATCATTTGACCGGAGCGATTTTGGTCGCTGACAAGGCGGATTGCACGCCGTGGTGCCATCCCACGACAAGGGCAAGCCAACGCAGTCAGCGGGCAAAATCGCCCGGCCCATTCAATTCTGAGTATCAATTACACTGTCCTTTCGAGGGTGGCGTACAATCGGCCCATCGGCGTCGTTGCGCCATCAAGTGCTTCAATCTAAACAAGACACGCTCTAACACCTACTGATTGCCGCGGATCATATCGCTGGCCTTTTCGGCAATCATGATCGTCGGGGCATTGGTGTTGGATCCGATGAGACTCGGCATCACCGATGAATCGCATATGCGAATGCCTTCCAGTCCACGCACCCGCAATTGCGGGTCGACAACAGCGCTGTCGTCCGAGCCCATCTTG
The DNA here is from genome assembly GCA_024244645.1 of Hyphomicrobiales bacterium. Taxonomy (GTDB): domain Bacteria; phylum Pseudomonadota; class Alphaproteobacteria; order Rhizobiales; family Rhizobiaceae; genus Hoeflea_A. The sequence goes on from JAAEOH010000220.1 coordinate 13,274, forward strand.
CAGGTGCCGGTTGGATGATAGGACGTACGGCCATATTGACGCGCATAATCCTCATAATCGCTTTGCGTCTTCACATCCGAACTCGGGAAATGCTGGCGTTTGACATATTTGGCAAGCGCCGGCTGGTTGACGATCTCGCGGCTGATTTTCACACCCTCAACAGAGGTTTTCAGATCCTCGGGTTCAGCTATGAAGTTCGGATCGACAACCGGATTATCCGCCGGATTGCCTGAGCGCAGCGTCACCGAGCCGCGGCTCTTCGGCCGCAGCGTATAGGAGTTGAGCGTGCAGCCCGACCCGGACGGGATCGCCGGCACGCCTTCTTCCACACCGGCGCCGGCAAGAAAATGAAATTGCAGGTCTGGAACCGGCTGGCTGTCATCGGCGTACCAGAAGGCACCGCCCTCGACGACATTCGAGGCAACCGGACCCGATCTGAACAGCGCATATTGCAGCCCCGCCCACGCCATCCAGTGCAGCTTGTTGTATTTATCGAGGCTGGTGGGGCCCTTCAGCTCACAGACGATGTCGATACCGAAATGATCGTTCAGGTTCTGTCCGACACCGGAAAGGTCGTGGGTGACGTCGATGCCGTGCGATTTCAGGTGCTGCGCCGGTCCTATGCCGGACAGCATCATGATCTTGGGCGAGCCGATTGCGCCTGCAGTAACAATGACTTCGCTGTCCGCCATTGCGCGGTGAAGCTGGCCGCCCTTTTTGTATTCGACGCCGGTTGCCCGGTTGCCGGAAAAGAGGATGCGGTGGGTCAGGCAACCGGTCTCGACCATTAGGTTCTTTCTGTTGGCAACCGGCCAAAGATAGGCAACGGCGGCGGAGCTGCGGCGGGCGTTGCGCGTCGTCGTCTGGTAGACGCCTGCCCCTTCCTGCACCGGACCGTTGAAATCCGGGTTGAACGGCATGCCCAACTGCTGACACGACTGGGCAAATGCCAGTGTCAGCGGCTGTGGCGACTTGAGATCCGAGACACCGAGCGGCCCGTCAATGCCATGATAGTCGCCTGCCAGCCGGTTATTGCCTTCCGAGCGAATGAAATAGGGCTGAATGTCCTTGAACGACCAGCCGGGACATCCCTCGTCTGCGGCCCAGCGGTCGTAATCGACCGCATTGCCGCGGGTGAACACCTCAGCGTTGATCGAGCTGCCACCGCCGATCACCCTTGCCTGCGCGTATGGAATCTCGCGGTTCTTGGCATGTTTTTGCGGCGCCGTGGTCAGGCCCCAGGTCAGCGGACCGGATGTCATTTTGGCAAACCCGACCGGCATATGGATATAGGGGTGGCGGTCCCGTCCTCCAGCTTCCAGCAAAAGAATGCGCGCATCGGCAACCTCGGAAAGCCGGTTGGCCAGCACGCAACCTGCCGAACCGCCGCCAACGATGATGTAGTCGTAGCCTTTTTCCGCCATTACGAAATCCAGTGCGTTCTTTTGCCGAGTTCAATATGGACAGATTTAACCTGCGTATACTCCTCAACGCCATAGATACCTGTTTCACGGCCCCAGCCGGACTGCTTGAAGCCGCCAATCGGCATTTCCGGACCGCCTGTAATCGTCGTATTGACCCAGACGCGGCCGGCCTGCACACGCCGCATCGTTGCAACGGCCCTGTCGATGTTCTTGGTCCAGATACTGGCTGCCAAGCCGTATTCGGTGTCGTTGGCCATTGCAACGGCCTCCTCATCCGTATCGAAACTCTGCATGGTCAGAACCGGGCCGAATATCTCCTCGCGGGCCAGCGCCATGTCAGGCGTGACGTCAGCAAAAACGGTCGGCTGGATGAATTGACCTCGTTCGGTTATCAAGACACCGCCGCCGCAAACAATGCGCGCACCCTCCTTTGGCCCGCCTTCCAGGTGCCGCACGATCGTTTCGTTCTGCGCCGGGGTCGTTATCGCACCCACTTGGGTCTGTGGATCGAGCGGGTCACCGATTTTGACGCGTGACAGACGCTCAGTCAGCAGCGTCTCGAACTGCGATGCGACGGAACGCTCGACCAGCAAACGGCTGCCGCTGACGCAGCATTGCCCGGTATTGAAACAGATGCCGAAGGCAACGCCATCGGCGGCGTCTTCAAGGTCGGCATCGGCAAAGACGATCTGAGGGTTCTTGCCGCCGAGTTCCAGCCCCAGGCGCTTGAAATTGCCTGTTGCCGCCTGCAGCAGTCGGCGGCCGACTGCAGTCGAGCCGGTGAAGGAGACCATGTCGATATCGTCGTGCTCGATGAGTGCCTGGCCGATCTCGCTTCCCGATCCCGTCACGACATTGAACACCCCATCTGGAAGGCCGGCCTCTGTCAGGATTTCCGCCATCATCAAAGTCGTCGCAGATGTCACCTCGCTCGGCTTGGCAACGATGGTGCAACCCGATGCCAGAATGAACGGCACGCGCTCTGCAAGAATGAAGAACGGGAAATTCCACGGCGTAATAAGGCCGACGACGCCGATGGGCTCGCGGGTGACGAGCCCGAGCATCTTGTCGCCGAGATTGTTGAACGTGTCGCCGTGCAGCGACCGCGCCGCGCCGGCGGCATATTCACAAATGCTTGCGGCGCCATCGACCTCGCCGCGCGACTGGGCAATCGGCTTGCCGTTTTCAAGTGTCTCGAAATAGGCGATTTCCTCTGACCGTTCGCGGATCAGCGCCGCCGCATTGAGCAGAACCGCGGCGTGCTCGGTGCCGGAAAGGCCCGACCAGCGACGATCTTCGAACGCGACCCTGGCGGACGCAACGGCGGCGTTCAGATCGTCCTCCGTGCATTTCGGAATACGCGTTACCGGCACTCCATGGGCTGGCGACGCCCGCTCGAACACTTGGCGGTCTCCCGACGCAATCCAGTCGCCATCTAGATAGAAACCAAATATGCGCGGTTCGGCCGGCGGCGTGAGAATGTGGCTTGCATTGTCCATGGGGTCTCCGTCAGATCTAGTGGCCCCGGATAGCGCGAGGCCGAATTGTCAGTCTTCGAAATTTGCCATCACCCGCACCTGCAATGGTGTCGCCTGCGCGGCTTCCATCCTCGGTGCCCATTCGGCGAACCATTCCTGTGCCAGATGCGCGTCCAGATGAGCCTGGCTCGACCAGACCTCGATGATGGTCATCTTGTGAGGCGCGTTCGGGTCATGCCAGAGCTGATATAGCTCGCAACCACCCTCGCAGCGCGAACGCGACATGAATTCCTCGTGAAACATCTTCCGGAAAGCGTCTGCTTCTTCCGGATTGACGTCCAGTTCGACGAGAAGGCGCGCTTTCACCATCAGTCCGCAAGCTCCCAGAATCGTTGATATTTTGCATCAAGCGGGTGCAGGTCCTTACGTCGTTCGATGTAGTAACCAACCCACTCGGCAAGGCGTTGACCGGCGCGGCAGCATGCTTCGATGGCCACGTCCGAGCGCGGTTCACCCGCAAAGACGGCTCCGTAGTGAAGACTTTCCTTCTTGGCCACGTAGTCGGTGATGCCAAAGACAAAATAGCCCATGTTCATCATCATGATCGACAGCGCCACGCAGCACAGTTCACCGCCACCACCCAGCGATCCCACCGACGTGAACGGAACGGCAAACTTGCCATCTGTCTTGAACCAGATATCCGGCGTGCGGTCGTCCCACCACCTCTTCATTTTCCAGGAAATGCCGCCCAGATGAGTCGGACAACCAATGGCTATTCCATCGGCCCAGAAGACGTCTTCCGTCTCGGCCTCGTCAACATGCTTGACGCGAATCTCCATGCCGTCGACCCGCTCCACCCCCTGGCGCACGTATTGGACCGAACTCTCGGTGAACCGCCTGTCGCTCTCGCTGTCGTAAATGACCAGTATCTTTCCCAATACAGCCTCCATCTCTTAACGGTTGATCCTAAATCCGCGCACTGAACGCCGCGTCACGCGGATGCGGCCGGGTTGTCCATCACCACGGACACCTTGAGTTGACCGGAAGACAGGTCATCGCCTTCGAAAGCCGTTTGAATCCGGTCGATTTCGATCGCCCTGCCCGTGAAGGCGTCTGTCCGAACCCGCCGATACCGCAGCAGTGCCATGGCGTCGTGCATGTCCTGGCCCATGCCTGCGACCGACCCCTTCAACGAGTTTTCCTTCAACACCGTTTCCAGAAGCGGCAGCGGATGCGCCTCTCCATCTCCGGCGAGCCCGAAGGCTGATACATGGCCGCCCGGCCGGATCGCTTCGAATGCCAGTCTGTAGAGTTCGGCAACGCCGACACATTCAACCGCGACGTCGGCGCCGCGGCCATCCGTCAGCCTTCTGATTTCGAAAAGCAGTTCCGCCGGATCGGCGGCCACCACGTCGGCGCCCGCCTCCCGAGCGAGTTCAGCGCGCTGTCGGTTCGCCTCCAGAACAACGATCGGAGCGGCGCCCGCAAGACGCAAAAGCTGAACGTGGATATTGCCGATCGGGCCGGCGCCGAGCACCACGGCAGACTGCCCGATCCCGACACCCGCTTTTTTCGTCGCCCGAACCACGCAGGCAACCGGCTCCACCAGCGCCAACAGCTCGAAGGGCATGTCCTCCGGCGCGGCGATGACCTGACGCTGCGGGACACTGACATATTCAGCGAAGGCACCATTGCGCCCGATACCAAGCTGCGCGATCGACGCACAATTGAGCAGTTCGTTGCGGCGACAGTAGAAACAGTTGCCGCAGGCAAAATTGATGTCGACGGCAGCCTTGCCGCCGACGTGCAGGTCCGAGACACTGCTGCCGCTTTCGACGATTGTGCCGGCAAGCTCGTGGCCAGGGATCAAGGGCAGGTTCTGCGACGCGTAATGACCGTTAAACATGTGGACATCGGTACCGCAGATTCCGCATCGCTCGATCTTTATCAGGACGTTGTCAGGACCAACCTCGGGAACCGGCACGGCAGTAACGTCAAACCGCCCGGGCGCGACCAGGACCGCGGCTTTCATCGTTGACATGACCCGTCTCCCAGAAGTGACATGGCTATTTCACGATCCGCATCTTGCTGCGATCGATGGTCAACGCGATCGCGGCGATCAGCACAATGCCGAAGAAAATCTGCTGGCTGGTCGCGGGGATCTCCAGATACAGCATGGAGGTGCGCACCACCGCCACGATCATCGCGCCGATGGCCGTGTTGAGAACGCCGCCGACACCACCCGTCAGCGGCGTGCCGCCGACAAGCACCGCAACGATCGCCGGCAGGAGAAAACCCTCTGCAAGCGTCGGCGATCCGCCAGCCAGCTTCACCGAGAATAGCAGTCCGGCAATCGCCGCGAACATGCCGGAAATGGCAAACGCCATGATTTTATACTGATCCACCTTCAGACCCGATGCCACGGCAGCAAGTTCACCGGCGCCGATCGCCTTGAGGGCCCGGCCAACCGTCGTGCGCGTCTGAACGAAGAGCGCGATCAGAAGCAGGGCGATGGCTATGATCAACTCATTGGGAATGCCTGCCGTTGTTCCGATCATCCAGCCAAACGCCTGATCGCGAAGGGTCGCATCCATATAGAGCGCACGCTGTCCCGAAGCATATTGTCCAACCGAGAGCGCTATGCCGCCGACCGCAAGCGTTGCGATAAATGACGGAACTTTCAGCCGTGTCGTGACATAGCCGGAAACCGCACCGAACAACAGCCCGGTCAGGATGCAGAGAACCCCCGCCCAGGCGCCGAAGAGCGGCAGTGAAATGGTTGCCAGCACCGTCGTCATATTGGCGACCGACTGAGCTGAAAGATCGATGCCGCCGATATAGATGACAAAGGTGATGCCGAGCGCCATGACAAACAGCGTCGAGATGTCGCCGGCAAGCTGAATGAGGTTGTGCGGACGCAGGAAATTGGGATCCATCGCGCCGACCAAAAGGGTCAGCACGACAAGCGTGATCCAGGGAAAATGACGTTTGAGTTTTTCGAGGTTCATGGCGCCATCCCGCTCTAAATCATGTACTGGATAAGATCGTAGAGCGACGGTTTGCTGCCGGGCTGGCAGTCGTACCGCTTTTGAATCTCACCATCTTTAATCACCGCAATCGTATGGCTGAGGCCGATGGCCTCCTCCAGCGTGTCGGCAACGAGAATAATGCCGATGCCGGCCTCCGACATTTCCCGCACCATGACGTAGACATCCTCCTTGGCGCCGATATCGAGGCCGCGCGTCGGATGGTCGAGCAGAATGATGTCCGATCCGCCGCTGCGCCATTTGGCGAGCACGACCTTCTGCTGGTTACCGCCGGAAAGATTGCCGCAATCGGCATTTTCGGATGATGCCTTGATCGACAGCTTGCCGATCCACTCGCGGGCAAGCGCCCGCTCCTTTCCGATATCCAGAACACCGGCTTTAGCGTAGTTGCCCATCTGCGAGAGTGTCATGTTTTCAAACACGCTCATGCCGGCGACAATGCCTTCGATCTTTCGCTCGCGGGGCACGTAGGCGACGCCCACTTCCACGCCTTTTCTGGCGCTGAACCGCGTCATCGAATGGCCGTTGATGGCGACCCGTCCGCAGTCCGGCCGCTGCAGTCCGTAGATGGTGCGCAGAATTGCCTCACGACCGGATCCTTCCGTACCGACAAGGCACAGCACCTCACCGGCATGCAGCTTGAGGGATATGTCACGGTATCGGCTGTCAAGATTGACCGAATCGAGTTCCAAAAGGACTTTGGAGGTGTCGAAGGGCGACTGCTGTTCCTCCCGGTAATATTCCTTGTTGATGTTGCGGCCGACCATTTCGCGCTGGATTGAATCGATATTGGCATCGTCGGCGTTGACGACGTCGACCACTTCTCCATCTTTCATGACATAGATGCGGTCGGACAGGTCGGTAACCTCGTCGAGCCGGTGCGAAACAAAGATGAACGATGCGCGCGAACGCAGGTCGCGCACCAGTTCGAACAAAAGTTCAATCTCTTCCTTGGCCAGCACCGATGTCGGCTCGTCGAGCAGGATGACCAGATCGCCCTGCACCCGCTCCTCCAGCGTCAGCACCTTGGCAAGCTCAATCAGCTGGCGCTGGGCAAAGGACAATTGCGAAGTGGTGGTCGAGGGGCTGATATCAAGCTTGACCTTGTTGAGCTGATGGCGTGCCGCTTCGGCCATCGCTTTCCAATCGATGACGCCGAAATTCACGAATTGCTTTTCAAACCCGAGGAAGATGTTTTCCATCACCGTCAGGTTGGGGATGAGCGACTGCTCCTGGAAAACCATGCCGACGCCCATGTCCATCGCCTGGCGCGGGCTGCGGAAGCGCACCGCCTTGCCGTCGACGAGAACCTGTCCGCCATCGTGCTGGTAGGCGCCATATATGATTTTCATCAGGGTCGACTTGCCGGCGCCGTTTTCACCGACAAGCCCGACAATCTCGCCGCGCTTGATCTCAAAATCCACGGCCTTGAGGGCGTGCACCCCCGGGAAAACCTTGTCTACTTTCTGTAGTTCAAACATGGCGCATCACTTCACGAATGCGAGCGACTTGCGGTCGGTCGAAAGGTAGACGGCGAGAATAACCAGCACGCCGAGGACTCCGTCCTGCACGTAACGCGGAAGACCGATGACGATCATGCCGTTGGCGATGACATTGACGATGAGGACGCCGACAAGCGTGTTCCATACGCCGCCGATGCCACCCCAAAGGGCTGTCCCGCCGACGACGACCGAGGTGATCGATATGAACATCAGATTGTAACCGGTCGCCGTCTCGGCAATGCCGATGCGGGCGACTGCAAACAACGCGCCGAGGGCATAAAAGACGCCGGCAATCATGAAACCGATAACCCGGACCCGGTTGACGTTGAGGCCGGAGGCATGGGCGAGCTCTTCGCCGCCGCCGACTGCGTAGAAATTACGGCCGATCCGGGTGCGGCTCTGGATGAACCAGGCAACCAGCAGGGCAAGTCCGGCGAAATAGACCATCAGCGGGAAATTCAGAACCCGCTCCGTCAGAAGCGAACGGAAGATCGGATCCTCGACGCGTATGCGGTCGCCGCCGGTCATCAGCAGGGAAAGACCGATGCCGACAAAGCCCATCGACAGGCTTGCCATGAAGGACGGGATTTTCAGCCTAACGTGGACGAGCCCGTTGATGAGGCCGAAAATCGAACCGACCACCAGGGCAGCGGGGAGCGCCACCCATGCCCAGCTGTTCAAGACCCCACCGAGGCTCAAAAAGAGTGTGGCAAAGACGACCGCGCAAACGGCGACGGCTCCCTCCATTGAAAGGTCAATGGAACCCATGATGATAATGAAAGTAATGCCCAGCGAGATCATAAGCGCCGGCGTCGCCGCCATGGTTATGCGGGCGAAATTGCGCACCGAAAGAAAGTTCGGATTGGCCGCTGAAAAGAAAAGGATCAGCGCGATCAGAACAAGAAGCGGTGCCCATTTTTGCAGATTTTCGCGCGTCATGAATTGCGACACGGTGCCCCTCCCGCAGGCAGAGTGAGATTGGGTCCGCGCACCGAATTTTCAGTGCGCGGACCAGAGTTTACTGCCGGATCAATAGTGGATCTGGCCGTTGCCCGGACCCCAGAAATCCTTCCAGTCATACGTCGGAACACTGTCCAGATATTCGGCCTTGAACGCCTTGGCATCGTTCGGCGTGATCATGATGGTCGGACCGTAGAACTCGCGGCTCGCATGCGGTTCATCAGAGGGTTTGAAGAGACCGGTCGCTGCATAATAGGCAAGCGCCGCCGTGATGCCTCCGCCCCAATGCGGATTGGTGAAGACCGTGGCTTCGATATCGCCCTTTATCACCAGTTCCACGGCCTGCGGATTGCCGTCATAGGTGACAATCGGAATGACACCCTGCAGACCTTCAGCACGCAATGCCTCAAGTACGCCGTAGCCGATCGTGTCATTGGCGCAGTGCACACCCTTGATCTCGTCGCCGAAGCGGGTCAGGAAGCTCGACATGATCTGGTTGGCTTTCTGCGTGTCCCAGTCGGCAGCCTGATAGTCGAGCAGTTCGATATCCGGATAATCCTTCATCGCGTTGAGCAGGCCCTGTTTGCGTTCGATGGCCGGGTTGTTGGAGGCAATGCCGCCCAGCCCGACGACACCGCCCTTGCCACCCATCTTGTCAAAGAGAATGCGCGCCGTCTGTTCGGCCGGTCCAAGATCCGACCAGGTCATGTGCGATACATAATGATCACCGAAATCCCAAGGGTGCAGATCGTCCGTCTTGTTCCAGATTGTCGAGACATAGCCTTTTGACGCAGCCACGGCTTCGACGACCGGACGGCAGTTCGGCGCATCGTTGGTATCGATGGCCAGCGCCACATTGCCGTTTTCCTTGGCAAGCAGCGCCTTGACGTCGGCCAGCGATTTTTCGCTGGAACCGTCATTGATCAGATGCACCAGATCGCCCTTCGGCTTTCCCATGCTCTCGACAAAGGCCTCGCCGCCCGAAACGATCTCGTTCCAGTAGGGGTTGGTGCGATTGCGGTAGCTCCAGGCAATGGTCGGATCGGTGAGCGCCGCGCGTACCGGCCCGGCTCCGAAAGCACCGGCGGCTGCAGCACCGCCGATCCCCATTGCAGATGCCAGCAGGAATTTGCGACGGTTTATCGTCTCCTGCTCGATGAATTTCCTGATGAATGACATTTCTCTCTCCCGTGGAATGGATCAACGCGAATTTTCAGCTGCCAATGGCCAAACATCCAACCGTTTTGCAGCCGTCATTTCGACTTTAATGCACTAACTAGTTACTTCGTTATTTTGAAACTGTCAACTGCAGCTGGACAGTTGGGCGGCACTTCCGGCGCCTGCCATGCCCTGCACGACATGCGGTTGCCTTGCCTTTTTGAACTAACGGGTTATTTCTAGTGGACTTTCCGCTGCATGCGCCTTGACAGATTCGTTTGTGATTGAATTTGATAAGCGTTCGCGTGAAAGTGTCGACGATCGTCGATGAGACAGTTATGCGTTGCACACATGGGATTTATGGCCGGGCGACCGGCTGAATCAATTAAGTGAAGCGGAGCACGATGGCGTTAAATTCCAAACCCAAACGCATACGCGACGCGGACGCCACGCAAAAACGCATCCTGGATGCGGCGCAGAAGGAATTCGCCAAGAACGGACTGGCGGGCGCAAGGGTCGATGTCATTGCCGAGCGCGCCAAGGCCAACAAGCGCATGATCTACCACTATTTCGAGAGCAAGGAGAACCTGTTTCAAAGGGTGCTGGAAGATGCCTATCTTGACATCAGGACAGCTGAGCAAAAACTCGAACTGGACCATCTGGAGCCTGCCGAAGCGCTTGAGGCACTGGTGACATTCACCTGGAACTACTACCTGAAGAACCCGGCATTTCTGACCCTGGTCAACAGCGAAAACCTGCACAAGGCCAAGCACCTCAAACGCTCGACCCTGTTGAAGGATGTCAGCCGGAAATTCGTCGGGATGGTTGGCGACCTTCTCAAACGCGGCGAAGCCAAGGGCGTCTTCCGCAAGGGCATCGACCCGGTTCAGCTCAATATCACCATCGCGGCGATCAGCTACTATTACCTGACAAACCGCTTTACCGGATCGATCATGTTCGAGCGCGATTTCATGGAACAGGACAATCTCGACGAACGTCTGGCCTTCAATATCGATACGGTCATGCGGATGGTCTGCGTCTAGAGCTTGTACTGCCCAATTCTGAATGGTCCGTCAGAACATTCCGTTGTCGTGGGCACTTTTCCCGGGCATCTCCTGCAGGACGTCCCAGTGCTCGACGATCTTGCCGCTGTCATCCAGCCGGAAGATATCGATGCCGGCATATTCCAGCCCGCCGGGCCAGATCTGACGGCAGTGAAGGATGACGTGGTTGGCCTCTGCGAATGCGCGTTTGACCTCGACACGCTTGCCCGGATACTCGGCGGCCATCCTGTCGAAATGGGCAATGAAACCCTCCTTGCCAGTCCGCACATGCGGATTGTGCTGGATATAGTCGTCGCCTGCATAGGTCTCTACGACTTCGCGCCATCGGTAGAAGCTGCTGCGGCCGACCCCAAAATATCGACAGGTCTTGGCGACGTGACCGGGTCGCCCGCTCCGCCGGAATTATACCATCATCCGATTGTACAAATCGAGCATGATCCACAGGCTGCCGCCGACCATGATGAAGATCAGGATGATGGTGAATGCGATCGCAAACACCCTCTCGCGCGGCGTCGTTGTCAGATCCAAGTGCAGGAAATACCGCAAGTGTACCAGAAACTGAACGATGGCGGCGATAGCGATGACGACCAGAATGGGCGTTTTTGACAGCACGCCCGTCGCGACCAGACCAAAGGGAATCAGAGTCAATATCAAAGCGAGTGCAAAGCCGGTCAGGTAAGACCGCAGGCCATGCCGATCTTCGGGTGTTGTGGTTGCCATTTACAAGATTCCCGGTAGATAGACGACGGAGAATATGCCGATCCAGACGATGTCGAGAAAGTGCCAGAACAGGCCGAGGCGCGACAGGCGGGAGACCACCGGAACACTCAGGCCCTTGACTGCGATCTGGCATGCCATGATCAAGATCCAAATCAGGCCGAAGCTCACATGCAAGCCATGGGTGCCCACCAGCGTAAAGAAGGCGGATAAAAAACCGCTGCGATCAGGCCCTGCACCAGCCTCCACCATGTCGGCGAATTCCCTGATTTCCAAGCCGATGAATCCCAGCCCAAGCAGAAAGGTGACGCACAGCCATGCCAGAACGCGGCCGCTTTTCTCCGCCTTAGTGGCAAGCGTCGCAAGGCCGAATGTGAGGCTGCTGAACAGCAACAGCATGGTTTCGGCGAATGTGCTCGAGAGACTGAAAACGTCTTTGCCCGCAGGCCCGCCGGCCGTGTTGTTGACCATCACGGCAAAAGTCGCAAACAGCAGCGCAAAGATGATTGCATCGCTCATCAGGTAAAGCCAGAAACCGAACGCCCGCTGCTCATGCGCGTCAGGTGCTGCCTGTCCGGAAATACCCGGGTCGATTGCGGCGTCACTGCTCATGTCGGGTTCTCCTGCAGCGGAGTTGTCGAGACCCCCGGCGCGTCCTCGCCCCCCGGGGGCGATGCGTGCGCCAGCTCTTCGTAACGCGCGTTCTCGATTTTTTCTACTTCGGCGGCCGGCAGGCAGTATTCGTCATCGTCATTGGAGGAACGCACGATAATTGCAACCCACATGGCCAAAGCGCACACCGCGACCAGCCACCAGATATGCCACACCATGGCGAAACCGAGCACGAAGGCAAATCCGCCCAGAACCACACCGACGCCGGAATTCTTCGGCAAATGGATGTCTTGATACCGGTCCGGCTTTCGGTAGGCGATGCCGCGCTGTTTCATGTCGAGGAAAGCGTCGCGATCCCCCACCTCGGGCAGCACGGCAAAGTTATAAACGGCCGGTGGCGATGATGTCAGCCACTCCAGCGTGCGGCCGTCCCACGGATCCCCGGTATGGTCACGCCGCTTTTGCCATTCCACGACGCTCACGATCAATTGTATGACGAGACAGGCCACCCCGAGCAGGATGACAACGGCGCCCAAGGCGGCAACAATCAGGTAGGGCTGCCATTCGGCAACGTTGTAATGTTCCATGCGGCGGGGCATGCCCATAAAACCCAAGGCGTACAGCGGCATGAAAGCGAGATAGAAGCCGATGAGCCAGCACCAGAAGGACCGGATGCCCCACTTTTCGTCCAGGATGATGCCGGTAGCTTTGGGGAACCAGTACATGAAGCCGGCGACGTAGCCGAAGAGTACGCCCGGGATGATCATGTTGTGAAAATGCGCGACGAGAAATGCGCTGTTGTGCATCAGGTAGTCGGCAGGCGGCAGCGCCAGCATGACGCCGGTCATGCCGCCAATGACGAAAGTCACGATAAAGCCGAGGGTCCACATGATGGGCGGGGTAAAGCGAATACGCCCGCGGTACAGGGTGAAGAGCCAGTCAAAGACCTTGACCCCGGTTGGAACGGCGATAATCGTCGTGGCAATGCCGAAAAATGTATTGACGCTGGCGCTCGATCCCATGGTGAAGAAGTGGTGCAGCCAGACGGTCATTGACAAAATTCCGATCGCCGCCGTGGCCACGACCAGCGATGTATAGCCGAAGAGCCGTTTGCCGGAGAAAGTTGCGACCACCTCGGAGTAAATGCCGAAAGCAGGCAGCACCAGAATATAAACCTCAGGATGCCCCCATATCCAGATCAGGTTGATGAAATTCATCATGTTGCCGCCGGCGTCGTTGGTAAAGAAATGCATCCCCAGCGTCCGGTCGAGCCCCAGTAGCGCACATGCCACCGTAAGGGCGGGAAAGGTAAAGATGATGATGACGCTTGAGGTGAGCGTCGTCCACGTGAACAGCGGCATTCGCATAAGCGTCATACCCGGTGCGCGCCGCATCACAATGGTTGCGATAAAATTGATTCCGGTCAGCGTGCTGCCCACACCGCTGATCAGGATAGACCAGATCCAATAGTCAACGCCAACGCCGGGGGAGTATTCGATCCCCGAATAGGGCGGGTAGCCCGTCCAGCCGGCTGTCGAGAACTTGCCGATAACCAGCGACACCATGACCAGCCCGGCACCGGCCGTGGTGAGCCAGAAGCTGACTGAGTTCATGAACGGAAAGGCGACATCACGGGTGCCGATTTGCTGGGGTACGACGATGTTGAACAGTCCGGACATGAACGGCATCGCCATGAAAAAGATCATGATGGTGCCATGCGAGCTGAAGATCTGGTCGAAATGGTCCGGCGGCAGATAGCCCTCCGAGTTGAGGGCGACCGCTTGCTGGGCTCGCATCATCAGCGCGTCGATGAAGCCGCGAACCAGCATGACCAATGCCAGGACCAGGTACATAATGCCGATCCGCTTGTGATCGAGACTGGTCAGCCATTCGCTCCACAATATACGCCACCATTTGAACCAGGTAATCAGAGCCATGACCGCCAGTGCGCCCACGACCGTGACCACGGCACCGCCCATGGCGACCCAGCTGTAGAGGGGCAGAGCGTCGACTGTCAGTTTTCCGAGCATCTCACGGTCTCCGGGTGGATTTTTGGTCGCGTTCTATTCAGGACGCCCCAGGTTGCGGCTGTATTTAACGACAATATTATCAAACAGCCCGGGTTCGGCCGCCGAATAGTAGGTCACCGGGTGCTTGCTGCTGGGTTTGGCCAGCACACTGTAGGCACTTGCGTCCAGTTGGTCGGGCGACTGCCGGACCTTCTCGACCCAGGTATCGAAATCCGCCTGCGATGTGGCAATCGCCTCAAAATACTGATCGGCAAAGCCGGCGCCGCTGTATTGCATGTTTTTGCCGACAAAGCTGCCGGGCTCATTCGCTAGCAAGTGCAGTCGCGTCTGCATGCCGGCCATGGCATAAATCTGCCCCCCAAGGGCAGGGATGAAGAATGAATTCATCACCGTATCCGAGGTGATCTTCAGGTTGAGGGGCGTTCCGCTGGGAAATACCAGTTCGTTGACGACGGCTATGTTCTGCTCGGGATAGATAAACAGCCATTTCCAGTCCTGCGCGATCACCTCGACCTCGATTGCCTCCACTGAGGACGACAACTGCTTATAGGGATCAAGCCTGTAGGTGTTGATCCATGAGAGGACACCCAAAATAATGATGATCAGGGCCGGGACCAGCCAAATGACGGCGTCCAGCGGACCGTTGTAGGACCATTCGGGATCATAACGGGCTTTTTTGTTGGATGCCCGGTATCGCCAGATGAACCCGAATGTCATTATGAAGACGGGAATAATGACGATCAACATGAACCCAACCGCGTCGAACAGCAGATTGCGCTCCGCCAAAGCGATGGGTCCCTTCGGGTCGAGGATGGGCGCTGTATTCAGGCCGCAGCCGGCAACCACAAGAACCAGCCCCAAGGTCGTCGCTGTTCGTAACTGTCGACAAGCAGAGGCGGTATTCAAGATCGAGTCCCCACCATTGAATCGGATTGTCCGGTTGCTGCTTTTCGGGTCAGCGTTGACAAAATTCGTTTTTGCGGCTTTTTGCCGGGCATCGGGCGAACCCGGACGTTGGATGCGGGATAGTCAATTTGGCAAACAGAATGTGCCCGGGGCCAACTCGTGCATGGCTCATTCCGCGAGGCTTCCAAATCTCCTTGTCGTTCTATGTGCACACATCCCCCGCCTTCATCATTCCAGCCTGCTTTTCTTTCCCGAAGGACACCTTGATTTACATCAACGACAGCAAAGAAATACTGTGATTGAGCCAGGCATGGATTATCTCACCGCCGTATTTCCCGATGGAATGCTATCTGCTTTTTGTCGCAACGTCCACGTGACCGACGCCAACACGGGCCATGCCTGCTACTGATCAAAGACAGGGGGTGCAATAATGGGCTGCTGCCGTCATTCAGGCAGATGGGCGATCAGTGTACCCGACATAGCAAGGCCCTTTGCGGCATCGAAGCGGCAATTGTGTGATTCGGCGCTTGTATAAGGAGCGCCGCTAGAAAGAACCGCATTCAACCGTTGAGAACAGCAATGGGTAACTCGCGACAGCTGAATCAGTTGCAGGGGGACCGCGGCTTTGTCCTGTGTGGATGGCTCCTGCTTGGCAAGACTTTTTTGATATGATCGGGAGTTTGTCAGATGCGGTC
>JAAEOH010000221.1 GCA_024244645.1 Hyphomicrobiales bacterium
CGGTCCTTTGAGAGACTCGCAGATACCTTGTGTCACCAAGATGCTGTAGGGCGCCTGGAAAAGGCCTGCGATCGCTGGATCTACTTCTGCCTTTGCTTTGCCCTTGATTTTGATGCTCAGCAGAAAAGTGGCTTCATCTACAGTTATTCCATTTTTCAGGCTGAGTACAGCAGAAACCTCATCTTTGAGCGCGGGGCCGTGATGCAGCGTCTCTTCGATGAAATTCCGGACCGGAACAGATCCAAACTGGATCTCACCAGACTCAAAGTTGTCTTCGGGAAAAAGAGCCGTCCTACTTGTCGTGCCGGATCCAAGCCACCTCGCTTACAGGTCGATCTCAAGACTCCTGTGTATCCATCTACGATCCTCAATGTCCACTTTGGGCCATTGGCCATCAAGATGTATACCAAAGGTGAGAACGTTCTGCGAATTGAGGCGGTGGCGCACAACACCAAAGCCTTCAAGTGTCCCCGCTCGATCTTCAATTTCCCATTGATCGTCTCTCAGCTAGGCGATATGGTCGATCGTTTCCTCAAACATCTCCATTGTACCGATATTTCCCTAATCGATAACAGCACGCTGGAGGAATTATCGCAACCTGCTGTTTTGGGTAAGGTACGTTTAGGGGGCCTCGATCTCAACAAGCTCCGGGTTCAAAGTGTCTTTCAAGCGATCATCCAATTAGGGGCACGTCCTCGTGGCTTTAAGGTTTCCGACCTGGCCCAGAGGGTTGACCGGCTCTTACCTGGAACCACTTATACGGTGCGAATGGCTGCCTATGATCTAAGAAAGCTTCGGGCAAAGAACCTTGTTACCAAATTAATCAAGTCTCGCATCTACGTGCCCCAGCCCAAAGGGTTAAGAATTATGGTTGGCCATCTCACGCTTCGTGAGAAAGTACTTAAGCCCCTCCTCGACCATTTTGGACACCTCAAGCATGGGCGTAAAAGCGGTAGGTCTCGTCTTGAAAAACG
>JAAEOH010000222.1 GCA_024244645.1 Hyphomicrobiales bacterium
ACCTCAGGTGCATCGGCGCACGGACATTCGATACTCTTATCGAAGCAATCGGCGATATCTGCCACCTCTTCGAACCAGACGAATGCAGAAACTTCCTTAAGGCTGCCGGATATGTCTCATATTAAATGCAAAACGCTTTAGCTCATGCCGAGCTTGCGCCTTTCATCGGCGGAAAGTGCCGTTACGGCGTATTCGCCGAGGGTAATCTCGCCGTCCTGGCAGGACAGGTGGCCCGAGAGGATTTTCATCAACGTGCTTTTCCCGACGCCGTTGCGGCCAAGGATGCAAAGGCAATGGCCGTTGCTCACATCGCCGGACAGATTTCGCACGATGGTCATTTGTCCATAGCCGCCGGAAACATTGTCGAAGCGCAGTGCACGGTCAGCGTTCATTTTGTGCCTTCGGCATAGACGGACTGCACGGCCGCGTTGCACTGAATATCCTCGACGGTGCCTTCGGCCAGAAGGTGCCCGTTGTGCAGCACGAACACATGGTCGGCGAGCGTCTGCACCAGCGCCATGTCATGCTCGATGACCAAAGTCGTGGCATTAAACAGGTCTGTCGCCCATCGGATCGTTTCAATCACCTGCTCTGTTTCCGCCAGCGACAGGCCCGCGCAGGGCTCGTCGAGCAGAATGAGCCGTGGCTCGGTGCACAGCACCATGGCAAGATCCAGAACCTGTCGCTGGCCGTGTGACAGGTCGCCGACTGTCCGGTTCCTTTCTCCCAGAAATTCGAAACGCCGCACCAGTTCCTGCAGCACGGGGCTTGTCCAGTCGAGCGGCGCCAGGCGAATGAGATCGCGCCAGCCGGCACGGCCTGTCCAAAGAGCTATGGCGATATTCTCGCCGATTGTCAGGTTCTCAAAGACATTCGGAATCTGGAATTTGCGCCCGAGGCCCGATTTGGTAAGAAGCCTGGGGTCTGGCTTTGACAAATCGTCTCCGAACACTCGGATGGTGCCGGAATGGGCCCGGAGTTCGCCAGTGATGGCGTTGAAGGTGGTGGTTTTTCCCGCTCCGTTCGGGCCGATCATGCAATAGATGCCCGGTCTTTCGATGGTCCGGCTGAGATCATTCAGAATTTCGACTGAACCGGCACGCAAATCGAGTGCGTCCAGTTGCAACAGCGCCTTTGCAGGCGGCATTTGCCTGCTCGGCGCCAGCTGCATTGCACGCTTGCCCGATTCAAGCCAGCGCTTGATGAAGGGCTCGATCTGACCGAACAGACCGTGCCTAAAATATAGGACTGTCACGATAAACAGGATTGCAAGGATCACTTCCCAATAGCTGATGCTTTCGCGCAGAGTGGCGGTGAGCAGCCCCAGGGCGATGGCTCCAACGACCGGGCCGTACAGCGTCGCCCTGCCGATGGATCGGATTGATGTGGTCAAAACCCACAACCCGTTTGTCGTCAACGATCTCTATTATTCCCAGCAGACCGGCTTCGAGGCTGAGCGTATGAACAATTACGGTTCGTCGCTGATTTACGGTCATCCCCAGGGGCCGACCGGATTGCGTCTCGTCGTGGAGCTGATTGAAGGGCTGGCGCTGAGAGGTGGTGGTTACGGGCTATTTACCGGCTGTGCGGCAGGTGACACGGGTGCAGCGGTTGTTTTGAAGGTGGACGTCAGTTAACAAGACGGCCTTGCGAATTGGTGCGAGAGCGGCGATGCCTCAGGTCAAAAAATCATCCGTGAGCAACGGAATTCTCGAAGCCGCCTATGCGCTGTTTGCGGAAAAGGACTATCGGGCGACATCCATGCCGGATATCGCATCGCGGGCCGGCATAACGCCGGGCAATATCTACCGCTACTACAAATCCAAATTCGAACTCTTCTACGGCGTCTTGGAACCCTGGCTCAACGGGCAGCTCAACGCACTTGAAGCGCAACTTGAGGCAGAAGAGGACGGTCCGGAAAAAAGTCAGGCAAATACTGGTTTTCATGTGGATAGACCTGCCACGCGCCGCAAATAATTTTGAAATGAACCTCATGGAGGCACTGGCCACCAAGAAGCCGGATGAACCCTATTCAAGAAAACTGCTCCATCATTCTGAGAAACGCATCGCCAGTCTGCTCGAGGCAAGCCTGCCGCCTGCGGCGAAGATCCGGCTCCAGTCGTCCGAATTTGCCCATATCATGTTCATGGCCCATGACGGATTTGTGCTAAATGCCAGGCTGGCCGATGAAACCGAGCACATTCAGAAAATGATCGATGGTCTGATTGCGCTGATTTTCCGGCCGGATTGACGTGCACCAACAGGGGTTGGCCGCGGTATGTCGGAACAAGCAGCGAATATTGCTGCTATTTGATTTTGCTATACCTGCTTCGAATATTGCTATTTGATTGAAATACCGGAATCCCGTCTTCTTGGGATGGGAGATCATGCCGGTTTGTACGCATCAGGTACGTGGTGCGAAGACCGGTGGTGCGGTACGTGCGAGCATCGCGGGAGTGGTAATATGTCCAAACTGGCGGCATTCAATTTTCAAAAATGGATCGACGACAACAAACATCTGCTGAAACCGCCGGTTGGCAATCAGCAGATCTGGAAAGATGCGGATCTGATGGTCACCGTCGTCGGCGGACCCAACAAGCGCACCGACTACCATGACGATCAGGTGGAAGAGTTCTTCTATCAGCTCAAGGGCGACATGCTTTTAAAGCTCTATGACGGAGAGGATTTCTATGATGTGCCGATCCGCGAAGGTGAGATTTTCCTGCTTCCGCCACATGTTCGCCATTCTCCCCAACGTCCTCAGGAGGGGTCGATCGGTCTGGTGATCGAGCCGGCGCGTCCCGAGGGTGCGCTGGATGCGATCGAGTGGTACTGCTTTGACTGCCAGCACCTTGTGCACCGCGCGGAACTCGATCTCGAATCCATTGTCGATGACCTTCCGCCTGTCTATCAGGCTTTTTACGGGTCCGAAAAGGATCGCACCTGTCCGAATTGCGCCACGGTCCATCCGGGCAAGGAGTTGCCCGAGGGGTGGGTGAAGCTCTAGCCGAGGTCGCTTCCGACCAGCCTCAGTTCATCAAGAATAAACGAGGCTGCCGGCGACAGACCCTTGACCTTGCGATAGGAAACGCCCACCGGCCCGATCGGAATGGGCAGCTCCCACCGCACCTTGGCAAGGCTTCCCGCAGCGATATCCTGCTCGACCACATGGCTCGGCAAAATGCCTATCATGTTTGAGGAGGCGAGAAGATTTCGGTTGGCGAGAAACGAAACCGATTCCACCGCATTGATCGGAGAACTGTGGCCGTGATCGAGAAAACCAGGTCGATCTGGCGCCGGAGCGTTGTTTCCTGCGGCGGCAATATCCAGCCATAGTCCATCAGGTCGGCAAACGTCACGCGCTTGCGGGACTGGATCGGATGATCAGTGCGCGTGATGGCTATAATCCGCTCGTCGTAGAGCCGTTCCTGCTGCAGTTCGTCGCGATGCCTGTGGGTCGGTAACCGGCCGACGACAAGATCAAGATCACCGGACCGCAGCGCCGGCATCAGCACTTCGTTGGTTCCCTCCTGGATCTTGATCGACAGGTTGGGTTTCTGTTCCAGAACCCGCTCGATCGTGCGCGGCAGCAATTCCGCCGATGCGGCAAGCAGCGTACCGATCACGATGCGACCACCCGATCCCTCGCTCAGATCGTCAAGTTCCTGCGCCGCGTGCGAAATCTGGGTGAAAATCAGTTTGCCATGACGGGCCAGCGCCTCGCCGTAGATCGTTGGTACAACGCCGCGATTGGTTCGCTCGAAAAGCAGCACGCCGAAATCGGCCTCAAGGTCCTTGATGAGTTTTGTCGCTGCCGGTTGCGACAGGTTGAGCTCGCGGGCCGCGTGCAGGATGCTGCTGTGTTTTTCAACCGCGATAAGCAGGCGCAATTGCTTCAGCTTGAGCCGGGTCAGGACCCGTTCAACGATACGAAAGTGCTTTTGCTCCATGTATGTTGCTCCAGGTCTATTCTCGAAAATTGCTATATCTGAATGCCCAGCTATATCAATACAGGAATATCAGTCTCCGCCCGACCAGGTCCATTCATTGTGCGGTTGAAAGCAGCGTTTGGGTATTCGATTTCTGGATATCTGAATAGAAATTTGGTATTTGCGGCGATATCTATATCGCCCCAGATTGGTGCCGACAATTCTGAACCGCTTTACGCCGCGATGGCGGCCGGCCAGTGGTTTCGTGCGCGTCTTCATCAGTTTGAGGTGGTTGCTTGCATCACGGTCACCAGAAATCCATCGGCAGTTCGGTTCATCGCCGCGAAGATGCCAGGCTGATCGCCGGTCAAGGCCGGTATGTCGCCGATATAGGCCACAAGGACGCCCTTCATCTGCATTTTGTCAGAAGCCCGCTGCCCCTTGGCCGCATTCTCGCCTGCGAGACGAGCGCCGCAGAGACACAGCCCGGCATCCATGCGGTCTTCACTGGTATGGATGTCCGGCACTTGGGCCGGCTGAGCGTCAATCCGGTTGTGCAAATCGATGGCTCGTATCAATACCCCGTGCTGGCGCAGGAATATGTGGAAGCCGTGGGGCAGCCCGTCGCCGTCGTATTGGCTGAAACGCTCGGTGATGCCGTCGATGCCGCCGATGCAATTCACGTGGACATTGACGATACCTCGCTCGAGGATCGTGTCGCTGGTCATATTGCCGGCTCCTGGCAAACAGGCGACGTTGAACAAGTGTTTGAAGGAGCGGCGCATATCGTGTCTGCTGTTGCAGCATCCGCGCCTGGCGCCATCGCCGATGGAGCCGCGCGGCATTGCCGTCGACTATCACCCGGATACGGATGGGGTCACGGTCTGGTATTCGACGCAGACGCCACACCGCGCCCGAACAGAGCTTGCCGCCATCCTCAAAGTCGGGGCTGCGCGTATCGATGTCATCGCGCCCGATGTCGGCGGCGCATTCGGCATGAAAGCTTCGCTCTTTCCCGAGGAGGTCATGGCCGTCTGGGCTGCGTTGAAACTCAGGCGCTCGACGCGCTGGATCGCCTCGCGCAGCGAGGATTTCCTGACTGCCAGCCATGGCCGCGGTGCCCGGTGCGAAGGCCAGCTGGCGGTCGCTGAGGATGGCCGTTTCCTGGCTCTGCGCGCCCGTATCGACAGTCCGCTTGGCCATTGGCTTCCCAGCAGTGCCGCAATTCCTGCATGGAATGCCGGTCGCATACTGCCCTGCGGCTATTTGGTCGAAGCCGTCGATATCGTCAGCAAAGCACATATGTCGCACACAGCACCGGTCGGGATATATCGTGGCGCGGGCCGCCCGGAGGCCAACTGTCTGATGGAACGACTGGTCGATTGTACCGCCGATAAAACCGGATTGGATCCATTGGAAATTAGGACACTCAACCTCCTGCCGGAAGAGCGGTTTCCACACAAAACCCCGACCGGATATGTCCTCGATTCGGGCCGTTACGCGGCAGTGCTGGAAATATTGCGACGAGAGGCGGATTATGACGGCCTCGTGGACATGTGCCGCAAAAGGCGGCAGCGCGGAGAAATCGTTGGCCTTGGACTTGGTTTCTATGTCGAGCCCTGCGGGACTGGTTGGGAAAGTGCGCGTGTCACATTGAACCCCGATGGAACGGCGCTGATTGCAACGGGCGGCAGCACCCAGGGACATTGCCGCGAAACGGCATTTGCGCAGATCGCGGCAGATGCTCTGGCGCTTCCAATCGATGCGGTTCAAGTCGCACATGGATCCACATCCGCCTGCCCGGCAGGCATTGGTACGCTTGCCAGCCGAAGCACGGCGATTGGCGGCAGCGCCGTCAGGCAAGCGTGTCTGGATGTACTCGATCTTGCCCGATCAGGTGATGCGTGCGAGCCGCTTACCGCGGAAACCGTCTATACCGCCGACAGTGAAGCCTGGGGATATGGCTGTTATCTGATCGTTCTTTCGATTGATCCGGACACAGGCACACCGACAATCGAACGCGCCCATTGCATCGACGATGCCGGAACGATCATCAACCCGGCCATGGTGGATGGCCAGATCAGGGGTGGCTTTGCTCACGGTCTTGGCGAGGCGTTCATGGAGCAGGTAGTTTATGATGATTGCGGCCAGTTGGTGACCGGCTCCTTCATGGACTACGCCTTGCCGCGCGCCTGCGATGTGCCGGAGCTGACAATCTCGAAGTTGGCAACCCCGTCCCCTGGCAATATTCTTGGTGCGAAGGGTGTTGGTGAAGCGGGAACGATCGGCGCGCCGGCCGCCATTCTCAATGCCGCGCTCGATGCCCTTCGCCCCTTTGGTGTCGAAACGCTGCAAATGCCGCTTACAAGCGAACAACTTTGGCGGGCTGTCCAGTCCGCACAACAGGATAGATCAGATGAAATATTCCCGGCTTGATGCCAAAGAATACGCTCGCGCCAATATGAAAGGCATCTGGGCGGCTGCCTTGAACCCATTCAACGATGACTTTTTACTCGATGAAGAAGGCATGCGCCGCAACATCAGGCATTGGGTCGATGATATTGGAATTGCCGGCCTTTTCATCGCCGGAAAGCAGGGCGAGTTCTTCTCGATGTCGCTCGAGGAACGCAAACGCAATTTCGAAATTGCCGTCGAGGAAACGGGCGATCAGGCCGGCACGATCATGTCCTGCTCCGACCAGAATTTCGATGCCATGATCGAATTGGCAGAACATGCCGAAGCCATTGGCGCCGACTACATTGTCGTGCATGCCTCGATCCTCCATTTCATCACCGATCAGGACGATACGGTTTTCAATTATTATCGCGAGATCTGCGAGCAAGTGAACATCGGCATCGCCATGTGGAGCCATCCGGATTCGGGTTATCTGATGAGCCCGCAACTCTGCAACCGCGTCGCTGAACTGCCCAACATTGTTGCCATCAAATACAGCGTGCCGCGCCCCATGTATGCCGAACTAACAAAACTTGCCGACGATCGGATCATTGTGAGCACGGCGTCGGAAGAGGAGTGGCTCGACAACATCATCGAGCTGGGCTGGAAGCTCTATTTGTGCTCGTCCCCGCCCTATCTCCTGCAGACAAAAAACGACCGCCGCATGCACGCTTATACGCAGGCAGCGTTCAACGGTGAGATTGAAGAAGCCCGTGCCATATCACGTAGCCTCGATCCGGTTCGAAAGGCACTTAAAGAAACTCGGCCGGGCGGAAAACCGCAGGCCCAGCAAAAATACTGGCAGGAGCTGCTTGGACAGGCGGGCGGGACGGTTCGCCCACCGCTGCTTCAGCTGACCGAGGCCGAAAAGGAAGCGACGAGGATTGCTTTCGAAGGGTGTGGTCTCAAGCTCTGACACCTTGCGATCGGTCGAAAGTCTGTCTCTCAGTCACGCGCCGCTTCGATGATCTTTTGCGCCAGCAATTGCGGATTTGTGAAGCAGGTTTCGTGACCGCCCGGCATCTGCACCAGCCGGCACAAACCAAGCCGCGCCGGGAATCTGGGAAACCACGCAAATGCACCCGGCGGCATGGCAATGTCCTCGGTGCAGTTGATGTAGGATTTGGCGATCTGAAGATCGTAGAATGATATCAGCTCAACCGGTCCGTCAGCGTTTTGATCGGATGCGGCGTTGTCATCTCATAGGTTTTTTCCGCCAGTTCCAGCGAAGCATCATTCATGAATGCCTCTCTCCAGACGGGAAAGGGAGCTTGACGCCGCCGGGTGCATAGGCGCCCGATGCGACAATGGAGTCCATCATCTCTTTGTGGGGCGGTGGGCTGACGCTTTCGATCGATTCGGCATCCATCAGCACAAAAGCGTTCCAGTAGACCAGCCTGCGAATGCGGTCCGGCAGTGCTTCGGCCATCTTGGAAATAATGGAACCGCCATAGGAATGGCCAAGCAGCACGAAGTCCGAAAGCTCATTCTGTACAATATAGTCGACCGCCGACTGTGCCGCCTCGGCGTGACCGAACGTTCTGTCGATATCGCCCCGGGCCGTTTCCGGCAAGCGTCGGTGTGTGAACTTCATGCCCTGCGTCGCGTAGCGGGTTTGCGACCTCCTCCCACGGGGAACCATCATGCCAGGCGCCATGTATCAGTACGATTTTCATCTCAGTTCACTCCCGGATGCCCATTGTTAGGTCTCAAGTAGAGGAGGCTTGTGCGACGCAATCAAATTCAATTTTGTGAAACTGGTATTCCCAATACGGATATCGACGCCGCGCGGTCGCTCAATATTAGGTGGCAAAATTTTATACTGTTATCAAAAGCTTAGATTAAAGGGCTCACTCCGGGAGATTGATCTTGATCCTGGGAATATCCACATGGATGGCCCAATACTGTGCTGAACTGCCTGGTTTGAGGCTGATTGGTGCGTATTAACGCAACCTCAACGCGAATGCGTTAGTAGAAAGGCCTAATAGCGCAGGGGGCACCAGTGATTGTACCGTTTCATATCCGTGATTTGCTCGCCACTTTGCGCGAACGTTTCGACGCGGATGCGATAAACCGGACATTGGCGACCAAGGCGCATAACGTAAGCCGGTTGCGTCCGGCACGAAACGCGACAGCCAACAGCGTGCAGCGTTTCTGGTCCCGGATCATAGCCGATTCCGACGCGACGGATGACGACCGCGACCTGATCCTCGACACGCGCACGGCAGAAGCGCTGCCGGTCTACAACGCCAATATCGAAAATTTCATCGGCACAGTGAAAGTGCCGCTTGGCGTGATCGGTCCGGTGCGCATAAACGGCATCCATGCACAGGGCGACTATCTGGTTCCGTTGGCGACGAGCGAAGCGGCACTTGTTGCGTCCTATGGGCGCGGCGCCGACATAACGGCGACCACCGGAGGAATATCAGCCGCGCTCACCTATGACGGTGTTCTGCGCACACCAGCATTCCGTTTCCGTTCAATGGCAGAGACCGGGGTCTTCCTCGACTGGGTGGTTCAGAATGCTGAGACACTCAAAGCCGCAGCGGAGACGACCACAAGCCACGGCAAGCTTGTGTCGCTGGAACCGACTATGGACAATGATGTCTGTTTTCTGATCTGCCGCTATCAGACGGGTGACGCTTCCGGACAGAACATGGTTACGATTGCGACCAGCACCATGTGCGAGCACATCGCCGCCCATACGCCGGTCAAGCCGCTGGCCTGGTATGTCGAGGGCAACTATTCGGGCGATAAAAAGGGTTCCTTCCTCGGCCTTTTGACCGGGCGCGGCGCCAAGGTGACTGCCAGTGCGACGCTTCCGGCAGACGTGGTTCAGCGCAAGCTGAATTGCTCGGTTGACGAGATGCTGGATTATGGCCGCATCGCCAATCTGGGTTCGCTGCTTTCCGGCCAGCTCGGCGCCCAGGCTCATTACGCCAACGCACTTGCGGCGCTCTTTATCGCAACCGGGCAGGACGCTGCTTGCGTCGCTGAATCTGCTGTCGGTTTCACCCGCATGGAAGATCACGATGGCGATCTGTTTGTCTCCGTCACGCTGCCCAATCTGCTTGTCGGCACGGTTGGTGGCGGAACCGGCCTGCCCAGCCAGGCAGCCGGTCTGCGTATTCTTGGCTTGCATGGAACCGGAAAACGGGCCGCGCTTGCCGAAGTGGCGGCGGCACTGTGCCTGTGCGGTGAAATCTCGATTGTCGCGGCGATGGCGTCGGGTGATTTTGCCCGTGCCCATCAGCGTTATGCGAGGCAGCGCTAGTGTTGGAGACCAGTGCCGAAAACACGTTGCCGCTCATCAGGCGTCTGTGGATCTATCAGGCTGAGCGCATCCCAATTTTCAGGACCGCGGCGCTGCTCGCCGTCTTCAGCGCAGCAAGTGTGAACGTGTCGGCACTTCTGGCTGGCCGCTCGTTTCCGGACTGGCCGGCTTATGCAGCGGCGTTTCTGGTCTCGCTTGTCATCTTCATCCAGTTAAGAGCCTGCGATGAATACAAGGACGGGTCGGGCGACCTGAAATACAGGCCGGAGCGCCCCATTCCTAGGGGACTGGTCAGCCTCCGGCTCATACTCGGCATAGGCGCCGGGCTGGTTCCGGTAGCGGCGCTCGTCGCCTGGGCCTATTACCCGCCCGTGCTGATCCTTCTGCTCGTCGTCTGGATTTGGATGGCGCTGATGACGGTGGAGTTTTTCGTGCCGGACTGGCTGAAGGCGCACCCGGTTCTATACCTTGTCTCCCACATGGCGATCATGCCGCTGCTCGACCTGTTTGTGACCGGGGTCGAGTGGCTGCCAGCCAGTGGCAGACCTTCAGAAGCCCTGGTGCTCTTTTTGCTGCTTTCCTTCGTCAACGGCTGTGTTCTTGAAATCGGGCGCAAGATCTGGGCGCCGGCAAATGAGCGCGAGTGCGTGGAGACTTATTCAGGTTTGTGGGGCGTGAACCGTGCGACCTCGGTCTGGATTGCGATGACGGCCCTGTCGTTTCTGCTGCTGCTCGCGGTCGGTCTGTCGACCGGCCACGTCGTCGCAACCGGCCTTCCGGGACTGTTGATGCTTGTTTTTGCCTGGCGGACCGTCTTTGCCATGCGCAAATCCCCCAGCGGCAAGCTGCAGGAGAGGCTTGATATGGTCTCCGGTTTCTGGGTTTTCGTCTGCTATTTTGCTGCAGGATTCGCGCCGCTCGCCGCAGGGTTGCTGCCATGAACGCCGAGACCCGACCCATGGTGCTCAGTCCGAAAAACGAGACCTTGCCTGAGTCTGCCGGCGGCAAGGGCAGGGCGCTGGCACGCCTGGATGGCGCCGGCTTCAATCCGCCATCCTTTTTCGTGGTGTTGCCGGGTGCATTTGACGATACGGGATTGAAAGCGGAATGTGCCGAAATGCTGGCCGAAGCGATTGACGGGCTTGGCAACGGGCCGTTCGCGGTCCGCTCATCCGGTGCGCAGGAGGACGGCACGGAACATTCACACGCCGGACAGTTCCTCAGTCTTCTGAACATCGAAGCCGGCGAGGTGGCCGATGCCGCCCATAAGGTGTGGCTCTCGGGAGATGGCGGAAGCGTCACCGGATACCGTGAAATGCGCAACCTTGCCGAAGCCGATCCAGCACCGGCGGTTGTCGTCCAGCGGATGATCAACGCCAGCGCCGCCGGCGTGGCCTTTTCAGCCGATCCGATCAGGGGCCTGCGCCACCACGCGGTGGTCTCGGCGGTCGCCGGGCTTGGCGACCGGCTGGTTTCCGGCGAAGAGGACGGTGAGACCTGGACCGTGGATACGCTCCAGCAGGCGCTTTTGACCGCACCCGACGGCGACACGGTTTTGACACCGGCCCAGGCGCTGGAGGTTGCGCACCTTGCATGCCGCGTCGAAGAGGCGTTTGGCCTGCCTCAGGATATAGAATGGGCCTTCGAATACGGCGTTCTGCATATTTTGCAAGCCCGGCCGATTACCACGGAACTGAAGCAAACGGCCCACGCCGATCCTCAGTTGGTGATCTACGACAATTCCAACATCGTCGAAAGCTATCCGGGGCTTGTCACGCCGCTCACCTATTCCTTTGCGCGCTATGCCTATACCCGCGTCTACCAGGCGTTCGTATCCGTTGTGGGCGTTCGCCAGGATGTCATCGCCGCCAATGCGCCTGTATTTGAGAACATGCTCGGACGCATCGACGGCCGGGTCTACTACAATCTCGTCAACTGGTACCGGGCGCTTGCCCTGCTGCCGGGTTTTGCCGTCAATCGCGCGCATATGGAAACCATGATGGGCGTCTCGGAACCGTTGCCCGAAACTGTCACGGCTTCCATAGGACCGGGAGAGCTGTCTGCTTCGGCCCGCTGGCTTGAATACGGCCGCTTGGCGCGCGCCGGACTTGGGCTTGTGCTTCAGGCTATGCGCCTCAATCGGACCATCAGGGGTTTTCAGCTTCGACTGGACGCGGCGCTTGGGCCGCAGCAATCCCTTGATGTCGGATCCGCCTGTCTGAGCGATCTTGTCGCCGAATACCGTCGCATCGAAGCCTCCCTGCTCGACAATTGGGATGCGCCGATCGTCAACGACTTTCTCTGCATGATGGCCTTCGGGGCATCGCGAAAGCTCATGGAGCGCTGGTTCGGGCAGCCAGGCCTTGAATTGCATAACCACGTCATGATCGGACAGGGCGATATAATTTCGGCTGAACTGGCCAAGCGCATCGCGCACATGGGCGCACTGGTTGCCGCAATCGACGGGCTGGCCGACGACATTGACGCGCGTGGGACTGACACGCTCGACCGAAGTCCGGAACTGCGCGCGGAATTTGATGCCTATATCGAGCGGTTTGGCGATCGCTGCACCGAGGAGCTGAAGCTTGAGAGCGTGACCCTCGACGAGGATCCGTCGGCGCTGCTGGCTGCGGTTGCGGCGTCCGCACGCCGCCCGGCGAGCGAAAAACCGCAGAATCGCTCTGACGCCCGCGATTTTGCGTCAGTGGCAAAGGGCAAACCCGTCCGAAGGATGGTTGCGCGGCTGTTTGTTGGCTGGGCCAAGGCGCGGGTGCGCGACCGCGAGAACCTGCGTTTCGAGCGCACCCGGATCTTCGGCCGGGCGCGCAAGCTGTTCCTAGCCATGGGGCGCGAACTAGCGGCGCTCGGCCATCTGGAAGAACCGCGTGACGTTTTTTATCTGACTGTCGAGGAGCTTGTGGGGGCTGTCGAAGGATTTGCTTCAACCCAGATCCTGCAACCTCTGGTGAAACTCCGCCGGGCGGAGATGGAAGCAAGTGCAACGCGCAATGATCCGCCGGAGCGGATTACGGTCGAAGGTGCATCCATCAACGTTGCTACCTCCATTTCAAATGGCGGCGTGGTTGAGGTCGCCGAAGGCGGCGATGAAACGATGCGGGCCGGAACTGCGTGTTCCGCCGGTAACGTGACCGCCACTGCCCGCGTTATCCGCGATCCCGCAACCGAGAGCCTTCAAAGCGGAGAGATCCTTGTGGCGCGCCATACCGATCCGGGCTGGATCGCCGTCTTTTCCAATGCGTCGGCGATTGTCGTGGAACGCGGCAGCCTTCTGTCCCACTCGGCCATCGTTGCGCGCGAAATGGGCATTCCCTGCGTCGTCGCGCTGAAGGGCGCAACGGCGTGGATCAGGGATGGCGAAACCATCACCGTCGACGGCACAAGTGGCGAAGTCACGAGGAAAACTGCATGACGTCGCAAATTGCTTCGAAGGCGGATTTTGACGACATCCGCTACGCCCAGCTGTGGGAGGATGCGGATGTGCTCACTGGCGCACTGGCAACCGATCCGGGCGCGCTGCTGGTCTCCATCTGCTCTGCGGGCGACAATGCGCTCGCAATGCTGGCACTCGACCCAGAACGCATAGTCGTTGTCGATCTTTCGCAGGCCCAGATTGAATGCCTCAACATGAGGATCGGCGCCTATCGCAATCTCGATCATCAGGGCTTCATCGAACTGATGGGATCCCGTCCTTCGGCACGGCGCAGCGAACTGCTGGCGACAGCGCTGAAGGACGCGGGAGAGCAAACCGGTGCCTTCTGGAAAGCACGCGAGGGCGACGTCGTCGACTATGGTGCGGGTGGCTGCGGCAAGTTCGAGCGTTATTTCCGGCTTTTCAAGAACAATGTGCTGCCTTGGGTCCATTCCCGTGCCACGGTTGATGCAATATTCGAGCCGCGTGACAGGGCAGGGCGTGAAGAGTTTCTCGATAAGCGCTGGAACGGTTGGCGCTGGAAGCTGATGGTTTCACTGTTCTTTTCGCGGTTCGCCATGGGCTGGCTCGGTCGCGACAAGGCGTTTTTCGACCATGTCGATGGCTCTGTGGCCGCCCATGTACAGCGCCGTATCCGGCATGCAGTGCTGGATTGCGATCCTTCGGTAAATCCGTATCTTTTCTGGATCATGAATGCCGCACACGGCGAACATCTTCCAATGGCCTGGCGGGAAGAGCATTACGAAACCATTCGCGATCGCCTCGATCGGCTGGATATCCGCCACGGTTCGCTTGAGGCCTTTATGGCCACCGGTGAAAAGGCCGACGGCTTCAACCTTTCCGACATTTTCGAATATATGTCGCCTGATGTTTATGCCGAGGTCTACTGCTCGTTGCTGGGCGCCTCCAATCCCGGTGCGCGTCTTGTCTACTGGAACATGATGGCGCCGCGAAGGGTGCCGGAAGTCCTGGCGGACAGAGTAGTCACCAGAACCGAAATCGAGAAAGTCGGAAAAGCAGCCGACAAGGCATTCTTCTACTCCGATTTTGTGGTCGAGGAGGTGGTGGGTTGAACCTGCACCCGGTCATAATGGCAGCCCTGGTTCCGATTTCGATCGGCATACTGGTGGCCGGCATGTGGCTGGTGCGGATTGTGGCACGGCGTTACGACCTGAGTGCCGAGGTCCAGCGCAAGGCGGTTCATATCGCCACCGGTCTCTATGCCATGTCCCTGCCGTGGCTGTTGCCGCAAGCCTGGCTCGTCTATTCCCTTCTGGCTCTTGCCATTATTGTCATGTGCGTGCTGCGCCTGCCGGCAATTTCCAAAGGCAATGTCGGTGCCGCCCTGCACGGCGTTGAGCGTACCTCATGGGGCGATCTGATGTTGGTCGCGGCAGTCGGCACACTCTATTTCTTTTCTGATCAGGGAAATGTGCCGGTTCTCTATATCCTGCCGCTGGCCGTGCTGACGCTGGCCGATGCGGCGGCCGCGCTTGCCGGCTCGAGCTATGGCAGGATGCGCTACACGGTGGAAGACGGGCAGAAGAGCATTGAGGGGTCTGCCATCTTTTTCATGGTGACATGGATACTGGCCATGATTTCCCTCCTGCTGCTGTCGGATATTCCGCGCGTCAATGTCGTGCTGCTGTCTGTGATGACCGCCGCTTTCGCCACACTCGTCGAGGCCGACAGCTGGCGCGGTTTCGACAACTACTTCGTGCCGGTGGGTGTGCTGTTTCTCGTCGCTGTACACATGGACAGCGAACCGACCACGTTGCTGCTGCTCGCACTTGGTTTCTTTGCGGTCCTGTGCCTCCTCAACGTTTATGGGCGGGCGCTTCTTGGCCTTGCCGACCATACTGCGCGCGCCTATACGGCGGCCCTTTTCATGATTGGTGCGGTGGTCACGCCACAGAACATCATCCTTCCCGCCGCGACGCTGCTGGCGCAGACCTTTGCGCGCAAGAAATATCCGAGCGCCGCGCGCCATCCGGACCTCGACATGCTGGCCCTGCTGGCAACGGTATCCTTCGTTGCGCTGATCGGCGGTCTGGCGCTCGGACGCACCGCGATTTCCTTTTACGGCACTATCTGTGCCGGCATGGTTGCTCAGTTGGTCATGCTGGCGCTGGCACCGCGCGCGCGGGGACTGAGGATTGTTCTGGCTGTACCCGTCATTGCAGTTCTGGCGGTCGTCGTGAGTGGTGTGATTGCGCTCAATCCCGACGATTCGCGATGGCACGGCCCACTGTTGCCGGTCATCGTTCTCAGCCTGTTTGTCGCCTCGATGGCGAGCATTCTGTGGCCTGCATTTTATCACGACAACAGACCTGCAAAGGTCGGCATCATCGCTGCACTGGTTCCGGTTGCGTCATATTTTTTCTATTTTGTCACGCTGGGGGGCTCCCGATGATGGTTGATCCGCAACCCGAAATCCTTGTGGACGGCAATTCGAAGCTGACTGTCTATCGTGATGCCCCGGCATGGGACGGCAAGCGCACCGCTGCGCTGGGTCAGTTCAAGTTTGGCTCTGTAGACGGCGGCAGGGAGCTCATCGCCCGGACCTCGACTATGCTGAAGGCAGAAGGTTTCTCGGCTCTAATAGCACCGATGGACGGCGATACCTGGCATAGCTATCGCGCGGTTTCCGAAAGCGACGGCTCACCCGCCTTTTTGATGGAACCGGAAAGCGGTCCTCACGACGTCGCGGTGCTGGCGGAAAGAGGATTCAAACCAATCAGCGGTTATGTCTCCATGCGGGTCTCCACCGTTGATGCGATTACCGAACAACCGCACAACGCCGCCGACGTAGAAGTGATCAACTGGGACGGCCAACAGGCGGAGGACTTTTTCGGTGAGGTCTATGATTTCTCGGTGGAAGGATTTGCCCGCAACGCGTTTTACAAGCCGATCACTCGCGACGAATTTCTCGGCCTTTACATGCCCTACGTGGCCTTCCTGAAGAAAGAGCTGATCTTCTTTGCCCGCAAGCCCGGCGGGCAGCTTGTCGGTTTCCTGTTCGGCATTCCGGATTATACGCAAGGGCCGCAAACCAAAACCGCCATCCTGAAGACCTATGCAAGTTCGCAGCGCGGCGTTGGCCACCTTCTGGCAGACGCCTTTCACCGCAACGCCCTGGAGGTGGGATTCGACACGACAATCCATGCGCTGATGCATGATGACAATATCTCGCGCGAACGAAGCCGCATGCATGGCGCCGATGTCTTTCGCCGCTATGCGCTTTACGGGCGGGTCCTTTGACGACGATCCTTGATGCCCTGGCCGACGCAGTCGCCAGGAACGGCCCAAAGCCTGCGATCGTCGAAGGCAGCGGCCGGACGGTCAGTTTTGACGATCTTGACCGTCAATCCCGCGCCCTGGCGGCCGGGTTTGCCGCCCGCGGCATCGGCCGGGGCGACAGAGTATTGATTGCCTTGCCGGTTGGTATCAGCCTTTACGCCTGTCTTGCGGCACTGTGGCGGATCGGTGCGACGGTGGTCTTCCCGGAACCGGCGATGGGTTTATCCGGCCTGCGCCACGCGGTGCGCGTGGCAAAGCCCAAGGCTTTCCTGTCATCGGGTTGGTATCGCCTTCTGGGACTGTTTCTGCCCGAGTTGCGGCGCCTTGATCTGCGGATCACGCCGAAAAATGGCAATCCCGACAACGCCCCGGACGGGGCTGTATCAGCAGATGACATCGCGTTGATCTCGTTCACAAGCGGATCGACCGGAGCGCCTAAGGCGATTGCCCGCAGCCATGCCTTTATGATGGCGCAGAACGAGGCGATTGCTCCGTTGCTTGAGCCGGGGTCGGAAAACGAACGTGACCTGGTCGCATTTCCGGTGTTTGTACTCGTCTGCCTGGCACTGGGTGTTACCTCTGTTCTGCCGGCGTGGAAAATGACGCGCCACGACAGGGCAAGCGCCGACGATATTTCCGGTCAGATCAGGCGCCTCGGGGTGACCCGGCTTCTGGTGCCGCCGGCGATCTGCGAAACACTCAGCCAGGAAAATGAATTACCGCAATTGAATGCCATCTTCACCGGAGGCGGCCCGGTGTTTCCCGATACGATGCAGCGGCTGGTCGGGTTGCATCCGGGCCTTCGTCTTACGGCTGTCTACGGTTCGACCGAAGCCGAGCCGATCGCCCATCTCGAATTTGATGAAATATCGGCGGATGATCTGGAAATGATGAAGGGCGGTCGCGGCTTGCTGACCGGTCACCCGGTTGATGCGGTCGATGTTGTGATCGAGGAAGACGAGATCCTGGTCGCCGGCTCCCATGTCAACGAAAGCTACCTGGACACCGCTCAAAATGCCGAAACCAAAATTGCGCGCAACGGACGGATCTGGCACCGAACGGGCGATGCCGGCCGATTTGACGACAAGGGGCGGCTATGGCTCCTCGGACGGACTGGTGCACGTATCGGGCGCGTCGATCCTTTTGCGATTGAAACTGCGGCGCGATTCTGGCCCGGAGCCAACCGTTCTGCGCTGGCCGACATCGGCGGCAAAGCGGTATTGGCGGTTGAGGGTGATGCGGAGCGTCTTGGCGAATGGCAAAATGCCGCCGCGGCTTTGGGCGTCGGCGATGTGCGCCTTGTGCGTGAAATACCCCTGGACAAACGCCATCGATCAAAGACGGATTACGCAGCACTATCCCGCGAGCTCAAATGACGTACATCTGGATGAAATTCGACTATCACGTTTGCGTATAGCCGGCTGATGTTTGTCAGCCTTGGAGGCGTCAGCTAGAATGCGCATCCAGATCGGCTCGAGGCGTCGCCGGAGCAAAGCGTGGATCGCGACCGTAATTACCAGGATTGCATACGGGTCGAACAAAAAGGGCCGTGGAGCGGGCAATTAGCTGTAATCTATGACAAACACGAAACCGGAAAAAAACAACCCGACTGTCCAGGACGTTGCACGCGCAGCGAACGTGTCGACGGCGACGGTGAGCCGTGCGCTCTCGGCGCCGGAGCGTGTATCGGAAAAGGCACGAAAGCGAGTCTCGGATGCCGTCAAGCTGACCGGCTATGTCATCAACCATTCAGCCCGCAATCTGAGGCGGCGGCAGACCGGTACGATTGTTGCGCTTGTTCCAGACATAGGCAACTCGCACTTTTCGAATATTCTCAAGGGCATCGAGACCGTCTGTGCGGAAAATGATCTCAACGTATTGATCGCCGACACGCGAAAACCGTCGATGTCGCGCTCCAAGCTGCAGACCTATTTCAGCCGCAACAATTTCGACGGGATCGTGATCCTCGATGGCGACATATCGATCGAAGAGATGCGCGGGGCAAACCAGAACCTGCCGCCGGTGGTGACCGCTGGCGAATGGTGCTCCGATCCTAATGTGCCGGTCGCGCTGGTGGATAATATGAGGGGCGCCGATCTCGCCGTTTCGCACCTGATTGAGTGCGGTCACAGTTCGATTGGTCACGTCAGCGGGCTGCTCACACATGTTCCCGGCAGAGACCGGCTGGAAGGATTTCGCGCGACTTTGATGCGCAATAATATCGATCCGACGGGCGCGTGGGTGTTTGGTGGCGACTATTCCATGGAAGCGGGAAAAAACGCGGCGCACGGGTGGCTGGCACTCACGGAAAAGCCGACTGCGGTATGTTGCGCCAGCGATTACATTGCCTTCGGTTTCATTTCGACGCTGCACCAGGCCGGTGTCAGGGTTCCCCGTGACGTATCGGTTGTCGGATTTGACGACATTGATGTTGCCGGTCACTACATCCCGGCCTTGACCACCATCCATCAGCCACGCAGAGCCGTCGGCTCGTCTGCGGCGGGCCATCTCCTTGCATTGATGGACGGTCAAACGCCTCAAGAGCGGCATACACGGGTTGACCCCTGGCTGGTCGTCCGCGACAGCACCCGTCCCTGGGCCGCGGGCTGACCGGAACAGTCGCTTTTGACCACTGCGGCATCAAACCCCTTACATCCATCCTAGATATTAAAATTCGGATAGCATCGAACAGATTGCATCGGGAATTTCCAACATCCGGTGTAACGATTGAGCCATACGCTGTCGGCAATCGGAGCCTGTTGATGAAATCGCGAACCAAAGTCGTCGTTATCGGCGGTGGCATTGCCGGGTGTTCCACGCTCTATCATCTCGCCCAGGAGGGTTGGAGTGATGTGGTGCTGGTGGAGCGCAACGAGCTGACCAGCGACACCACCTGGCATTCTGCCGCGCAGGTCACGAACTTTGGCACCAACCAGACCATGGTTGGTCTGAAGTCACATTCGATCATTCTTTACAAGAAATTGGCGGACGATCCCGAATACCCGATCGACTACCATCACGGTGATGGCGGTATCCGCTTGGCCAATGCCGAAGAGCAGATGGACGGCTACAGGCATTTCGCCTCCATTGCGCGCGGCATGGACGTGCATTTCGAGGTCATCGATGCGGAGGAATGCGCCCGACACCATC
>JAAEOH010000223.1 GCA_024244645.1 Hyphomicrobiales bacterium
ACCATCAATATGGGGCCGAACAGGACCCCCGAATGAGAGTTTGAGCAACCGTCGCGTTGAACTCAGCGTTCTGCACCAGCCCATCGGCAATATATCAACAGACGTCGTAAAGGCGGCGGGCAAAGTGCGTCCAAAATCTTGACAACGGTCATGAGAGTTTTTCCGTCCAAGGGCAATCGGCATCATGGATCGCTCGGCGGAATTGTTATCGAGTTCCAGAAAAGCGTTTTCCAGATAGGGCCGCAAACGCTTCATCCGTGTCAGGGCATAGCGAATGGCTCCGGCCAATGGTGTCTTGGGCATTGCCGATAATCGAACTAACTCAGATTAAGTTTCGTTAAGAGCGTTTTCCATGTCGTTATGTCCTTTCGATGTTCTTCAATTTTGCCTTTGCGCTTCTGGCATTGGTTCGGCATATGCCGAAATGCTGCGGTGGATGTATCTTTACTTTTCAGCCACTTGGCTGGCACGTTCCTTGAATGACTTTTGTGTTTCTGGCGCTCGCTTTCTCTAAAGCGTTTTGCATTTAATATGAGACATATCCGGCAGCCTTAAGGAAGTTTCTGCATTCGTCTGGTTCGAAGAGGTGGCAGATATCGCCGATTGCTTCGATAAGAGTATCGAATGTCCGTGCGCCGATGCACCTGAGGT
>JAAEOH010000224.1 GCA_024244645.1 Hyphomicrobiales bacterium
CAGTTTCTCCCTCGGGCAAGCTTTTGGCCACCTGAATCGTCCCCGACGGCCCAATCGAGACCGATTTTGTCGTCATCCGGACACACCTCTCCCAACCATCGAGCACGGCTTCAACGCCAGCTTCAGGGCGAAATTCTAATGTGAGAACACCGGTGCAATAATCCATCACTGAAGCGGTCAGACAGTCTGGTTTGCCGGAGCAAAACTCCATCAGTGATAGGCTCTCTGATTTACAGAGGGCGGGGATGAAGCAAGTGGAATTGTACGGACGTGTTCGTCATGCGGTTTTGGTTGACGGTATGAGCCGGCGGGAAGCGGCACGGGTATTTGGGATTGATACGCGCACGGTTGCCAAGATGCTGGAATACTCCGTTCCGCCTGGGTACCGGCGCAAGAAGCCGGTTCACCGTCCAAAGCTGGATGCTTTTACCGGGATCATTGATCAGATTCTAGAGGCGGACAAGCTGGTTCACAAGAAGCAGCGCCATACATCGAAGCGGGTATTCGAGCGGCTGCGTGATGAATATGGCTTTGAAGGCGGCATCACCATTGTCAGCGACTACATCTGTGCTGCTCGTCGGCGTCAGCGTGAGATGTTTGTTCCCTTGTTCCATCCACCGGGACATGCCCAGGCTGACTTTGGTGAAGCATTTGCTTTTATCGGCGGCGTTGAACGCAAGATTCATTTCCTGGTTGTGGACCTACCACATTCGGATGCGTGTTTCGTGAAGGCCTATCCGGGTGAGACAACTGAAGCATTCTGTGATGGACATGTGGCTGCCTTTGAGTTCTTCGGTAGTGTGCCGATCTCGATATTGTACGACAACACCAAGATCGCGGTTGCCCGTATTTTGGGCGACGGCAAGCGCAAGCAAACCCGTGTGTTCTCAGAGCTGGTATCCCACTATCTGTTCAAGGATCGATTTGGCCGTCCCGGCAAGGGTAATGATAAGGGCAAGGTCGCGGGAATGGTCGGCTATACCCGCCGCAACTTCATGGTCCCCAAACCCCGGTTTGCCAGCTTTGACGATCTCAATGAACATCTGGCAGAACAATGCCGCAAGCGGATGGACGACAAGTTGCGCGGCCATTCAAAGACGATTGGCGAACGCTTTGTGGCTGACGCTGCACAGCTGCAGCCTTTGCCAGCCGTTGCCTATGATGCATGTGACAAGCAATCGGTTCGGGTGAGCTCGCTGTCATTGGTACGCTATCGCGGCAATGATTATTCCGTTCCCACATCTTATGGCCACAGTCAGGTTTTGGTGCGCGGTTATGTGCATGAGGTGGTGATCGCCTGCGGGGCGGAGGTTATTGCTCGTCATCTCCGATCCTGGGAGAAGGAAGATTACATCTACGATCCGCTGCATTATCTGGCATTGATTGAGCAAAAGACCAACGCACTGGATCAGGCAGCCCCATTAGCCGATTGGGCACTGCCCGAAGCATTTGTAACTCTGCGCCGCCTGCTGGAGGTCCGCATGGGCAAAAAGGGCAAACGCGAGTTCGTTCAAATCCTGCGGTTACTGGAGACATTCCAGGTGGATGATGTCGAGGCCGGGATCAAAAGTGCTCTGGAGCGGGGAACGATCGGCTTCGATGCAGTAAAACATCTGGTGCTATGCCGGATTGAGCGACGCCCTCCACGGCTCGATATGACCGTTTATCCCTATCTGCCCAAGGCCTATGTGGCAGCCACATCGCCAACAGACTACATGGCACTCCTTTCGAGTAGCCGATCATGAGCGATACACCACAGCTGCTGTTGACTCATCATCTAAAAACCCTGCGATTGCCAACCTTCCTGCGCGAATATGACAAGGTCGCCAAACAGTGTGCTGCTGAAGGAATCGATCATTCCCGGTATCTCCTGCGGCTTGCCGAACTAGAGCTGATTGACCGCGAACGGCGCATGGTCGAGCGCCGTATCAAGCAGGCCCGCTTTCCCGCAACCAAAAGCCTCGACAGTTTTGAGTTTACGGCGTTGCCATCCCTGAACAAGATGGCGGTAATGGAACTGGCCCGCTGTGACTACATCAATCGCAATGAGAACATTATTGCTGTCGGCAACAGTGGCACCGGCAAAACACACATTGCTCTGGGGCTTGGGTTGGCCGCTTGTCAAAAGGGCCTGGCCGTCGGCTTCATCACCGCATCAGCGCTCGTGCATGAGTTGATGGAAGCGGTAGATGACAAGCAATTGTTACGCTTTCAAAAGAAGTTGTCCAAATACAAACTGCTGATCATTGATGAACTGGGTTACGTGCCGCTATCACCGACCGGGGCCGAACTTCTCTTCGAAGTCTTCTCCCAGCGCTATGAGCGTGGTTCAACCATCGTCACATCAAACCTGCCATTCGATGAATGGACACAAACCTTCGGCTCAGAGCGCCTCACAGGCGCACTGCTTGATCGGCTGACCCATCATGTCCACATTCTGGAGATGAATGGTGAAAGCTTCCGGCTCAAACACAGCCGTAAGCACCGTAAAGCTCAAACCTGAAACAACGCAAAGCCCGGCTTGACCACAGCCCCGCTCCGCGACGCAAGCCGTGTGGGCACTCTGCTGCGCGGGCCTATGGACAATCTTTCGCAATGCATGAGTGGTGGAGTTTTACTCCGGGAAATGATGGAAATTTACTCCGGCGTTGACAGTCGCAGATTGAAGATCGCGCTTCTTTCATCAAGGAGCATATAGTTCTCGGCTCTTTCACCCAGAATTGCCAGCTCCGACCAATGCTCTTTGAGGAAGTCGAAATTGGAGGCAGTCAATTGGTCGCCTCCCTAACGGCTATGTTGAATGCTTCCTTGTTCTCAATGACAACAGGGCATTCACCGGGCTCATCCGCTAGATGTCCAACATCCAAGCGCAGACGCTTCTCAAAGTAATATAACATGGCCATTCGCACTGAGACCT
The DNA here is from genome assembly GCA_024244645.1 of Hyphomicrobiales bacterium. GTDB lineage: Bacteria > Pseudomonadota > Alphaproteobacteria > Rhizobiales > Rhizobiaceae > Hoeflea_A. The sequence goes on from JAAEOH010000224.1 coordinate 2,918, forward strand.
TTAGCGTACCATCAGTCATGTCATAGTCCGCCTCAATCACATCCTTCTGAGACTTCGACAGTGCTGGATTTGGAACCAAACGCACCTCGAAAAATGCTTTCCAGTTAAAGTCCTCTTTTGGGAATGCACCAGGATCGGTGAGTTCGCGTGTATCCAAAAATCTCGAAAGCAGGAAATCCTTGAACTTTTCATCGACATGGCAATACGCCCTGGTGTGCCAACGCAATCCATCAGTCGCGAAGCTGTGAGGCGTGATCCGCCGCCACATCGGCTCCGGCTTATTCGGGTTCATTGATTGATAAAGAATCTCTATCGATTGGTCATTCGCGACACACTCGACAACGGACTGAAGAATATAGGGATCAATGCGTCGTTGCGGTACAGGAACGCTTTCGGTGGGTAATGCTGAGCGTTCTGCTTCGACACCACCGCTTGTTAGCAGACCACTGAGGAAATCATCCGAGTTCAATTCGATGAACTTCGGGTGAAAATCCTTGGTAACGAAGTAACGTTTCTCGCTATGATCATACCGGATGTTCTGAGGAAACAGCGATTGATAAGTCGCCAAGTCTTTGGACGCCTGTGGGACTGAAATGCCAAAGTATGATGTCAGGTCGACACGGTTCAGACTACCAAGCCAGAAAGCCTGGTACTCAACAATCTGGAACCGCTGTTCCGTCGCCCATTTTAATTCGGTGGCAGTCATATTTCGACCCATGATCGCGAATACTTTATATACGTATATTTAATATTCGCATGTGAGTCAATATCGAACTGTGTTTTTCCTGTCTGGATATCTGAGCCTTGACGCCTTGCTTGAGCCAAACACCAATTAAGCCGATAGCTTGTTGCGAAAATCAATCGTCACAATTCCGTTCGGTAGTCTTTTGCAGCTGTGATAGAATCATAAGATGAGTGGCAGCAATTCGCATGAGGGATTGGCAACGCCAGATCATGACGACGGATCTACCGTAAAGCGAAACCAGCTCCATTCCCTCCCTCAACATATGTCTAAATACTCGCTTACAATCGGCGAAGCGTCTTCGCTGATGCATGCTGAGCGCTGCAGGTTCGCTTCAAATCGCAAAGTGCAGCGCATGTGCCGGAGTGGCGTGATCGATTGCTACAAGTTGCAGACGACTAGGAACGGTCAGCCGGTTTCAGAGTGGCTGGTAAACGATACCTCCCTTCAAAAGCATATCGAAGAATACGAAATCAAATACGACGAATATGTTGCCGATTTGCCTACTGTCAATGGCAACGCCAGTCTGACGCCAACCGATGATGGCAACGCCACAACTCAGCCTCAAGATTCAAAATCTGCAAGAACTACGCCGTATGCTCTGGCGGCGCCCCACGGAGCTGGCGATGCCATTGGCGCCGCCGAAAATTCGGAAATTCCAGAAGACAACCGCGCCGTCTTGGCAACGCCAAAAGAGAATGGCACCGCCATTGGCGAGACGCGAAGTCTGGCAAGTGTTTTGATCGAGAACGCAACGCTGACTGCCGAAATAGAAGGAGCACGTCAACTTGTTGCTGAAGTCCGTGACGACAGGGAATTCTTGCGCGAGGAACTGAAAGAAGCACGTACCGGCCGCAAGGATGTTGCTGCCATCGCTGAGCGAATGCTGGAAACCCTGGAAACAATTGCAACCGGCGGAAAGTTTATACCGCCACCTTCAACCAATACAAAAGCAGAAGAAGGCCCTGTCGTTACAGAACACCCGTCTATCACATCCAACCATATTTCACAGCCTCCACCCACTTCGTTTCAACATCGTGAAATCCACCCATCACCAACTGGTGATAACCAAACCAAAAAAATCGACCAGTTTGGGATATAATTATCGCATATGAAATGTGTCGCAGATGTCCTCGACCGCAATATCAAAATCATTGGTGCCGACCCGCTGAGCCAGCGAGGATTTACTCAAATCCCCAACGTCATACTGAAGTCATCAAAAATATCTGGCGGTGCCAAGCTCGCCTACGCGATGCTGCTTTCCTACGCCATGCAGAAAGACGAGTGTTTTCCTGGCCAGGACAGGTTAGGTGTCGACATGGGTGTCTCTCGCCAAACAGCTAACCAATATGTCAAGGAATTAGAGCTGAAAGGCTTTATTAACATCAGGCGTCGCGGCCAGGGAAAGTCGAATTTGTATGAGATTAATCTTAAGGCAAAAGTGCTTAGGGCTGCTGCATAGCCTTGGTTCAGATGTCGGTAAATCCGACATCTAGCTGTCGGGTTTCCCGACTTTCAGTTGTCAAAAATTCCGACACTAAGAATATGAAGAGAACAATACCCAAGAATAATATAAAGAAATCAAAAAAGGACAGAGAGACCGGATCGACAACAGTGGTCCGGCTCGATTGCGAACTAACATTTCAACCCATCGATATCCGGATTGCCAAAAAACTTCCCGTAATTCAGTTCTGAGCAGTACAAGCTAACAGGCCAATGTTGTGTGTCGGTCCGCGAATTAGGAAGCTCACTGCTAGATCAAACCCCTTCACAAACAACGTAAAGCGGAACACTTACTCCAAACAAAGAACGAAGGAAAAAAGGGTCGGTATAAAATCCGACCCTGTATAATTAATCATCACGCACGATAGCGTGGTTAAACGCATCTTCCAAGAGCTTGATCGCTCCACCCAAGTCTTCGACGTTGAGCTGCGACGTGCTTTTCCAGTTACCATTCTTGTCACGGTAACTCCGTTCCAAAGTAACTGTGCGGAATGTACGAGTACCACCGCTTTCCATATCCCGTTCATTTTCCCAAACAGCCATTTGAAGAAGGCCGATCCGAGCTTTGTGAACAGGAGTAGACGCAACTTGCCTAGGCATTTCTCACTCCTTTGCTCTTTGAACCAGTCCTCAGTATACGTGGCCGGATTGGGTTGTTCCTCTTTACATTCTAGTTTCGTGTTGCGCTCTATTTCGAGAATGTGACCCAGATGTGACCCGTTGTCGGTCAAAATCTTCTAAGGTATTGAAATGATTGGTAGCGGGAGAGGGACTTGAACCCCCGACACGCGGATTATGATTCCGCTGCTCTAACCACCTGAGCTACCCCGCCGGACCTGTCAGGAACGGCGCGATATAATGGCGCGCAATCGCCGCTGTCAAGCAAAAGCTTGCATAAAATGCGCCACGCCACTTGCGTGCCGTCTTCGGGGTCGATATGGCAACGGCACAGCAACCGGGATAACGCAGAAATCACCATGAACAGCAATCCGGCCATCGCCGTTATCGGCTGCGGATTCTGGGGCCAGAACCACGTCAGGACGCTCAGCGAACTGGGCGCACTCGTCGCGGTCTCCGACCGGGACGCGGCACGTGCCGCCGCACTCGCCGAAAAGTTTGGCGTCGAGGTGATGGACCCGGATGACGCGCTGCGCGACCCGCGCATCGATGCGGTCGTGCTGGCCCTGCCGCCGCAATATCATGTGCAATACGCGCTCACCGCGATCGCCGCCGGCAAGCATGTCCTGGTCGAAAAACCCATCGCCCTCAACGTTGCCGACGCAAACCGGGTCGTCGAGGCGGGCAAGAAGGCGGGCGTCGCCGTCATGACCGGCCACGTGCTGCGTTTCCACCCGGCCTTCGAAACCCTTGTCGACATGGTCGGCGCCGGTGAACTCGGAAAACTTCAATATATCCACTCCCACCGGGTCGGTCTGGGCAAATTCCACACAGAAAACGACGCCCTTTGGGACATCGCCCCGCATGACCTGTCTCTGATCCTGGCACTGACAGGAGAAGAACCTGACGACGTTCGTGGCGAAGGCTCGGCGGTTCTCAACCATTTGAGCGATTTCGCCCACCTGCATCTGGCGTTTCCCAGCGGTATCCGCTCGCATGTCTTTGCATCACGCCTCAACCCCTATCGCGAGCGCCGCCTGACGGTGATCGGCGAAAAGGCCATGGCCGTTTTCGATGATGTCGCTCCCTGGCCCGAGAAGCTGGCGGTCTATGACCACAAAGTGTGGAAAAATGACGCGGGTCTTCAGTTCGAGACCGCGGATCCGCGCTATATCGATGTACCCGATGGCTTGCCTCTGACCAGAGAATGCCTGCATTTCATCGACTGCATCCGCACCGGCAAACCGCCGCGGACACCCGCCGAGGAGGGACTTGCGGTGATCAAAATCCTCTCAGCCGGCACAGTGACCCACGACTAGAGCGTTTCGACCCGGCGAATATTTTCGTTAAAATGCCGATCACCTGCGGTTACAAACTGCAGGTTTGTGTGAAGACACCGGGGTAGAAATATGTGCAATGACAGCGTATTAGCTAGATTCTAGGGAATTCAGCTGTATTGTTGTTTGAGATGCGCAGATTCGGGTTGTTGGGAACCGGATTGTTGTGCGCCATACGCCGGAAGCTGAGTACCGATTGACATTTCCACGGGCGGCCATCAGTGTTTTCCGCAGGGGGACAGAAGTAAATATGCAGTTTATCGATCTTGCCGCGCAAAGAGCGCGCATTGGCGCCCGTCTGGAACAGGCCGTTTCCAAGGTTCTGGGCGAAGGGCGGTACATACTCGGACCCGAGGTTTCGGAATTCGAAGCCCGAATCGCCGATTATGTGGGCGTCAAACACGCCATTGGCTGTGCCAATGGAACGGATGCGCTGCTGATTCCGCTGATGGCCCGTGAGATCGGCCCGGGCGACGCGGTTTTTGTGCCTTCCTTTACTTTTGCCGCCACTGCCGAGGTTGTGGCGCTGACCGGGGCAACACCGGTCTTTGTCGAAATTTCCCACGAAACCTACAATCTGGATCCGGCTCGTCTCGAGGAAGCCATCGTCGACGTGAAGGCCAAGGGCGAGCTGAATGCCAAGGCAGTTATTCCGGTCGACTTGTTTGGTTTGCCGGCTGATTATCCGGCTATCGAAGCAATGTGCAAAAAGCACGGACTGTTCGTGCTTGAAGATGCCGCGCAAAGCATCGGCGGTACCACAGTGTCCGGTCCCTGCGGTTCGTTTGGCGACGTTGCCGCATCGAGCTTTTATCCGGCGAAACCGCTCGGCTGCTATGGCGATGGCGGTGCCATGTTCACCAATGACGATGACATGATGGAAAAGCTGCGCTCCTATGCCTTCCACGGCAAGGGCGAAAGCCAGTACGACAACATCCATGTCGGTCTCAATTCGCGGCTCGACACAATCCAGGCGGCGATATTGCTGGAAAAACTGGCGATTTTCGACGAGGAACTCGTTTCCCGGCAGAAAATAGCCGATTACTATTGCGATAATCTCAAAGACTATGTGCGCGTCCCGCATACACCGAAGGGCATGCGTTCCGCTTGGGCACAATTTGCCATCGAGACGGTCGACCGCGACGCACTGAAGGCGCATCTGGCCGAAAAGGACATTCCATCGGTCATCTACTATGTCAAGCCGCTGCACCGGCAACCGGCCTACGCCCACTATCCGAAGGGACCGGGCGAACTGACGGTCACAGAGCAGCTGCCCAACACCATTTTGTGCCTGCCGATGCACCCCTATCTGCAGCGCTCCGATCAGGACCGAATCATCGAGACCATTATCGGCTTTGTCTCGGCGCGTCAGGCCGTGGCTGCGGAGTAACAAGCCGGAAATACGACCAGAAAGAGCCGGCCTCCAGGGCCGGTTTTTTTGTGCGCGCGCGCATCTTCATGGCCATTGCAACGGGTGCAGCGGGACGAAGAACATCCGCATATGACCCGAAAGTCTAAGGCCGCCGGTCTAAAACCGGGCATATTTCATCACCACATTTTATGACGTAACCGACCGAACCGCTGGGGGCGCACACACACCCACTCGGAGGAATCGGTAATGACAAAACTACCCTTCTTGATCCCGGCAATGGCAGCCGCGCTGGCGTTTTCGCCGGCAGCTCTGGCCGCCAATACCAACAGCACCACTATCGACGGAGCCTATCTGCTGCAACAGAGCGATGAGCGTCAAAGGGTTCTGTCCTTTGAACGTGGCGGCACCGTCAGTCAGATCAGCGACCAGCAGAATGCGGTCGGATTTACCTCAGGTCTCGGCACATGGACAAAGACAGGTCAAGGCAGCGCAAGAGCAAGCATTGTCGACTTTAATCACCCAAACAACGCCGCTGATGGACATGGCGCCTCGATGATCGTCTACGACCTGACATTTTCCGATCCGGTCGATGGCAAATACCAAAACGTAACCGGATATTTTTCCGGGCAGGCCTTTGACGCAGGTCAGAATCCGCTGTCGTCCCACGAGCCGCATGTCAGGTCCTTTGGAACCCGATTTGAAGGCGCGCGAATCCTCGCCGAATAAGCCTTTGATCCAATAACCAGCCTGGAGGTTCCCATGCTTCGCAATGCAATATTGTCATCCATGCTGGCCGTCGCCCTCCTCGGCGCCGGTCATGCTTACGCCGCCAGCGATACCGCGATTGAAGGATCCTATCGTCTTGTGCAGGACGACTCCTTCCAGCGCGTGCTGTCATTTACCCCTGAGGGTAACGTTTCGCAGGTCAGCGACCAGGAAGCGCTGATCGGATTCACAGCCGGCCTCGGCACCTGGACCCGGACCGGTCCGAACACCGTCACGGCCACGCTCATCAACTTCAAACACGACATCAAGGAGACCGACGGCGGAGACGGCTCGGCTCGCATCACCTACGAGCTGACATTCTCAGACCCGCAAGACGGAAAGTATCGGGCCGTCGCCGGTAGCTACACAGGTGAAACTTTCGCCGAAACGCAAAACCCGCTTGCCCCGACGGAAGCGCCTGTCAACACTTTCGGTACAGGCTTTTCTGGCCAGCGCATCGATGTCGGACCCGCAGGTGCCGAGCCTGCCTGATCAGTCCTGATGGACGGCTGCTGCCGGGGCATCCAGTGAAAGCAGGTCCCGCAGCAGCTTTTCGGCCTCAACGGTGCGTTCGGTGCGGTCAATGAAACCGCCGCCGTAAACACGGGCATTGTCGCCGTCGCTTTCATAAAGAACACAGGCCTGGCCCGGCGCAATGCCGGCCTCGCCTTCTGTCAGTTCTACCATCAATGTGCCGTCACGCCACCAGCCGACCGCCGGGCGCGGCGGCCGTGTCGAACGCACCTTGGCAAAACATGCGAGCCCGTCTTCAGGCAACTCTGAAACCGGCCCGTCTCCAAGCCAGTTGATGTCGCGCAAGTGCAGCCGGCTTGTTTCCAGCGCTTCGCGCGGCCCGACGACGACACGTGCGGAGGGTGCGTCCAGATAGACGACATAGAGCGGTTCTCCGACGGCGACGCCTATACCACGGCGCTGGCCGATGGTGTAATGCAGGATACCCTCGTGCCGGCCGAGCACCCGGCCGTCGATATGCACGATATCGCCCCTATGCGCGGCTCCCGGCTTCAGCTTGGAAATGATGTCGCTGTACTTTCCCTGCGGCACAAAACAGATGTCCTGGCTTTCCGCCTTGTCTGCAACATTCAGGCCCATATCCGTCGCCAGCGACCGGGTTTGTGCCTTCGACATATTGCCGAGCGGGAAACGCAGATAGTCGATCTGCTCTTGGGTCGTTGCAAACAGAAAATAGCTCTGATCCTTGTCGGAATCGATCGGCCTGAACAGCGCCCGGTGGGCACCGTTGGTGCGGGACCGAACATAATGTCCGGTAGCAAGCGCATCGGCGCCAAGCTCCTGGGCAGTTCGAAGAAGGTCCGCAAACTTGACGGTCTGATTGCAGGCAACGCACGGGATCGGCGTCTCGCCGGCGACATAGCTTTCGGCAAACGGATTGATGACCGCCTCGCGAAACCGCTGTTCGTAGTTCAGCACGTAATGCGGAATGCCAAGCGTGTCCGACACGCGCCGCGCATCGTCAATGTCCTGACCGGCGCAGCAGGACCCCGCCCTGTGCACTGCAGCGCCGTGGTCGTATAGCTGCAGTGTCACGCCGACCACATCGTAGCCTTCGCCCTTGAGCAGGCCGGCCACAACCGACGAATCGACGCCGCCCGACATGGCAACGACGACCCGCGTGTCCTCAGGTCTCTTATCGATATCTAAAGTGTTCAAAGTCTCGGTTTCCGCGTTCAAAGGCGTTAAAGGCGCCAATCAAGCTTCCGCCCTGATATATGCAATTGCCCCTGCAACGGCAAGTTCCGTTGTCATCACAGTTTGCGATTCGATGCGCTGATTGGCCCGAAGGCCCGAAAACACGGTGGTTCAACGTTATACAAACTTGTTTTGGTTTGTTTAGACAATCTTTAAACCTCAATCTGTATGGTGTGCAGAGTAAGGTCTTTGAGTGTGTATAGAGAGTCCAATGACCGAAATGGTGCGACCAAGAATTAAATATGTGATTGGCCCGGACGGCAGTCCGCTGACCATTGCCGATCTTCCACCGAGCGGTACGCGGCGATGGGTTATCCGTCGCAAGGCGGAAGTCGTTGCAGCTGTCAGAGGCGGTTTGCTGAGCCTTGAAGAGGCGTGCGAACGCTATACGCTGACGGTTGAGGAATTCCTGTCCTGGCAGGCCTCGATCGACGCGCATGGTCTTGCCGGTCTGCGAACAACCCGCATCCAGCAATACCGCCACTAGACCCTTTCTTCAAAGATGATCCCGATTACGGCCCCGGAATTTGCGAGGGCCGTTTTTGCTGCTCGCCGACCGGACCGCGCAATTGCAACAGGTAATGCGTCACAGTTACCGCCAGTGCCGATGCGGCATAAAACCATAGACCGGGCTGGGTGAAGGCGTTGGCCACTCCGCTGGTCTTCGCCGCGACGATGACCAGCGCAACCAGCAGAACGTCCATCATCGACCACTTGGAAAGCAACGGGATAAAGTTGCTCAACAGCCCTTTGCTGGGCGCTTGTCCATTGCGCTTGGCGGCCGCCTCATAAAAGACCACCAACAGTTTTGCAACGGGAAAGACGGCTGAAAACAGCGCAACGAGCAATGCCAGAAGCACACTGCCGTCACCCCACAAAGTGGCGATGATGCCGATCAGTGATGGCGTTTCTTCAAAAAAATACAGTTTTTCAAACCGTACCAGAGGCAGCGTCAGTCCCAGCGCCAGACAAAACGGTCCCGCAAAAAGCAGAGGCGGCAATATGATTTGATATGGCAAGGGATCCCCGACTGTGAATACAGGACTGCGTCCCGCTCAAGAGCGAACAAAGCGCACATAGCTGCCTATCGTCTTAGTGGCTACCACATTGCACATAAACGCATGTGGCCGCTACCGGGAAATACCGGCCGGCACACAAAAGCACATCCCGGCTGGCGAGGCCAGCCGGTCATACATATTCGGTGTTTGGGAAAGCGGGCGAAATCAGCCCGCTTTGGAATTGCGGTTGCCTGTATCGCGGCTTTCAAGAGCCGAAGCTTTTTCCAACTCGGCCTCGGCCTCCTCGACCGCCAGCTCCGCAGCATCCAGTTGAACGCGAAGTTCACGGATGGAGCCCTGCAGATTATCGGCCCGCTGACGGGCTGCCTTGGCGAAGGTCGGATAGGCAAAATGTGTCGGGTCCGAGATCCCGGCTTTCTTTTCTTCGGCCGCGATCTGATACTCCAGTTCGGCGGCCATCCGCTCGAACTCTGACATCATCAGCTGAATCTGATTCAGTTGACGGCGTTTGTCGTTGACCTGAAATTCCTTCAGGCGAACAACGCTCTCACTAGACTTCATACGCATTACTCCCGTGACGCGAGAACCCGACATACCAGTTTCACATCCGTCTCTCCGGTGACCCCGACGACAGTTTCCAGTACAATGGAAAACACACTGTTCGGTTGATTTGGTAACCTTTCGTTTACGGACATCGTTAATCATAGGGCCAATCGCTTAAAGCCGAGTAAATGAAAGCCGCCTGATTCAACATTTCTTTCGCGAGTCTGGCGAATCGGTTGTAAGCATTTCTTAATGTGTTGCATCAATTCGTACTTTGTTAATTCACGTTAAGATTCAATAAATTATGCCGGATTACTGAATTTGAATTTAAGGGTTGCCATACTGAATTAGAATTTGTTAACCATTTGGTGGCAGATTTTCAACAGGAAACGACTCGATCCGGCGAGTGCAGAAGGCTGTTGCTCTTTCTGCGGCGGAAAAGGGGAAATTCATGCGGGTTTTATTGATCGAGGACGATAGCGCGACGGCGCAGAGCATAGAATTGATGCTCAAGTCGGAGAGCTTCAACGTCTACACCACCGATCTCGGAGAAGAAGGCGTGGATCTGGGCAAGCTATATGATTATGACATCATATTGCTGGACCTGAACCTGCCGGATATGTCCGGTTATGAGGTTCTGCGTACCTTGCGGCTTTCCAAAGTAAAGACGCCAATACTCATCCTGTCGGGTATGGCAGGTATTGAGGACAAGGTCCGGGGCCTCGGCTTCGGCGCCGACGACTACATGACCAAACCCTTCCACAAGGATGAGCTGATTGCCCGCATTCACGCCATCGTCCGCCGGTCGAAGGGACATGCACAATCCGTCATCACCACCGGGGACCTGCTGGTCAACCTGGATGCCAAAACGGTGGAAGTCAGCGGACAGCGTGTGCATCTTACCGGCAAGGAATACCAGATGCTGGAGCTTCTTTCCTTGCGCAAAGGCACGACGCTGACCAAGGAAATGTTCCTCAACCACCTTTATGGCGGCATGGATGAGCCTGAATTGAAGATTATCGATGTCTTCATCTGCAAGCTTCGCAAGAAGCTGGCAACGGCGGCCGGCGGCCGCAACTACATCGAAACCGTCTGGGGCCGCGGCTATGTCCTGCGAGAACCCGAAGACAGCGAGATTCTCGAAAGCGCCTGATCCGCTTCCACAATAATATATTGTCAGCACAAATTTCCTGACCCGCCTGAAGCCACTGCTTCCGGCGGGTTTTCCTAGAGCATATCTTGTTTGGATCGAATCATTTGACCGCGGCGATTTTGGTCGCTGACAAGGCGGGTTGCGTGCCGTGGTGCCAACCCACCACAAGCGCAAGCCAACGCAGTCAGGTGGTAAAATCGCCCGGCCCATTCGCTATAACATTTCAACAACATCGCACTTCCCAGGGTGGGGAAAATCGGCCCATCGGCGTCGTTGTGCCGCTTGCCCGATGCACCACATCGCGCTGCGCGACGCGCCTAGCCGAGTGGGCCGATTTTCCGCCATCAAATGCTTCAATCCAAACAAGACATGCTCTAGTCAGCAGGTCCGGTTGCTGTTGCTGCACCGGCATAGCGTTGTTGGCTGCAACGGCAGTGGCCGAAGTCGCGTGACAGCGTCAGAAAATATTGGTGATTGATTGGGTCTGATTCGACTGATTTCGCCACAGCCGGCTTTCACGTCCGCCGCCGCGACATTCAAAATTCAATTGTCTTGCTTGTTGGTGCCGACATGCATCTCGCGCAGTTCGGCGATCAATATCCCACCCCGCGCGACGGCGGGGCGATTGCCGTAAACAGTTAGGCCCGAAACGTCAGGCTGCGGTTTTCGACTGGCCCGAAAACACTTTCGTCAGGATATCCCGGTCGAAAGGCTTGAGCAGAAAATCGTCAGCCCCTGCCCGCTTGCCCTGCATCATGTGCTTGAATTTGCCTTCAACCAGGCAGTAGTAGATTTTGACTTCGCTGCCACCCGACATTTTGCGGATATCTGAAATCAAATCCGTCGCACCCGGCAAACAGGCATCGACAATGATGACCGCCGGAAGCCGGCCTTTGCAGATCGAAAGTGCAGTTTGCGTTTCATCGGCCTCGGACACCAGGTAGCCCAGGTCGGACAGAATCCGTTTCGCCACCTTGCGAATGATCACCGATTTATCGACTAGTATGAGCCGTTGCATCGTTTGTACTCCCGTAGCAGTCCGTCCCAGCACAATCGCGGCTTGTGGCCGTCAATTGCGCGTGATTCGGCGTTGGGCATAAGCCCGTCATGAAGCACAGTAGGATCCAGAGGGTAATATTTGGTTAGCAGATACGCTTAATTTCCGATTAAACCGCCATCATAGGTTGAAAACAGTGTTTTAAGCCGCTTCGACAGCAGAAAATGTGACATCGTCGGGGCCGGCCGTCGAACTGATGGTCATACCGGCCTCATCGGCAAGCAGTATCGTGTAGTAGGGCTGGACCGAGTGGGCATCGACCGGTTCATCGCTGCTTCCGCTGTGGATTTCAAGAAACTTGGGCGGCACACGGACCATTTTGCCGCGCGCGGTCAGAGTGAATTTCGGGTCTGTTTCAAGGTTTTCAAGGACAATCTCAATGGTACCGCCACGCGGGATCGAGCCGTAGGCCACGAGGAAAAGGTTCAAGAGCAACTTGACCTTGTTCTTGGCAATGATTGCCCGTGTCCCCTGCCAGACAATTTCAGTTTTGTTGTCTGCACTCGCAAAATCCTGAACCGCCTTTTCCGCCTCTCCGGTGTCGAGCGAAGCGCCGACGGAACCCGATGCGCCGAATGCGAGTCGCGCAAATTTCAGGCGCACGGATGCGTTGTGCGCGCTGGCTCTGATCAGATCCATTGCATCTTCGTCCGCGCCACCTTCATCCAACAATTCCAGGCCGTTGTTGATGGCACCGACCGGAGAAATGACATCGTGGCAGACCCGGCTGCAAAGTAGCGCTGCCAAGTCGGAACCGGAAAGCGTCAGATTGGGGTTTGCAGCCATGGTTTACTCCTTTTGCGTGCGTCAGGGATTTCCGACCGGAATCAGGTGGTCGCAACATCAATAATTCAATAATCGCCACAAAGACACCACATTTGGTAAACCGACTGTTAATGTCCAGCCTTGATTATACCGTTTCAGTGTGAGCATCGCGTAATTGGCGATGAAGCCAAAACGGAGAAATGAGATGAACCGCCCGAACAGCGTATTCACGGTAGTAATCAAGACGGTCATGGCCATGTGCCTGCTGATCGCGGCTGGTCTTTCCGCGGCGTCGGCGCAGCAGTCTCAGCCGGCCGGCTCAGAGCATTACACCATGCAGGAGATTGTTGACGAGGGTCACCACTTTTTTGGCCAGACGACGGACGGCCTTGCAGGGGTTGTTGAGCGGGCCTTCGAAAGCTATGGCCTGCCGAACGGTTATGTCCTGGGCGAAGAAGCTTCCGGGGCCTTCGTTGGCGGTCTTACCTATGGCGAGGGCCAGCTGCATACAAAGAACGCCGGTGATCATCCGGTGTTTTGGCAGGGGCCGTCAGTCGGATTCGATTATGGCGGGCAAGGCAGCCGTGTCATGATGCTGGTCTATGATCTGCAGAACACCCGCGAAATTTATGGTCGTTTTGCCGGGCTAAGCGGACAGGCCTATATCGTTGCCGGTGCCGGAATGACGGTCCTGCAAGGCGCCAATGTAATCGTTGTCCCGATTCGCACCGGTATCGGTGCCCGCCTTGGCGTCAATATCGGATATCTCAAATTGACACCCAGACCGACCTGGAATCCGTTCTGATTCCCGCGTTACGGCGCAAAATATCAAATATTGTGTCCTGTTGACGCGTTAAGCGTGACCGTAACAAACGGCCACGTACTCTTTACCCTTTGCCGCTACCATGCTTAATGGCTGGTCGGGGACTTGCCTGTTACCGGGTTGGGGACATGCCTGCTACAATGAGAGCAATGGAATTCGCGGACACATCAGGTGATTGAGTTTCTTCTCATATTCGCTTTGGGGTTTCTGGCGGCCGCCATACTAGCAATGCTGATTACACCGGCAATCTATGGCAGGATCGTTAAGCTCACCGAAAAGCGCATTGAAGCCACCGTGCCTCTCAGCCATGCCGAGATAAAAGGCAAGGCGGATTTGATGCGCGCTGGTTTTGCCAGCGAAACGGCCAAGTTGACATCACAACTCGAAAGTGAACGCGACCAGCGAACTGAAAGCACCGTCAGGGCAGACAAGCTGCAGACCGAAATCGCGCAGATCGCGGGTGAGAGAATACTGGCGGAACAACACATTGAAGAGTTGATCACCCAGGCCGGAGATCTGCGGTCAGAGGACCGGAAAAAACAGCAACTCATCGAGAAACTATCCGATACTGTGCGGCAGTATGAGCGCATCAAGACACATGACAACACCGAGCTGGCGCGCCTCCACAACGATCTGATGACCATTTCGACCGAAGTGGAAAGCATGCGGATCGACCTTGCGGCCAACAGTGCCGAAGCCGAAAGCTTTCGCTTCCAGGTCGATTCGCTGAATATGCAGCGTGACCAGTTGCTGAATGACATCGAGACGCTGGCCGAAGCGGCGCAATCGATGGAAAAAATCCTGCACACCGAACAGGAGAGCTACAACGAAGCGCGGATCGAGCTTGCGGCCGTGCAATCGTCGCTGGTCGATCGCGAGGCTATGCTGGAGCAGACATTCGACCAGATCGAACAGCAAAAGGCACAGTTGGAAGACCAGATTGCATCTCGCAATCAGGAACGCGACAAATTGCTCGGGGACATCGAGGCCGCCGCGGCATCCGGCCGCGAAATCCAGCAGAACCTGGAAAAGGAACAACACCAGCACGAGGCGACGCGCATCGAGTTGGCAGCAGTCCAGTCATCGCTTGCTGACAGGGAAACGGAGCTGGTTCAATCCCGCGACGAGATGGAAGAATTGCGGCGCAAGCTTGGCGTTGAAATCGAATCGCTCAATCTTGAGCGCACTCGACTCGAGCGCGAGATTGAAGTGGCGGCGCAAAACACCCGCACACTGGAAGAGACCCTGCAGCAGGAACATAATGATCACCAGGGCACACGAACTGAATTGGCGGCGAGGCAGTCGCTGCTTGAAGACAGAATCAAGCAGATTGCCCAGGCCAACGAGCAGATCGAGGAACACCGTCAACAGCTTCAAGAAGCCAATGAGGCAAATCGCGAAGCCCTGCGGGAGCTGAAGAAAACCCAGCGCCATGGCGAGGTCCTGGCCGGCCGTGTTGAAAACACCAAGGCGGCGCTGGACAAAAGTCGGGCGGCGGAACACGCCAGCCGGGAAAAACTCAGCGAACTCAGGACTGAAGGCAAACAGCTCCAGAAGGAAACCAATGCCGCGACGGCGCTTGCCGGCTCGCTTGAACAGCGCCTTGACAAGGAGCGGGAACAATCTGCCGACTTCGCATCAGCGATCAAGACCAAGGAACAGGAGCTTGCCGCCAGGGGCAGGCAGCTGGAAGAGGCTCTGGGTGATGTTTCCGCCCATGAAAGCGAATTGCACTCGGTCAAGGCTGAACAGGCCCGGCGGGATCAGGATAGCAGCAGCGCGAAAAAGAGGGGGTCGGATCTCGAGGGCCAGATTGACACGTTAAAGACCGAACTGCAGCAAAGCCGCGCGACATCGTTGCAATATCAGGAACAGCTGAAAAAGATGCGCAACGAAATCAATCGGTTGCATCGTCACGACGCCCTGGCGCAAAGCAACGGTGCGGGCCCTTCAGCACCGCAGCAGCCCGATAGCGTCAAACGCGACGTCAACTGCGCGGTTCGGGGACGGATGGAAGATTTACGCCAGCGTCACGCTGCACTGGTAGACAAGCTGAAAAACACCAGCGATACAAGTGCGGATCACGGGATGCGCGAAGAGATCGCTGCCATCGCGGCCGCCGTTGTCGGCCTGTCGGGGCAACGCGAGGGCAAAACGTCTCCCATACACAAAATCATTTCCGGCGCGGGTTCCGGCGATCAATCCGGTTCGGTACGCCTTAGCCTGGCGCGCCGCGCCAAATCCGAGCTCGAGGGCTAGATTGGGACTAAACCCGGCCCTGCGCATTTGCCACGTAAAATAACGCTATCGCCGCAGCCGTCGCCACATTGAGGCTGTCGAGCCCTTCCGTTTGCGGAATGCGAGCCGTATTGAGTTTATCAAGCAGCGGTTTTGAAAGCCCCTCGCCTTCGGTTCCGACAATAAGCGCGGTGCGCCGCCCCGGTTCCATCTGCTGTATCGGTGACCGGCCCTCCGGCGACAACGCCAGTATTTCGAATCCTGCATTGTCGAGCACCCGTACGATGTCGTCGGTGCTTTTTTCCCGCGTGAAAGGCATTGTCAGAGCAGCGCCGACGGATACGCGGATGGATTTGCGATAGAGCGGATCGCAGCATTGCGCATCAAGACAGACGAGATCGGCTGAAAACGCCGCCGCATTGCGAAACAGGCCGCCAAGATTGTCGTGGTTGGATATCGCATTGCACACAAGAACCAGCGCGTCGTCCGGCAGACCGTCGACGGCCTCTTGCAGGCCAGGAGACCGGCCGGCTTTTCCGACAGCCAGCACACCGCGGTGCATTGGAAACCCTGCAATCGCGTCGATCACATTGCGGTCGCACACCAAAATCGGAATTTCACCATCGAACGCTTCAAGAATGTCGGCAATACCTTCTACGCGGCTTTCCAGCAGCAGGATTTTTTCCGCCGTAAAGGCAGGTGAGCGCGAGAGCATGCGCAAAACCACGGTTCCTTCGGCGATAAAGCGGCCCTCTCGCCCCACCAGGTCGCGCTCCCGGATTTTGCGAAAATCATCAACACGGCTGTCGTCCGGGTCCGAAATCCGCACAAGGCGTTCTGCCGAAAAGGTCATTTCAGTTCAATTTCCGCAACAATGTTGCCGGTGGACACATCCATAATCACAGCACTGTTTATACCGGATGCGGAACGGCCATAAAAAAGAATCCGCGCACCATCCAGCGCCACCTGCTCGACGGAAAACCCTGCCGGCAACGAGGCGGTCAGTTGCAGCGGTGCACCGGACGGAACCGTGATTGTGTCGGACAGAGCAGCCTGTGGTTCATCTTCCGGTCCAATGACCTTGTAGACAACACCCGCAAGGACGGCCATAACACCCAAAATCATGATGCCGATGGAGACGACCAGTAGCCGGACCATCTTGCGCCGCACCTTTTCCATTTCCGGATCGAGCGGTTTTTCTTCGTCCTGGTCCAGTTCCACCTTAGACATCATGGCCCCTATTTAGCGCGGATTGCAGTTTCATGACTGAACCCTTTACCCAAGCAGCGGGCGAGAAGAAAGTGCTCACTGCAGATGATGATGCATCCGGCCGGCTGGATTCGTGGATTGCCGCAGCCATGAACGGCGAAGTTTCGCGCAGCCGCATCCAGTCGTTGATCAGGGGTGGAGCGGTCGCGGTCAATGGCACGCCGGTGCATGAGGCGCGCTACAAGATTGTGCCGGGCGACCGGGTCGAGATCGTCGTCCCTGAGCCTGACGATGCCGAACCGCAGCCCGAAAACATCCCCCTCGAAGTGCTGTTCGAGGACGACGATCTGATTGTTATCAACAAACCGGCAGGTCTCGTCGTTCATCCCGGTGCCGGAAACTGGTCCGGCACGCTGGTGAACGCGCTGCTTTATCACTGCGGCGCATCACTGTCCGGCATCGGCGGCGTAAAACGGCCCGGCATCATCCACCGCCTCGACAAGAACACCAGCGGTGTCATGGTAGCGGCAAAAAACGACCTTGCGCACAGCCGCCTTTCCAATCAGTTCGCCGACCACGGCCTGACTGGACCTTTGGAGCGTGCCTATCTCGCCTTGGTGTGGGGACGCCCTGCGCAGCTGAAGGGCACAATCGACGCGCCCCTTGGCCGTGCCGGTGACCGCACCAAACGGGCTGTTCGCCGACAGGAGAGCGCCGATAGCCGACATGCCGTCACCCACTTCCAGATTCTTGAACGCTATGGTGAAATCGATGGCGCCACTGCACTGGCATCGTTGATCGAGTGCCGGCTGGAGACCGGGCGAACCCACCAGATTCGTGTCCATATGGAACACATAGGTCACCCGGTGATTGGTGATCCTGAATATGGCGCGGCATTCAAGACAAAAGTCAATATTCTGCCCGAACAGGCCGGCATTGTTGTCAAGCAGCTCCACCGGCAGGCGCTTCACGCCTATCTGCTGCAGATACAACATCCAAGAGACGGAAGCACTATGCGTTTTGAGGCGCCACTTCCGGACGATATGAACCAGGTTATTACTGCTTTTTCAACACTTTAGCCTGCGTAATGCCTCTGCGACACTGCATCGCAGTTCAAAAACACAATCTGTCCGAAAAATCCTGTAAAAACGGGCACATAAATCGATTTATAGTCCTGTGGCTTGATATCGCCACTATTCGTGACTATTTGACACTAGTATATGCCTGGAAAAACAAGGGGCATAGCTGGCTTGCCTCCAAGAGGGAGCCACAAACAACGAAAGGGGGGTGCTATCATGGCCCGAAACACCTTGCCGAGTGTAACCGCCGGAGAAGGCGGTCTTAATCGTTATCTTGAAGAAATTCGACGGTTTCCAATGCTGGAGCCCCAGCAGGAATACATGCTGGCGAAGCGTTATCACGAACATGAAGATACCAACGCTGCCCACCAGCTAGTCACTAGCCATTTGCGACTGGTGGCCAAGATAGCCATGGGCTATCGCGGCTACGGGCTGCCGATTGGCGAAGTTGTATCCGAAGGCAATGTCGGTCTGATGCAGGCCGTCAAGAAATTCGACCCGGAAAGAGGCTTCCGCCTGGCGACATATGCCATGTGGTGGATCAAGGCCTCCATCCAGGAATATATCCTTAGGTCATGGTCGCTCGTCAAAATGGGAACGACGGCCAATCAGAAGCGGCTGTTTTTCAACTTGCGCAAGCTCAAGGGTAAAATTCAGGCACTCGAAGACGGTGATCTGAAACCCGATCAGGTTTCCCATATCGCTACCAAGCTGAATGTCAGCGAAGAAGAGGTGGTTTCCATGAACCGCCGGCTGTCGGGTGATGCTTCGCTGAATGCGCCGATCAAGGCCGCCGAAGGTGAATCCGGCCAGTGGCAGGATTGGCTTGTCGACGACAGCGATGATCAGGAAACCATGCTGATCCAGCAGGACGAGCTCGAAAACCGGCGCGCCATGCTGCACTCTGCGATGGATGTGCTAAACGATCGTGAAAAGCGTATATTCGAAGCCCGACGGCTGTCTGAAAGCCCGCTGACACTGGAAGAACTGTCCGGTGAATTCGATATCAGCCGCGAACGCGTGCGCCAGATCGAAGTGCGTGCCTTCGAAAAGGTTCAGAGTGCCGTCCGCAAAGCGGCGCATGATCGCGCCAGCGCCCTGCAGCCGGTATCACAATAACAATATCAACTGAACAACTTGCCGCGGCCAGCAAGCTCTACTGCGTGCTGCTGGCCGTGCGCGCTTCCCAGGCCCTGATCACCTGATCGAAGACCTCGGCTCCGGACGATCCCTTCTCCATTGTCAAAAGCGCCCGCCGGCCGTTTCCGTACGCCACCGGCAGGTCGATCCAGTTGCGTTCGCGCAGCAGCTTCAAGTTAAGATCAACGGCTTCAACATAATCGTTGAGCGCGATCATGAAAAAACTGTCGGTGATTTTTGCCGGAACCGCGATCAGTGAATCGCCGGTATCCTGTTCGGTCTGCTTCATGGCAAAGTTCTGAATGGCGCCGATGCCATTGCCGTCAAATTGCTCGGTTAACGCAAAAACGATCTCTATCAGATGGCTGGCCGGCAGGGATTGGTCTGCATTGCGCTTGATCGTCATAATCGCGCTCATGCCCTTTTCAGGGATATTGATCTGCGCCTCGATCGCCGGCTCCGGTGGCAGATTGTCACCCGGTGATTCGCGCACGATGCTCCACAGGACTGTGCCTTGCTCGGCTGTCGGGGCCTGCTGGCCCAGACGTTCTTCATAAAGGAACATCTTTTGCCCGACAACCGGGGCGGCCGGGACACTGGGGGAAGTTGCGGCGGTATCGTTGCTTGTTTGCGGCGCCTTGACAGGGGCAACAGTGTCGGGCTTTGTCACATCGAGTGAGGCGACGGACTTTCCTTCGGCGTCCACCGCCAGTGCAGCCGCCCCTCCGGGTCCTTCATCAACCTCAGAGCCGTCCGTCAGCAACCGTTGTGTGTGCTTCTGTGGCCCGTCTGTAACATTTGAAGCGGTTCCATCGGTGGCTGTATCTACAGGTGTTTCCGATGGCCGTCCGGTCGTTTGCCCGGCTCCGGTTCCTGTCTGTTCGTCGTCGCTGGTCGACGATTGATCGGTGGAAACCGTGCCCGCCGACTGAATTCCGTCGGTCGGGCCGAAAACCAGCGCGGTTATCCGGTCACCGAACATCCAAAGGCCGACTCCAAGTGCGACGATCACCACAAGCGCGGCGATTGCGCCGACGAGCGGACCGGCAGACCGTTTTTTGCGAGGCATCAGATAGTCGGAGACATCGGTCTCACGCATCCGCCGCGCATCTGGTTTGACGGCATCATCGACACCGATATCGTCATAATCGTCGTCTTCATCGTCCATTTCCGGTCTAAGAACCGGTTTTGGCTTCGGCGGACGGCGTTTTGGAACCGGGGCTGCTTCGACCTCTTCTTCTTCGCCTATATCGTCTTCATCAATCTGTCCGTCGGACAGAATATCGGCAAACGCATCCTCGTCGATCTCGGGTAGGGTCTCGGTATTGGCGTCTTCAATTTCCTGGATAGCCTCTTCGAGTTTGGCTAGCTGCTTGTGACGCACCGCCTCACTGACGGGAGGATCTATATTTTCCAATTGACGGCGGATCGCCCCGCGAGCCTTGTCATAGACTTTCTCGCGCATCTCGGGCGTATTGTCACTCAAACCGTTAACAGCTCTTTCAATAACTGCTACAAAATCCACCATATAACCGCTCTGTACATATCAATCCGTGAATTCGAACCTGTTCTTTCTTCATTATCGGGCTTAAGCCTAGTCTTCAAACGGATCGGTCACAAGGATTGTGTCATCGCGCTCTGGACTTGTCGACAAAAGCGCCACCGGCGCGCCTATCAGTTCTTCGATGTGACGTACATATTTGACCGCCTGCGCCGGTAGATCGTTCCAGCTGCGCGCACCCACTGTCGAACCTTTCCAACCCTCAAGTGTCTCATAAACCGGCACCACCCTGGCCTGCTGTCCCTGACTCGCAGGAAAAAAGTCAACATCCTGATCATCCAGCTTATAGCCGACACATATTTTCAATTCGTCAAGGCCATCAAGAACATCCAATTTTGTCAATGCAATGCCGGTGATGCCATTTGTTGCCACTGCCTGCCGCACCAGAACCGCATCAAACCACCCGCAGCGACGCTTACGGCCGGTTACGGTTCCGAATTCATGACCCCTTTCGCCCAGAAATTGCCCAACTTCATTGTCCTGTTCCGTCGGAAACGGGCCTTCGCCGACGCGCGTCGTATAGGCCTTGGTAATGCCCAGCACATATCCGACCGAGCCCGGCCCCATGCCGGAACCGGCGGCGGCCTGCCCCGCAACGGTGTTGGACGACGTCACGAAGGGATAAGTGCCGTGGTCGATGTCGAGCAGCGTGCCCTGCGCGCCTTCGAATAAAATACGCTTGCCTTTCCGGCGCTTGGTATCAAGCAGACGCCAGACGGTTTCGCGGAACGGCAGAATGCGTGCCGCGACTTCCCTCAGCTCGCTCATGATCACATCGTGCGGAACCTCTTCCTGGCCAAGCCCGCGTCGCAGCGCATTGTGATGGGTAAGCAGCCGGTCGACCTTTGCCGGCAGTGTTTCCATATTCGCAAGGTCCATGACACGCACGGCTCGCCTGCCGACCTTGTCCTCATAGGCCGGGCCAATGCCGCGGCGGGTCGTGCCGATCTTTGTGCCGGAATTCGAAGCGGCATCTTCCCTGATGCCGTCGAGTTCACGGTGCAGCGACAAAATCAGCGTCGCATTGTCGGCAATGCGCAGATTGTCCGGCGATATTTTCACGCCCTGTTTGCCGAGCCGGTCGATCTCGGCAACCAGCGCATGCGGATCGATCACAACGCCATTGCCGATGACCGCAAGTTTGCCTTCTCGAACAATCCCTGAAGGCAGCAGGGACAATTTGTAGCTGATACCGTCAATCACCAGCGTATGGCCGGCATTGTGACCGCCCTGGAAGCGCACGACCACATCCGCCCGCTCAGAAAGCCAGTCAACGATCTTGCCTTTGCCCTCGTCGCCCCATTGGGAGCCGACTACCACGACGTTCGTCATTTATTTCCCTTGCCGTTCGGCGAACATGCGCCGTCAGTGTTTCAAACCGGCGCATCTATAGCGCATGTTGATTCCAAGGGAAATCACCTGGCCCGGTTTTTGACACCCATACAGCACTTTAGCGCCTGGTGCCCTTTGCGCACGCAAAGCGTATTGTCCATTGACATCACGCACCGCCTGCGGACATCTTGCGCCTCCTTTACGGTTTTATTTTCCCAAATGGAATATTAAAGCGCTTCTGTTCATACGGGATCATTTGATGGCGGCCAGGGCCTATCTGCTGCTCATAATAACGACACTCGGCTGGGGCGGGAACGCCATTGCCGGTAAACTTGCGGCTGGCCACATAAGCCCGGCGCTATTGACCAGCGGCCGGTGGATCATAGCGCTTGCAGCGGTTCTGCCCTTTGCCCTGCCGCATCTGCGCCGGGAATGGCAGACGATCCGCACCCATCTGCTGTTCCTGCTGGTTATGGGCAGCGTTGGTTTCGCGCTGTTCAACAATTTCTATTATCTGGCCCTCAACCACACCAGTGCCATCAACGGTGCCATCGAGCAGGCATCAATGCCGCTGCTTGTTTTTGTCGCAAATTTTCTGCTGTTCGGCCAGCGGGTGAGCCCGGGTCAGATAATCGGCTTCTTCATTTCGCTGGTCGGCGTCTGCCTCGTCGCCACAAACGGCAATCTCGCTGGAATTCTGCGGCTTGAGATAGGCTATGGCGATGCCCTGCTCATCCTGTCGGTCGTATTCTACGGCGCATACACTGTGGCATTACGCTGGATGCCG
This sequence comes from Hyphomicrobiales bacterium, assembly GCA_024244645.1. Classification (GTDB taxonomy): domain Bacteria; phylum Pseudomonadota; class Alphaproteobacteria; order Rhizobiales; family Rhizobiaceae; genus Hoeflea_A. The sequence continues at coordinate 25,692 of JAAEOH010000224.1, forward strand.
AAAATGCACTGGCTCAGCTCCATTACCGTCCTGGCGGCAGGCGCCATTATCGGCGGTCTGCCGTTCACAATTTTGGAAACCGCCTCGGGGTATATGCATCTTCCCGACACGCAGGGCTGGCTCGTCCTGGTTTATGCTGCGATCTTTCCGTCTATCGTGTCGCAGGCCTGCTATATCAGGGGCGTCGAACTGATTGGTCCAAATCGCGGTGGTCTGTTCATCAACCTTGTGCCGATCTTCGGCACGTTTTTCGCCGTCACCCTGCTCGGTGAAGAGCTGCACATCTACCACCTGACCGCCCTGGCACTGGTGCTGGGCGGCATCGCCCTTGCCGAGCACAAATCTCGGGGCGCCAAAACCGGCAGGCCGTGAGGCGGGATCCCGCCCCCTGACCTGGCCCCGGGCGGCCTATGCGACGTCGAACACCAGAGGTTTGGCGGATTCTATTTCTGCGTGGCTGCGGACCATGTCAAGCACCTGTTCCTTGACCGGCTCATCCACGTAAAGCAGGGCGATCGCATCGCCGCCCGGCTTGTTCCGGCCGAGCGAGAAGTTTGCGATGTTGACCCCGGCCGTTCCGAAGACCGTGCCAAGAAGACCGATAATGCCAGGCGCATCAGCGTTGGTGGTGTAGACCATGTTGGCCCCCACTTCGGCGTCCAGGTTGATGCCCTTGATCTGGATAAAGCGCGGTTTTCCATCGGAAAAACACGTTCCGGCAATCGACCGTGTCTGTTGGTCCGTCTTGACCGTAAGCTTGATATAGCCATCGAAAACGCCGGATTTGTCGCGCCGCGCTTCAGACAGGATAATGCCGCGTTCTTTCACCATAACCGGCGCCGACACCATATTGACGTCCGACACCTGCGGGCGGATGAGGCCTGCAAGTGCGGCGCTGGTCAGCGCACTGGTGTTCATATTGGCGGTCGAACCATCGTAGAGAATTTCGACTTCCTTGATGGCGCTTTCGGTGACCTGGCCGACAAAGGCGCCGAGCACTTCCGCAAGTTTGACAAACGGCTTCAGGCGCGGCGCTTCCTCGGCGCTGATCGACGGCATGTTGATGGCATTTGTGACGGCACCCTTCAGCAGATAATCCGCCATCTGTTCGGCCACCTGGATGGCAACATTTTCCTGCGCCTCATTGGTCGAGGCGCCCAAATGCGGGGTGCACACCACGTTGGCCAGGCCGAAGAGCGGGCTATCCGTGGCCGGTTCCTCTTCAAATACATCGAAGGCTGCACCGGCCACCTTGCCGGACTTAATTGCTTCCGCAAGATCGGCCTCGACAACAAGGCCGCCGCGGGCGCAATTGATGATACGCACGCCGTTTTTCATCTTGGTGATGGCATCCGCGTTGATGATGTTGCGGGTCTTGTCGGTCAGCGGCACATGCAGCGTGATGAAATCGGAGCGGGTGAACAGCTCGTCGATATCGACTTTTTCAACACCGATTTCTTCGGCCCTTTCGGCCGATAGGAACGGATCGAACGCGATGACCCGCATGTTGAGACCGATCCCCCTTGCTGCGGCGACCGAGCCGATATTGCCGCAACCGATCACGCCCAGTGTCTTGCCGGTGATTTCGACGCCCATGAATCGGGACTTCTCCCACTTGCCGGCCTGCGTTGACACATCGGCTGCCGGGATCTGGCGAGCCACCGACAACAACATGGCGATTGCATGTTCCGCCGTGGTGATGGAATTGCCGAACGGCGTGTTCATTACGATGATACCGCGCCGCGATGCCGCCGGTATTTCGACATTGTCGACGCCGATACCGGCGCGGCCGACGACCTTAAGCTTGTCAGCCGCATCGATAAGCTTGGACGTCACCTTCGTCGCCGAGCGGATGGCAAGCCCGTCATATTGCCCGATAATCTCACGCAACTTCTCCTTGTCCTTGCCGACATCGGGCATGAAATCGACATCGATGCCGCGGTCGCGGAAAATCTGGACGGCGGTTTCCGATAGTTTGTCTGATACGAGTACGCGCGGTGCCATGGAAGGCCTCCCTTTGGATCGCAATTCTTCAAGTGGAAGTGGGCCGCTCATGAGTGACCCGATACTAAGTCAGGCAGCTGACTCGAAAGTCGAGCACTGCGCATTGAAGGCCCAGACAAGCCACGGCATCAGCGCCTCGAGGTCCGAACTCTCGACCGTCGCACCGGTCCAGATTCGCAGACCCGCGGGCGCATCGCGGTAGGCACCGATGTCGAGCGCAACGCCCTGTTGTTCGAGCAGACCCGCAAGCCCCTTTGCAAAGGCCGCCTGCCGGTCTTGCGGCAAAGCCGCCACCGTGGGATCGACGATCTTCAGGCACACGGAAGTGTTCGACCGGGTCGCCGGGTCCACGGCAAGGAAGTCGATCCAGGCGGATTTTTCGACAAAATCGGCGATCACGGCGGCATTTTCGTCCGCGCGGCGCAACAGCCCCTCAAGACCGCCGATGTTCTCGGCCCAGCGCAATGCATCCAGGTAATCTTCAACGCAAAGCATGGAAGGCGTGTTGATCGTCGCGCCTTCGAAGATGCCTTCGATCAGCTTGCCGCCCTTTGTCATGCGGAAGATTTTGGGAAGCGGCCAGGCGGGCGTGTAGCTTTCGAGCCGCTCGACGGCCCGCGGGCTTAAAATGAGCACACCGTGACCGCCCTCGCCGCCCAGCGCCTTCTGCCAGGAAAATGTCACCACATCGAGCTTGTCGAGGGGCAGGTCCTGCGCAAATGCGGCGGATGTGGCATCGCAGATCGTCAGCCCCCCGCGGTCCGAGGGAATGAAATCGCCATTCGGCACGCGAACACCGGAGGTGGTACCGTTCCAGGTGAAGACCACGTCACGGTCAAATTCGATTTGGGTAAGATCCGGCAGCACGCCGTATTCGGCTTCGAGCACCTTGACGTCATCGAGTTTCAGTTGCTTGACGACATCGCTGACCCAGCCGGATCCAAAGGACTCCCAGGCAAGCATGTGCACGCCGCGGGCGCCGAGCATCGACCACAGCGCCATTTCGACGGCTCCGGTGTCAGACGCGGGCACGATGCCGATGCGATAGTCATCGGGAACACCGAGGACCGTGCGCGTCAGATCGATGGCCTGTTTGAGTTTGCCCTTGCCGAGTTTTGCGCGATGGGAGCGGCCGAGTACCGCATCACCCAGTGAATCCGGCGTCCAGCCGGGGCGCTTGGTGCAAGGACCAGATGAAAAACGGGGATTGACCGGACGCACGTCCGGCTTGGCAGTCTCTAGCATGTGGCTATCCTTCCAGATAGTTGCCCCTCGTTGGGGAGGGGTGTCCCACCCCGGCACATAGCGAAACCCCCGGAAAACCGCAAGAAGAAAGATCATGAGCATGCGAGTTCATGTTGCGAAAAGCGGAACGAAGCGCGAACAGTGTCAGAGAATTGGCACAAACCGACACAACGCATTTCCGATCTGTTCCGCGCATTGGAATCGCGGCGCGATGGTTCGCCAGAAACCGCGGTGACCGTAAACAGGCTTTCATTCGGATGTTCAGAGACAAATTCGGCCTGACGCCGCTGCAAGCGATCAAGGCGACGCAGATGGCGCGGGATATCGAAGCCAGGGAGTCGCGCTGATGCCTCGTCTCCAGGAGAACGATATTCTGTTCGCCTACAAGGCGCTCAACATCGCACCGGGGTTGTCGGACACTGCCCGAAGAGTGGCCGGTGCCATCATCGACCATTTCAATCGCAGGACGGGCCAGTGCGATCCGAACATTGATCGCCTGGTACGGATGCTCGAAGTCAACCGCGCAACATCATTCGGGCAACAAACGACCTGTGCAGCGATGAATGTGTTGCGTCGATCAGTTGAACCCACCGCCCAATGCTGCCATTCGCGGCTCACCTATGTTTTGTGTCGCGGTGCCCAGAACCTGCCATTGGACGGATTGGATGCGAAGTAAAGCCTCGAACGCCTGACGAGAGGTTTGCCGGGTGTGTTGGGGCGATCAGTTGAATCCACAAGATAAAGCCAACATTTCTCCAAGGTCTGCTTTGCTTCTAACGGCAGCACAAAGGGTAGATATATGATCCAGACTGAGGCACAGACTGTTTTATGCGCTAGGTTTTACGAGTGATCCCTGCTTGATTTTCCGCGTATTTCGCTTTTCGCAAACCCGCGAGTGTCAGACCATAGATGCAGGCAACAACAACGAGAAGCGCTACGATCTGGTAGGTCTCAATGGCATCTCCCAGAAAGAAGGCGGCCAGTACCATGGTCAGCGCTGGCCAGGGTGTCGTGATGGAACTGGCCAGTGACACATCAATATGTCTGACCGCATAGAACCAAACGATCAGTTCGAGAAAATAGACAAGGCCCATCAGTGCCGACATGGGCTGAAAAATTGTGCTCAGACCGACAGCGACCCCCGATGGCACTGCGACCGCTAGGACAGCGAAAAGAAACACCGTCGAGATCGCCACCCGGAAGAATGTCACCTGTGCCGGAGTGATAGGCGTGCGGCCCAGCTCTTCCTTGATGATCACATGCGCGACGCTCCAGAGCAGCGGCACACCGAGAGAGACAAGGAACCAGGGCGACAGACCCGACATTCGAAAGGAGCCCCCCGTCCCGAGAAAATAAAGTGTGCCGATCAATACTGCGGTCAGCGTCAGCTCGACAGCTGACTTTCTGCGGTTCAGAAACAGGCTCTCCCATAAAATGGCGAAGAGCGGGTAAGCCTGAATGGCGATTGCGGCATTGATCGCGCCGGCCTTCTCGACGCCCAGAACATAGAGATAGGTAGACAGGCCAAATAAACCACCAGTAAAGAGTGCGACGGCAATCATGCGGGTTCTCTCCCGCTGCGACAGATCAACACCAAATATGCCCATCGTTCCGCTTTTCAGTTCAAAGCCAAAGACCGGCAGGGCAAAGATCACCTGCCAGACAGACAACGCGAAGGCGAATGAAAGCGCACCCACGTCGGAGGGGCGGAGATTTGAGATGACCGGCATCACACCCAGCAAGGAGAGGCTGATCAGAGATAGAGCAATGCCCTTTCCAACCGAGGGAGATGTGAGTGCCATGGAAAATTGCCAATTAACATTGCATTGATTGCTATCAGATTTGCTACTATTGATACGTCAATGCAATTAAAATATTGATCTGATGGCAATTTGGATACCTGACCTCGACGGGCGGCGTGGCCCCAAATACCTTCAGATCGTGGAGGCGATGGCTGAGGATATCGCCGCTGAGCGTCTGGCGGTTGGCGCACAGCTTCCGCCGCATCGCGAGCTGGCCTACCAACTCGGCATGTCAGCGAACACGACCAGCCGCGCCTATGCGGAAGCCGTCAAGCGGGCGCTGCTGCGGGGCGAGGTCGGGCGCGGCACCTTTGTCCGGTCTCCCGATGCGGTCTTGCAGGCCGGCGAGCAAGGCAACCTGCGCCGCCAAGGAACAGGGCCGATTGATCTGTCGCGCAATCTGCCACTGCCTGGATTTGCCGAACCGCATATCCGGCGTGTCCTTGGAGAGATCTCAAGCGGCAAAGGGCTTCCAGCGCTGCTTGATTACCAGACGGATGATGACCTCACGCATCACAGCGAGGCGGGAATGATCTGGCTTGAAGGCTGCGGTGTGGCCGCTCGGCCGGATCAGATGGTGACGACAATGGGCGGACAGCATGGCCTGCTCTGCACATTGATGGCACTTTTGCGCCCTGGTGATCTGCTACTGACGGAAACCCTGACCTATACGCCCGTGCGCGCAATGGCTGAAAGGCTCGGGCTGCATACCGCGACCGTCACAATGGACGCCAACGGCGTCGTCCCGGAGGCCTTCGCGGAGCTTTGCACGCGTGCAAACCCGAAAGCCTTCTATCTGTCGCCAACCCTGCAAGCGCCAACCACTGTGACCCTGTCGGAGGCGCGGCGTCTGGCCATAGCCGAGATCGCGCAGCGACACAATGTGGTCCTCGTCGAGGATGATGTCTTCGGCCCTCTCAAAGCGGATCGCCCGGCCGCGCTCGCAACATCGGCGCCTGAACACACCGTCTATATCACCAGCCTCTCAAAGTCCGTTGCGCCCGGGTTGCGGGTTGGCTTTCTGCGCGCGCCCGTCAGTTTGGTTCCCGCCCTTCGACACGCCGTCAATCTCAGCGTTTGGATGACCCCACCAATGACTTTGGAAGTCGCGGCGAGGGTAATCCGCGATGGAACCGCGTCGAAACTGACGAAGCAACAGAGAGCGGCTGCAGAGCGTCGCCAGTCCCTGGCGCGAACCATACTGGGTCATATGGAATTCGCAGCCGATCCCAATGGATTCCACCTGTGGATGCCGCTGCCGTCGGATTGGAGAGCGGATACGTTCCGGGCACAATGTGCCAGGCATGGTGTACTGGTGAGTGAAGGACGCAGCTTTGCAGCCCGGGAAAGCGAGGCACCCGAGGCTGTACGGGTTTGCCTCAGCCATGAGATGAGCGAGACGCGGCTCGAACAGGGTCTTCAGACATTGGCGAACCTGCTGCGTCAGGCACCGAGCGGATCCATGTTGGAAATATGAGGTCGAGACGGCATTGCAGAAAATTGGCCAGCATCGAAGCAAGCGGTAGCGCTTCCGGTCCTAAACCGACCTGGATTACGTTGTCCGATGCAGCGTTGCAGCGTCGACAAAGCGGACATCCCGGAATGAAGCATTTTGACCTCGCTCACATCGTTGCACGAAAGCCTTAAGTCAGCTTCTCCGGTCACAACCCACGCTCGATAGCCCGTAGCAGTCGGAAGCGTGTCTTCCCTGTGTTGCCGCCCAGCGAGATTACAAATCTCACGATGCCATTTTTGGAAGTGACTGCATAGCCCGCCAATGTCCGGACGCCGGGAATAGTGCCTGTCTTGTAGCGGGAACCAGCTCGGCTCTTGCGAAGCAGATCGGCATGGGGTGAGAAGTGGTGGAGCAGCTTGGCAAGGCCGCGTGCTGTAAATTGGTTTCCACGGCTGATGCCGGAGCCCTCCTCGAGTACGATGGCGCCGGCAAGATCATGTTCGGCAAATATGTCGCCGGCAACCTGCAGTGACTTCTCGAGGCTGACAGGCCCGCCCATCCGGCGTGCGCCGATCTCCAGGAAGATTTGGTTTGCGATGTAGTTGTTCGATCCGATGAGCATCTGGGTTAGTATTTCAGTGAGATTGCGCGACTGGCGGTGCACGTAAACCGGCTCCAATCCTTCGACCACTGAACCAATCGAGATCTCTCCCTTAACGCTCCCGCCGGCCTTCGCGATGAATGCGGCGAGCAGCTCACCGGCATATCGGGCACCAACGGCGGGATCGTCCTGGGGCAAGCTGATACGGCCCCGACCAGCGGGGCCTCGAGCCCGGAACTGGGCGATCGCCAGGGGCGTGATCGGCGTCTGCTTTTCGGCGGAGCGAACGGTCTTGCCACGCCGTACTGCATGAATCGTGTTGAAGTTTACTGAGAGGGCTGAGTTCGGCGCGTCATAGGCCTCGTTGGTGTCCTCGATGCCCGGGATGCGAAGACTGGCGGGGTAGTAGCTTGTATCAAGCACGATACCGGTGAGCGGCTCGTTGCCGGCCGCTTCGATGAGCCTGGGCGCGAGCAACGCCAACTCCTCGGAGACCAAAAACGGGTCACCACCGCCTCGCACATACAGCACCCGGTCCTTGTCCAGGTAGAAGCGGGTCTCAAAGCGGTAGTCGCCACCCAATACTTCCATCGCCAACCAGGCCGTGACGATCTTGGTGACCGAAGCTGGGCCAAAGGGTTGGTCAGCGTTCTGAGCCACCAGCTCATTTCCCTGATCATCCAGTACGAGCACCAGCCCCGACGGCGCCAGGGCCGCTATCTTCTCTTTGGCACCGGCCAGGGTTTGCACAGGGAGCAGAATTAGAGCGCAACTGACAGCTAGTACTTGAAACCACATGGCGAATCCAAATTGGGCGTTTGGTGTGCGACTTACACACCTACTTCAGCGCCACTCAAACTCCAAGCAATTATATCGCAGAATATCCGGCTAAACCACTGAGCGGCAATGTCTCCGTGGAGCCCATTGCGATCGATTTACGTGGCCCCATTCAGGCGTTCAACTTTCGAAAAGCGGACCTCGCGTTGCAACAAGATCGTTCAAATTGCGACAGAATTTGGAGGGGTGAATTCTGCCAAAGGGAGACTTCCTACAAGAGGAGCCTAGTCCATCCAGTCTTGAGCCGGTGCAAGGCGGATGTCATGATGAAGGAATTGAAGAGCATTGCCTCTGCTACTGTTGGTAACCTGCGCAGGAGCCTGCCCAGGTAGCGGGAAAGATTTAGGGAGATCACGGATGAACGAGAGAAGTAGTACTCAAATGTCCTTCCGCCCAGGACCGCAGCTTCGCAAGGCAATCGAAAACAGCGCGGCTGAATGGAACATGCCGGCAAGCGCGGTCGTGCGCCAGATTCTGGAACAAGCATTTTTCGGTCCAGATCCGATTAGCGGCGTGTTGGCAGACCACGTACTGACTGTCGATTCGCCAGTGTTCGAGCGCGATCCCAAGGAACAAAAAACGCTCGCGGATCCGGTTGACACCCAAAAAACAGTTGAGAAGCTCGCACAGAAAGCCAGAGCCTTGTTTCTGAAACATCAAAGTTATCTGCCCGAGGATGCGACGATGTGGCGCCATCGCTACAAAGGACAGGAATATACGTCGATCACCCATTCCGGCGAGGTGCTTGCGGTATTCCGCATTCAACCGCGCGGTACTCTACTCCGCCTGGTGCGACCGCCGAAACCGATTGCCGCGGCAGCTGCGCTAATCGCTTGAGCGCAGCAGATCAAGGTCGCTACGGGTCATTTACGCCCGTATCATCTTTGGAACGATGCTGTTGTAGCGACAGGGGCCGTATGTCAGCTTTCGGGTTGGAATCGCAAGTACCCGAATGTCTCAAAAGTCCGCTGAGCGATCTTTGACGCGCGGACACCGGATCGATTTCTGTCTGACGTCCGCTACGGAAGAACCGGCCAGAACACTTCGCACCTGCACCGAACGGCAGCATTCCCCCAGAGTAGTCCAATAAAGCCGGTGATTACGCAGGCATTGATTGTCCCGTCGATCATTTCAGCCGACCGCCTGGTCCGCCGCCGTAGCTCGGCATCCGAATCGGCGGAAGAAATAGCAAACAGCCCCGTGACAAACACACCGCCAAAAACGCTGCTGCACTGGATTCCAACTCCAGGTGCCGTTGGCCGTGACGGACAGCGCCTGTTCAACCTCAAATTGTCGCCGTATCATTGTGCGATGACTTGACCGGATACTCCACCGACTATCTAATAATCGCGAGCAAAACAAGGTGAACTGGAAAGACCGATGAGGAAGTTTTTGTTAGGGGTTGTGGTGACCCTGTTGATGCCTCTGATCGCCACAACTGCATTTGCACAGACGCCCGGCTTTACAACCACAACCGTACATCTGCGTGCCGGACCCAGCACCAGCTATCCCGTGGTCGCCACGCTGCCGCAAGGCGCGACGATCGAGGTTTACGGGTGTCAGGCCGGCTATGACTGGTGTGACATATCGTGGAATTCGGCACGCGGCTGGATTGCGTCATCTTATATTCTCACCATAAACAATGGCCAGCGCACCGTGTTGACACCGCAGGTCGCGGTCGCGGTCGGCATCACCATTGTGGTTTTTAACCAGGCCTACTGGGCCGCGCATTACCAGCACTATCCCTGGTATCCCTATTGGAACCGCTACTACCATCCCTATCATCCGTACCATCCCTATGGACCGTACGGACCCTATCATCCGTACCACCCATACCACCCTTATCATCCATATCATCCCTACCACCCGGTCCATCCGTACCATCCGTACCATCCCCATGGTCCATACGGTCCGTTATACGGCACCCATCCCAACGCCCATGATTACCATGGTGGTATACATCGTCGGTAAGTCGCAAAAAGCACACGTCGCTTGAACAGCGATCAACCCGATGGGCGGCAGGAATGCCGCCCTTTTTTGTGGGGATTTGACCGGACGAAGCACCGGGAAAGCCTTCAAATATGCCAGCGGAGGAACAGTGGTTTTCCAAATCCAGAAACGCGCCTGGGTTGATTGAATTGCCAATCAAGAGATTGAATACTGTCGAAACTTGGTATTCAAACAGGGATTGCGTGATGTGTGGTCGGTTCATAACCACGGGAACATGGGAAGAGTACCGGCGTTACATGAATATACTTCCGCCGGAAGTATCCGGACGCAATGGTCCGCAGCCAAATTACAATGTGGCACCGACGTCAAATCTTGAGATCATTGTTCGCGAGGACGATGGCATTGCCATCGAGCAGGTCACCTGGGGACTGATGCCGCACTGGGCCAAGGACAGCAAGATCCGCCCGATGATCAACGCGCGGGGCGAGACAGTTGCTGAAAAACCATTCTTCAGAACGGCATTCGAATATGGCCGCTGCCTCGTTCCGGCCAATGGTTATTTCGAATGGCACACGCAGGACAAGGTCAAACAACCCTATTTGATCCACCTGCCGGGCGATGCGCCAGCTTTCGAGCCCTTTGCCTTTGCCGGCATCATGTCGCGCAACAAGAACCTCGATACGGTTTCATTCGCAATTGTCACACTCGCAGCGCACCCGTCCGTCGCGCACCTTCATTCGCGCATGCCTGTGGTTCTCAACCAGGAAACCCTGTCAGCCTGGATGGACCCGGACACCAGCAAGGCAGATGCTCTCGAGCTTCTGCAGGAAAATCGTGGCGCCGATTTTGTCTATCACCCGGTATCAAAAGCTGTCGGCAACGTCCGGACCAAGGGGCCGGAGACGATTGTCGAAATGGATGCGGCCTGAACTACAGATTGCCAACACGGCAAATGCAAAGTGCAAAAAAAAGGCGGGCTAAGCCCGCCTTTTCGTCAAGTCTGTTCAATCATCCTACCAGAGCGCGTAACGCAAAGATGCGATAATCTGGTGGGTTGAAAAGCCGTTGTCTGTTCCCTGAATTCCAGTCGCGCCGGCAGTGGCCGATGTAGTATCAAAGGCGTATGTGTCACCACCGTCAACATTGGTGTATTTGTATCCAAGGTCAGCCTTTAGGTTACGGGTGAACTCATGGGCAATACCGGCCATCAGGGCATATGTGAAGCGCCAGGTCTTCTCGCCGACATGGGTTGTTGCGAACGGCGCAAAAGTCGCACAGGCAACAAGGCCGTCTACGCAGGCTTCGGTGGCATTGTAGTTTTCGTAATCCACCAGTGTGTAGCCGGCGCCCGCGCCGACATAGGGCGTGAAGCCGGAATAGGTTCCAAGATCGACGTAGCCGTTGGCCATAAGGCCGTAAGCAGTGAAATCAGCCGATCCGGCGGTATTACAGCCCGTGTCGGTCACGCCGCCCGTACAGGGAAGCGTCGTTGACGCGCTGGTTCCGTTGAATGTCCCGTTTTGATATGTCGCCAGCGCTTCAGCCCGGAACCACTCGTTTAACTGATAGCCAACACCAAAACCGAAGGTGACATCTGAATCGAATGACGACGTCGCATAGTTCTGCGTATCGTAAGCCAGCGTGGTCACATCAAATGTCCGAAACGATGTGGCAGAACCATCCGTCGAGAAATTATATCCGACATCACCACGCAGGTACCATCCGTTTCCGACCTCGACCGGTTGGGTTCTGGGCAGCTGCGGTGCGTAGATAATATTGTCCAGATCCGCCGAAAGCGCGGCACCCGAACCGCCCAGTAGCAGCGCCGCAATCAGTGTGTGGGACATAACATTCTTAATCATTCAACCAGTTCCTCTGCCTGGCTCGGAGTGAAGAACGTCACTCAAAGCAAAGTCGATGTGCCTAATATCGGACAAACTGGTTAAGTTGCGGTTAAGCGTGTTTATTCACCACGTTTGTTTACGCCCGCTTATCCATAAAAATTTGATCTTGCCGCCCCAAAAAGAAAAAACCGCCCGGCGGACCGGGCGGCTTTTTTATTCTTCAATGTGCTGGGTCTTACTTGTAGAGCGGCGGCACGTGCGGCGGGATGTATGGCTCCGGATCGCAATCGCGGCCAGGGTAGAACCGAAGTCCTACATTCACCGTCTGCATTTCGAAGCCTTCGTCGTAGCCGGGGCCTCCACCGAGATTGTTGCCGAACATGGCGCCACCGGCATAGTTGCGGTACTTGTAGGCCGCTTCAGCGGTCAGGTCACAACGGAAATTATAGGCTACGCCGGCAACCAGCTCATAGGCAAAGCGCCATTCACTTTGTCCTTCATGCGTGATTGTCGGATCACAGTTGGTCGGGTCGATGTCTTCGCAGCTTGTATTGCGCAGATCATCCCAGTTGACATAGGCACCACCGATACCGCCACCGATGAACGGAACGAATGAGCCATAGGCCGAGCCGGCGGCCCAGAAGTCGAGATCGACATAGAGGCTGGCGATCAGCGAATAGGCATTCCAGCTCGACAGGTCTGTGGATACGCAGGAAACGGCTACACCACATCCACCAAATGTCGATCCGGTGAATTCGGAATCAAAGTCGTAGTTGAACATCAATTCAGTTCTGAGATAGCGGTTGAGGTGCCAACCACCACCGACCCCAACCGTCCAGGTGTCGTCAATATCGTGCGTTGCAAAAGTGCTCGTTACGCCCCCGACGGCATAATTGATGCCCTTCAGGTCCGTCCACATGTAACCGACAGAACCCTTGATATAGCCTCCGCGCGCCACATCGGCGGAACCGCGCAGGTCCGCTTCATATACCGGAATCGGATCGGCCGCCGGTACATGGGTCGGGTCGGCAGCAAATGCAGGCGCCGCCAAGAGTGCCGTTGAGGCTGCAAATACGTAAATTCTCATTTTCATTACTCCACGCTCACCAATCTGAACGGGACCCCGTGCCCGCGCCATGGCTACAAATCTTATGCACAAGGAGAATTGTGGAGCAAAAAGGTTAAGAGCCTATTATCTATGTCCATTTACTGAAGACATAAATTTTATGCAATGATATCTGATACTAACAAAATTTTTTGCGGCAGATAAAAGCCGGAATCAGCCTGTCCGTACGGGATTGGCGACGGGTTCGGGGCAATTGATGCAGCCGCCTTTGTTGGCAGTTTCCGGGCTATACAGAGCCAACGTTCAAGCACGGCAGATGCACCACTTGCCGGCCGTTTCGCCACTGTGTTCCGGTAAAATGAATACTGCAGTCAGGAAGATCAGGCGGCGCTGCGCACCACTGAAATGACCTCGACGAGATTTTCGACAATGCGCTCGACCTGCGCACTGTCATCGCCCTCGGCCATAACGCGGATCAGCGGTTCTGTGCCGGAAGGACGAATAACCAGCCTGCCGTTTGAGCCAAGCTCGCTGGTTGCCTGTTTGATCGCATCTTTCACATGTTTGTCGTCCAGCGGCTTGCCGCCAGATATGCGCACATTCTTCAGCAACTGCGGCACTGGTTCGAAGCGGCGGCATACATCGCTGACCGGTCGGTCCATGCGCTTGACGCAGGCAAGCACCTGCAGCGCTGCGACCAGGCCGTCTCCGGTCGTCGCAAAATCCGTCATGACAATGTGACCGGACTGTTCCCCGCCGACATTGAAACCGTTGGCGCGCATGTGTTCCACGACATAACGGTCGCCAACTTTGGTTCGGGCCAGTGTCATCTTGCGCTCGATCAAAAACCGTTCAAGCCCGAGATTGGACATCACCGTAGCAACGATACCGCCACCCGAAAGCCGCCCGTCGCCGGACCATGATTCGGCGATAACCGCCAGCAGCTGGTCGCCATCCACCACGGCGCCCTTTTCATCGACAATCAGCACACGGTCGGCATCGCCGTCGAGCGCAATGCCGATATCGGCCCGCACTTCATGGACCTTTTTGGCAACCGCCACAGGGTGCGTCGACCCGCAATCCAGATTGATATTGTGTCCGTTCGGTTCGTTTCCGAAGGTGAGGACTTCCGCACCAAGCTCCCAAAGTGCCGCAGGCGCCACCTTGTAGGCCGCTCCGTTGGCGCAATCGATCGCAACACGCAAACCGCTCAACGAGACATTGCGCGGCATTGTTCTCTTGGCAAACTCGATATAGCGGTCGTGCACTCCATCAATACGCTGCGCGCGGCCTATGTTCTGGGAAACGGCGAGTTGCTCGGATATATCGGCATCGATGAGCCGTTCGATCTTCAACTCCAGCTCATCGGAAAGCTTGTATCCGTCCGGCCCGAAAAGTTTGATACCGTTGTCTTCGAAGGGATTGTGCGATGCGGAGATCATGACGCCGATATCGGAACGCAGCGACCGGGTCAGCATGGCAACTGCAGGTGTCGGTATCGGGCCGAGCAGGAAGACATCCATACCTGCCGCGGTAAACCCGGCAACAAGCGCGTTTTCCAGCATATAGCCGGACAGACGGGTATCCTTGCCGATGACAACGCGATGTCGGTGGTCACCGCGCCGGAACACCTTGCCCGCCGCCAGCCCGACGCGCATGGCGACATCGGGTGTCATCGGAAATGTGTTCGATTTTCCGCGAATTCCATCAGTTCCAAAATATTGGCGTGACATCTTGCCCCTCGATTCGGCCCCCAAAATCGTTACCGATATTTAACATTTTTGGCAGCAAATGTTGATCAGATATGATTACCAACTGTTGCAGCTAATAAAATGGCCGCATCAAGCGGCCATTTTCGCAAGTCTTTCTTGACGGTCCGTTACTGCGGCTGTGGTTCCATGCCAGCGTCCGGATTGTCGGGCTCTTCCTTGCCGTCCTGGCTCTTGGCACCCGCCTTGGGCACGGCCGAACCCCGGGAAGGCGGCGTGTCGTCGCCCAAATCCCTGGAAGGTTTTTCACCGCGAAGCAGCGCCTTGATTTCATCACCAGTCAGGGTCTCGTATTCGAGCAGACCCTCGGCAAGAGTTTTGAAATCGTCGTTCTTCTCGGTCAGGATCTTGCGCGCCGCCGCATAGGCGTCATCGATCAGGCGATGAATTTCGCTGTCGATTTTCTGCGCGGTCGATTCGGACACGTTCTTCTGCTGTGCCACCGAGTGGCCGAGGAACACTTCCTGCTGGTTTTCACCGTAGGCAACCTGACCGAGCTCGTCGGAAAAGCCCCATTGCGTAACCATTGCACGCGCCAGTTTGGTCGCCTGTTCGATATCGGAGGACGCCCCTGAGGTGATGTTCTCCTTGCCGAATGTCAGTTCTTCGGCAACCCGGCCACCCATCATGATCGCCAGGTGGGAGATCATGTAGAGATAGCTCATCGAGTAACGGTCGCCTTCCGGCAGCTGCATCACCATGCCAAGCGCGCGACCACGCGGAATGATCGTGGCTTTATGAACCGGGTCGGCGGATTCGACATTCAGCGCCACAATCGCGTGCCCGGATTCATGATAGGCGGTGAGTTTCTTTTCTTCCTGCGTCATTGCGCTGGAGCGGCGCTCGGCGCCCATCATCACCTTGTCCTTCGCATCCTCGAATTCGAGCATGGTGACAAGCCGCTTGTTGCGCCGGGCCGCCATGAGGGCGGCCTCGTTGACCAGGTTCATCAGATCGGCACCGGAAAATCCGGGCGTGCCACGTGCAATCACCTTCAAATCGACATTCGGTGCCAGCGGTACGTTGCGCACATGCACTTTCAAAATACGCTCGCGACCGATGATATCCGGATTTGGCACGACAACCTGGCGGTCAAATCGGCCCGGACGCAGCAGCGCCGGGTCGAGCACGTCGGGACGGTTGGTCGCGGCAATGAGGATGACGCCCTCATTGGGTTCGAACCCGTCCATTTCCACCAGCAACTGGTTCAGGGTCTGTTCGCGCTCGTCATTGCCGCCGCCAAGACCGGCACCGCGATGGCGCCCGACAGCGTCGATTTCATCGATGAAGATGATGCAAGGTGCATTTTTCTTGGCCTGCTCGAACATGTCGCGTACGCGGCTGGCGCCGACACCGACAAACATTTCGACAAAGTCGGAGCCCGAAATTGTGAAGAAAGGTACTGCCGCCTCGCCCGCAACGGAGCGTGCCAAAAGGGTTTTACCTGTTCCGGGCGGACCAACCAGCAGCACACCGCGCGGAATTCGGCCGCCAAGACGCTGGAATTTCTGCGGATCCCGCAGAAACTCGACGATCTCCTCGAGATCTTCCTTGGCTTCGTCAACCCCGGCGACATCGTCAAACGTGACCCGTCCGTGCGATTCAGTCAGCAATTTCGCCTTCGACTTGCCAAAGCCCATCGCGCCCCGCGATCCGCCCTGCATCTGGCGCATGAAGAAAATCCATACGCCGAGAATAAGCAGGATCGGCAACCAGGAAATCAGGTATCCGAAAAATGTGTTTGAACTGTCCACCTCAGGTTTGGCGGTAATGCCGACGCCCCGATCCTCAAGCCGCTGCACCAGGCCTGAATCGCCCGGAGAATAGGTCTGGAAGGACTTGCCGCCCTCGGAATACTTGCCCTGGATCGTATCACCAACGATCGTGACCTCGCGAATACGGCCATTATCCACGTCCTGCAGGAACTGAGAATAGCTGATCGTGCTCGTTGATGTACGCTCATTCGGGCTCTGAAACATGTTGAACAGAGCTATAAGCAGCAGAGCGATGATTGCCCAAAGGGCAAAATTTCTAAAATTTGGGTTCATTCGGTACCCCGGAACGTCCGATAGCCCGCCGTTTGGCGAGCAAACTCACTTGACCACAACATAGGTCCCCGAAGGCCCCTTGCCAAGACCACCAACGGTCTAGATGCGGTATCTCTGACGGAATATATACGTCATTTCTAACCACTTTATTGCAATGGCGGTTGGGAATAGGGCAGCATTCCGAACAGAGCTGCGCATTCGTCGGCAACTTTACGTTCGAAATCAGGCAAAAACAGGTCGAAATGGGTGAAATACCTGGATATTTCCAGCTGGAGCGATCCGCGAACCGCTTGCCTTTTTGTCACCTTTTTGCCGTTCTCCGCGACAATTAGCGCAGGCTGGGAACGACCCGCTCTTGCAACGACACCACGCGGCAGGTGATTTGGCAGGTCCGGAGGTGCGATCTGGCTGTTGTCTTCTGTCGGCCCGATGATCAGATCGCGCCGCTTGTAATGGTTGATAAATCGGTAGCGCCCATCCCAAATGGCTTCAGAGCCAGCTGCAATGCTGATTGTCGGAACCGACCGGCGCTCACGGTAGACGAAGACACGCCCTGTCCGGCGGTCCAGAACAGAACGGCTGAGATTGACGCGCGGTGGTCCGCCGCCGGCAACCAGTCTCGCTATCTGATCCTGCGATCGGGAACCGGGAAGATAGGCGCGCCCTCCCATAAGTGCCGCGAGCAGTGCCACAGCCTGCTGCAGGACATCGGACAGGCCTTCGGGCACCTGCTGCAGCTCCGCGATCATGTCGCCATGAATGGTGACGTTGTCATGCAGGAAACGTGCAAGCCGCTCGCCGTCTCTGCGCCGCGCTTCGGCCATTGCCTCAACCATCGACAGCAATTCGCCATCCGCCGATGGATCACTGTCTTCAAAACGGATGCGGACCCGCTCGAAACGACGGTCGCGATTGCTCGGATCGTCTGTCCAGTTAATCGCCGATTGTTTGAGGGTCTCCTGAAGTGCTGTCCGCCGAACCTTCAAAAGCGGGCGCAGGATCCAGCAATCCCGCCTGAAAAGCACCGCCTCTGCCATACCCGACAGCCCTCGCCCCATACCGCGACGTTGCCGCATTCGGATCGTTTCGATCTGATCGTCTCGGGTGTGTGCGGTGACGACGGCGTTTGTGCCGACGTCCAATGCGGCTTCGCGCAGCAGCTCATAGCGTGCATTGCGTGCCGCATCCTGCACACCGCTCTCCGGTTTGTCGCCGGACCATTTCATGATGCGGTGTTCTATCTTGCGGCTCCGGCAAAACGCGGCGACCTGCCCGGCTTCCTGCGCCGATGCCGGCCGCAACCCATGATCCACCGTAACGGCGACAAGTCGCGGTTTTTTTTTGCCCTTCAGGCGTTCGTGGAGAAGATGAAGAAGTGCGGTTGAATCGCTGCCGCCGGAAACGGCCACACACAGAGTTTCGACAATCCGCATTCGGGAGAGAAATTCGTCAATCGCCAGTTTTGGCTGAACGTCCAGCACAATGTCCCTAGAGCATTTCCAGTTTATTCGGCATCATTTGACCGGAGCGATTTATGCACCCGGTTTGATCTCACTCTAACAACTCATGCGGCTTTGTTCCACCGCGACCTTTTCCTTGACCGCATCCGATGAGTCCGGATAGCGCGTCAGCACTTCCCTGTAAGTCGCGCAGGCCGTGTCCCGGTTGTCGAGCGCAGCAAGTGACATTCCGAGTTTCAAAAGCATCTCGGGCGCTTTGGCTACGTTGGGATATTGCTTGTGTGCGGTTAGAAGCGTCTTGGCAGCATTGTGATAGGCGCCTTGCGAATATTGCGCCTCGCCAAGCCAGAAATACGCGTCGGAGACCTGGGCTCCGTCCGGATATTGCGAAATGTAGCTGCTGAAATTCGCTTCCGCCTGCGGATAGTCACCGGACAACACATAGCCGTAGGCAGCCTGGTAGAGCTGTTCCGGTTCCGACCTCGGCAACGAAGCCGTCTGGGTCTGGTCCTGTGTATTGTCCTGCGGTTCGGTTTCCGTATCGACCAGTTCTCCGCTCTCGTCGAAAGTGATCGTTCCGAGCGTTCCCGAGCCGTCCGCCGGCTCCTGTTCAGGCTGGTCGACAACGGCCTGATCCTCATTTGCTGCCGGTCGCGGTGCGGCTTCGGTGCGATTGCTGCCGCCGCCCTCCAGCTCCTGGAAGCGAAACTCATTATCCTCACGCATTTGCCGCATTTGCTCTTGCATCTGCAGCATCAGGAAATTCATTTCCTCTATGCGGCCATTAAGCACACGCACGCGCTCTTCCAGCTGTCCGATACGGTAGGTGCTGTTGTCAACCTGTGCCAGAAGAACCGGTGCCCGCGTTTGCGCAATTTCAATCGGCGCCGGGATGGTGGCTGCCGGTCTGGGCTGTTCTAACTCCATCGAGGGGGTAGCCTGTGCCAATCCCGGCAGAGTCGTTGCCGCGATGCAAGCGGCCAGCAAACGTGAAAACGCAATCATTTTTTCCTTACCTGCCTTTCAAAAGGCAATAGCTCCGCGACACCCCCGACCGCCGCAGCTGCAATCAGCTTCCGACCCCGCTGACCACCGTTACCGCACGGCGGTTCTGGGACCAGCAAGAAATGTCGTCGCACACCGCAACCGGCCGTTCCTTGCCGTAGGATATCGTTTTGATGCGGCTTGCAGATACACCTTTCGATATCAGATACGAGCGTGTCGCTGCCGCGCGCCGTGCGCCAAGTGCAAGGTTGTATTCGCGTGTGCCGCGCTCATCCGCATGTCCCTCGATCCTGATCGATTCCCTGGAATATTTGGCAAGCCATTGCGCCTGGCGGTCCAGAGTTGTTGCTGAAGCCGGACGAATCGCCGCGGAATCCGTATCGAAGAATATTCTGTCTCCGACATTGAGCGTCAGGTCCTGTTGCGATCCGGGCACCGCACTGTTCGCACCCAGTCCCAGTTCGCCCGGGCTGTTGGGAAGTGATTTTTTGCCAGAGCAGCCGGTCAGGGCAAGCCCGACAGCCAATCCAAGCGCAACCGGATTGCGCGCAATGCTCATCAACAGGTTCATAGTCGTTCTCCTCGATATGACGACTGGTCTTCAATTATCCACGCCGCAATGCTTAGATAGGGGCCGCCGAACCCCTTATACAGCACATTGGGGCGCCTATGCGACAGCAAGTGGTCTATTTTAACAATGGGGACCACGCGGGGTCCGATCCGTAATTTGGTGTTTCCACCCTCTGTTCGTTGTAACCGGTCAGGTCGATGGAGTAGAGCTGCGGCCCTGCGGCACCGGCCGGCTGGCGGAAAAACATGATAACACGACCATTCGGCGACCATGTCGGCCCCTCATTGTGGAACCCGGTGGTCAAAATACGCTCACCGGACCCGTCCGGACGCATCACCCCGATGGAAAACTTGCCACCCGACTGCTTCGTGAAGGCAATCAGATCGCCGCGCGGCGACCATACAGGCGTCGAATAGGATCCGTCGCCATACGATATGCGCTGCTGATTTGTTCCGTCGGAGTTCATGACATAGAGCTGCTGGCGGCCGCCACGGTCGGATTCAAACACGATCCGGTTGCCCTCCGGTGAGTAGGATGGCGACGTATCGATGGCGGATGTGTCGGTTAGCCGTGTCGTGGCGCGCGAACGAAGGTCCATGGTGTAGATGTTCGCATTGCCTTCCTGTTCGAGGCTCATGATCACCCTTTGGCCATCCGGAGAAAAGCGCGGCGAAAAGGTCATGCCGGGAAAGTTGCCGACGATTTCGCGCTGCCCGGTCTCCAGCTGCAGCAGATAAACCCGCGGCTGGCCATTGGCGAATGACATGTAGGTGACTTCCTGCCGGCTGGGGGAGAAACGCGGCGTCAGCACCAGATCGTTGCCCTGGGTCAGAAAGCGCAGATTGGCACCGTCCTGATCCATGATCGCAAGTTGCTTCTGCCGCTCCTTGCGCGGCCCGGTTTCCGAAACGAAGACGACGCGCGTATCGAAATAACCACGCTCTCCGGTCAGTTTCTCATAGATCGCATCAGCGATGATATGTGCCACACGGCGCCAGTTTTCCGGCTGGGTAAAGAACTGCTGGCCGATCAGCTGTTCGGCGGCAAATGTGTCCCAAAGACGAAATTCAGCTTTAAGACGGCCGTCGCCTTCGCGGCTCACCCGACCCACGACAAGCGCCTGGGCATTGATGACGCGCCAGTCTTCAAAGCGCGGCGAGACGTCGGGATTGGAAATCTTCTGGATGAACGCTGCCTTGTTAATCGGCGCGAACAGGCCGGAACGGCGAAGGTCCTCGGCAATCACCGCCGATATTTTCGTACCGACATCGTCATCGGATATGAAATCGGTCACTGCCATGGGCAACGGCTCGACGTTGCCCTGGTTGATGTCGATCTCGACAAGCGCGTGTGCGGTTCCCGGCACAATCGCGAAACTGCCGATCAGCATCAGGCTGAACATCACAAACTGGCGAATTCCGGAAACGAAAAAAGGATGGGTAGGATTGGAATATGCACTCAAGGATCTGTCCTCAAAACATCTGGCTCGGGTCGAAATTGACCACGACATCGGCCCAGGTATCATATTTTTCTGATGGTAGATTGTAAGGTGCGCAGCGCAACACAGCCCGCCGCGCACCTCTTGCAAGCTCTTCCCTCGCGCCATCGGAGCCGCCGGTTGCCTGAACGCTCGGCTGCCCATCGATGGCACCGGAACGGTCAAGCCGCATGGTTACTGTTATGCGCACATCCGCACCGTCCGCCATGCCGGGCACGATCTGCCAGCATCTCTGGATCTGCCCGCGCAGGGCATCCATCTCGCTTTGCGACAGTTTAAGCCCGGTCGTGGTCGTCTGTCCTCCCAGCGAGGCTTCACGCTGATTGCGCTGGGCCCCGCCACCCGCGGGATCCTCGCGGTTCAACAGCGCGGAAATTTCGTCCGCGTTGAAATCGCTGTCCTTGGCGGAAGCAAGTTTGGTGGACTGTTTGCGGTCCCGGTTGTTTTTTCGTTCCGGCGTTTTGGCGGTCTGTGCCTTAGGCGGCGTCGGACGCACGGTCGGCGTCGGAACCTTTTCCGGCAGCGGTTCGAATTTCGGCTTGGTTGCCTCGGCACGAGCGATCGCTTCAGCCACCGGATCGGGGGCTACCTCCCGCTGCGGCACCGGCAGGGCCGCAACCTCGGTCGCCGCAACGGGCTCGGGTTTCTGTGACGGTTGCGGAACCGACTCGGTTTCCGGTGAAGGGAGCGGTTCAGCAATGTCCGCCTTTTCAGGCTCGGCCGCCGCTTCGACAACTTTCTTCGAAGGCTTTTCGGTCTGTGTCGGTTTCAGGTCCACGGTATTGTCGCCAGTGTTCACGGCATCCTCGACCGGTTCCGGTCGGGAGGTTGGCTTCGGTGCGGCAATTTCCGTGGCCGGAGCCTTCTTTTCACCTTGCTGAATCTGTGTGATTGAAGATACGGGAATGATATCGACCGGCAGCGCTTCGATCTCAAGCGTTTCGTGCGAGGGTGGCGCCGACAGGATAAACAAGCCCCAGCTCAAGAGAAGCGCGTGTCCTACTGCGGATATGATTATGCCAAGTTTCATCGGCTACGCTCAACCATCCTGCTCCTGAAGGGTAACAAGACCGAGGTTTTTGTAACCGGCCGACGAAATACGCGCCATCACCTTCATGACGGTACCGTAGTCGGCATTGCGGTCACCGCGCACATAGATACGCTCCTGATAGCCTGTCGTCGCGATGGCCTGCAACTTGGGAACGACTTCATCGAGCGGAATGACGGTTTCCTGGAGATAGATCTCGCCGGCTTCATTGACTGAAACAGTGATCGGCTGCGTTTCGGAATTGAGTGCGTTGGCTTCCGTTTCAGGCAGCTCTATCGGAACACCGACAGTCAAAAGCGGCGCCGCCACCATGAAAATGATCAACAGGACCAGCATGACATCGACAAACGGCGTCACATTGATCTCGCTCATCGGTTTGCGGCGCCTGCCTTGCCGGTGGCCGCCGCGACGGCGGTTCCCGATGCCCGCATTGTCGGTTTCCATTGCCATATCGCAGTTCCTATTCTGCTGCCTGCCGCGGCTGCAGTTTCTCGTCGAGCTGTCGTGACAGGATGCCGGAGAATTCGTCTGCGAAGCCTTCCATGCGGCCGGTCAGCTTACCGGCATCGGAAGAAAATTTATTGTAGGCAATCACCGCGGGAATGGCGGTAAGAAGGCCAATTGCCGTTGCCAGCAACGCCTCCGCAATACCCGGTGCGACAACCGCCAGATTGGTCGATTTCGAACCCGCGATGGCCTGGAAGGAGGTCATGATGCCGATCACTGTTCCGAACAGGCCGACAAACGGCGCCGCCGAACCGATCGAGGCGAGTGAGCCCAGCCGCGCTTCCAGTTTTTCCGCCTCGCGTGCGAGCGTGACATCCATGGCCTTGTCGATGCGCATCTGCAGTCCCATGGGGGAGCGCGCACCGCGTTCAAAAGATTTTTTCCATTCCCGCATGGCGGAAACAAAAATCGAGCTCATGCCGCTGGTGCTCCGGTCCGAAAGCATCTGATAAAGATCCTCGAGCGATTGCCCCGACCAAAAAACCTGTTCGAACCGGTCAAACTGCCGGCGTGCCCTGGCGAAATTGAAGCTCTTGTCGACAATAATGGCCCAGGTCCATATGGAAGCGGCCACAAGGCCCACCATTACCAGTTTGACAACGAAGCTGGCCTCGATAAAGAGCGCCCACAACGTGACTTCATTGGTGGCAGCAAGTCCAACCTGTTCCATTTTGTATTAATCCCAGAATCCGGACGCCCGGTCGCATTGCAGCACCGGCATCCGCGTCAACATACGCGACACGCTGTCCGGTTTGGCTTTCATTGCTTGCACCGTCTCATTCACCCAGCTGCCTTGTCGCGGCAAAATTTGGTCAAAGGAAGGCGCATCAGGCGGACCCCCTTCTCACATCTCATTAAGACACGTTTATGGTTAATGACAGGTTATGAATTAAGGCAAGTACTATTTGAACTTAATGACAGGAACGTGAAACTGCTTTCAGTGCTGTGTGACACCCCCAAAAATGCTGGGAACATTCCCTATCCCGCAAGCAATTCGGCGATATTCGCGGGCAATCGCCTTGGCCGTCCGTCCCTGTTTACAATTGCCACGGTCACCACCGCCGAAATCAGCACTTTTCCGTTGAGCCGGATCTCCTGCTCCAGCACCAGCCGCGCACCGCCAACCGCGCCCGTTTGGGTGACGATCTCGAGCACATCGTCCATTCTCGCCGACGAGCGAAAATCAATTTCCATGTGACGCACGACAAAGGCAAGCATTTCTCTGTCACCGGTCTCGGCCATCTGCCCCTGGTGAACGCCCAGGCAACGCAGATAATCCGTGCGCCCGCGCTCCATGAAATGCAAGTATCGTGCGTGGTAGACAACGCCGGAAAAATCCGTGTCTTCGTAGTAGACCCGCTGCAAAAGCCGGTGGCGATTTCCCTCAAGCCGGCCCGAAAGCGCCTCGGACAACATTGCCTCCATCAACAACTATGACTGGTCACACTGTTGACGGAACACAATTTGGTTGTCAGAGCAATGCCATATCGACACGCAGGCGTCACAGTTGTGCCTTGGCCATTGTAATCCTGTCACAATTGCGGGCTAACGCTCCCCGCAAAGATGCAAATGGAGACTGATCGAATGAAAATAGCGGTCCTCGGCGGCGACGGATTTGTCGGATGGCCAACCTCGCTTCACCTGTCTGATGAGGGGCACGATGTTCACATCGTCGACAACCTGTCGCGGCGCTGGATAGACACCGAACTGGGCGTGCAATCCCTCACCCCGATGGATTCCATTCAGGAGCGGACCCGCATCTGGCATCAGGAGACCGGACGGCGCATTCATTTCCACCTGATCGATATTTCACGCGACTATGACGTATTCAAAGCCTGGCTCGCCGAGGAAAAGCCCGACGCCATCGTGCATTTCGCCGAACAGCGCGCAGCGCCCTATTCGATGAAATCGGACAGGCACAAGAATTACACCGTCAGCAACAACGTCAATGCGACGCACAACCTCCTCAATGCCATGGTTGAGACCGGCATTGACGCCCATCTCGTCCACCTCGGCACAATGGGTGTTTACGGATATTCGACGGTTGGCGCCGCCATCCCCGAAGGCTATCTGCCGGTTGGCATCGACACCATGGACGGTCAGACCGCCAGGCAGGATATTCTTTATCCCGCAAACCCCGGCTCGATCTACCACATGACCAAGTGCCTCGATCAGCTGCTCTTCCAGTTCTATGCCAAGAATGACGGTGTGCGCATTACAGACCTGCATCAGGGCATTGTCTGGGGAACCCATACCGAGCAGACACGCCGCCACGAACAGCTGATCAACCGCTTCGACTATGATGGCGACTATGGCACCGTGCTCAATCGGTTTCTCATCCAGGCCGCGATCGGATATCCGCTGACCGTTCATGGAACGGGCGGTCAGACGCGTGCTTTCATCCACATTCAGGATTCAGTGCGGTGCATCGATCTAGCCCTGAAAAACGCTCCTGAATCAGGCGATAAAGTCAAGATATTCAATCAGATGACCGAAACGCACAGGGTCAAGGATCTGGCCGAATTGGTTGCGCGCCTGGGCGACGTCGAAATCGCCTATCTGCCCAACCCGCGCAAGGAAGCCTCTGAAAACGATCTCGTCGTGCACAACGAGCAGTTCCTCGCGCTTGGTCTTGAGCCGATAACACTGGAGGAAGGACTGCTTGAGGAGGTCGTCGAGGTGGCGAAGAAATACGCCTACCGTGTCGACCGCAGCCGCATTCCCGCCGTATCGGCCTGGACCAAGGATATCGAGCCGACGATCAACCGGGATCCTGAAGGCAAGAACCTGAAATCAGCCTCGTAACCCGAAAGACGCATCATGGGCGACCATCCAGAGCTGAGGGCCAGCAAACCGGCAGCCAGCCGTCATGCGTTCGTCACGCTCGTCACCAATGGCGACTATTGCAAAGGCGCATTGGCGCTGGTGCGTTCGATTGCGTTGACCGGAACACGCGCAGACATCGTCGTTCTGCATACCGGCGCCGTCTCAGCGGACGAACTGACTGAAGTCGCAGCGCTCGGTGCCCGGCTGGTCCTGGCTGAACTCCTGCCTACCAGCGACGGGTTTCACGAACGCCACGCACGCGCAAAACTGCATTCCGACGCGCCGTTCCCGAAAGGCCGCAAACCGGCGTTCCACACGCCGCTCGACAATTTTGTCAAACTGCGGTTGTGGCAGCTTGAGGAATATGAGCGCTGCGTCTTCATCGATGCGGACGCGATCGTCATCCGCAACCTTGATCGCCTCTTCGGATATCCGGAGTTTTCAGCGGCACCGAATGTCTATGAATCTTTGAGCGATTTCCACCGGCTCAATTCCGGTGTGTTCGTCGCCGAACCCTCTGCCGCGACATTTTCCGACATGCTGGCGAAGCTCGACCGGCCGGACGTCTTCTGGCGGCGGACCGACCAGACCTTCCTGCAGAGCTATTTCCCCGCCTGGCACGGGCTGCCGGTTTTTTTCAACACGCTGCAGTATGTCTGGTTCAACATGCCGGAACTCTGGGACTGGTCTTCGGTCCACGTCGTCCACTACCAATACGAAAAGCCTTGGGAACCGGACAATCCGAGGGCCGATCAACTGTCACCGCTCATTGCGCTGTGGCAGGCCTATTACACCGGCAAAGACGTTCCCGCGACTGACATGCTCGATAATCCGGTAAATACCAAATGAAACGTGTCCTGGTCACTGGCGGCAGCGGCACGGTGGGCCGTTTCATCGTCAAGGATCTGCTGGCACATGGCTACGACGTCACCATCGCCGGCCGCAACGCACCACCACCGGACCTGTTTTCGCGCGAGACAGGCTTCATTCCGCTCTTACTCGACCCGAAGACGCGGTTTGAGGAAGTGGTGGGCGGTTATGATCTGCTGGTGCACGCGGCCATCCAGCATGTGCCGGGCCGATACCGAGGCGGCGAAGGGGACGATGTGGCCGGATTCTGGAGCAGCAATTTTCTGTCGACGCTGCTTCTCTTTCGCGCTGCCGCAGAGGCTGGATTGAGTCGCGGGGTCTTTCTGTCAAGCCGTGCCGTCTATGGCGCACAGCCACCTGGCGTCGAAGTTTTCGAACATACCGAATGCCACCCGGACACCCATTATGGCGCGATCAAACATGCCTGCGAGCGCCATCTGACCCGCCTGAGCGAGACCACGGATCTTCACATTGCAAACCTCCGTGCTACCGGCGTTTATGGCATAACCCATGCCGGCGGCGGCCTGAAGTGGTCAGGTTACATTGCCGACTACCTCTCAGGTGATTCCGTCGAGCCACGCTGTGGCACCGAAGTTCACGGAAATGATCTCGCCACAGCTGTCAGGCTGATGCTGGAAGCAGGTGACGACCAGATCGCCGACCAGACCTTTAACGTTTCCGACCTTTTCCTCGACCAGCGCGATATTATGGCGATTGTTCGCAGGCACACGGGATGCGCTCATCCTTTGCCCGCTGCCGCTGACAAAAGCCGCTACAATGTTGCAAACACCGACAAACTCTCGGCACTCGGCTGGAAGCCCGGCGGAATGGCTTCACTCGACACCGAAATCGCCCGGCTGTTCGATCACAAATCGCTCTAGTTGTGAGTTCTCACCAGGTTGTTCACTCGTTCCCATTCTGAAAGGCTGAAGTTGCAATACCATCAGTCATCAGGAGAGGGACCGAATGAACATCCACAAGAATGCCCGTCTGACGCCGAAAGGTCGAGAGATATTGATTGG
>JAAEOH010000225.1 GCA_024244645.1 Hyphomicrobiales bacterium
AAGTTTCCTTCAGTGACACGTCCAGTCCAATATAGGTCTTCATCGGCTTTCTCCTTCGTGCTTGCCAAAGCGCAGCATAACAAGCCACGCACCGTCATCAGGCTCGCACCAACCAGGAATTACGCCATGTTGAAAAAGTCGGCTATTATTCGGCCTTTGACGTTGCGTTGAGGGTGTCCGCTTGTCTTTGTCACGCTGGATTTGGAACCAGCTTGGCGAGTTTGCGCAGGTTTTGCGCTGTTGCTGCCATTAGGAACTCGTCTTTTGCTCCGTTTGGTCCCCTGAGGCGCAGGCGGTCGAGCTTGAGGATGCGTTTGAGATGCGCGAACAGCATTTCGACCTTCTTTCGGGCATAGCTGGCGGTCACATAGGCATCGCTCATGGTGATGTCGCGCGCCCGGTCGCGGGCATGTTCATGGATAGACCGCAGGACCTTTCTGGCCGGCTCTTTCGGGCAGCACCGCGACTTGAGCTGACAACTGTCACAGTCCTTCTTGCTGGCCCGGTAGCGCTTCAACCCTTCCGCATCGACACCTGAGCGGGGGACTTTGTATCTTCGCCGGAACTGCACCAACTGCCTGCCGCCCGGGCAGGTGTAGGCGTCAATCTCCGGATCATAGGCGAAGTCCTCGCGCGAGAAGGTGCCATCGGTGCGTTTGGACTTGTCGATAACAGGGATGTAGGGATCGATCCCTTCTTCATCGACCAGCCAGCCCAGCATGGGCCCCGAGCCATAGGCCGTGTCGGCGACCAGTTTATCCGGATGCAGGCCAAAGCGATCCCGAGTCCGCACGATCATCTCTTTGACTACCCCGGTCTCGGCCTGGCGGATCGGTGCCGTTGCATCCACATCGACAATGACCGCATTGTCCAGATCGACCAGATAGTTGGTCGAATAGGCGAAGAAGGCTCTGTCACCGTTTGCTCCGGTGAAGCGCGCTGCCGGATCGGTTGGGGACAGCGTCCGCGGTTCGACCGGTGTAGCTGCGCCAAAGGCGTTGTCACATTAATGGACAGCGGCGTTGGTGTTTTCCAAGAAGCTCACTGGTCAAGCGGCCGCAGTCACTGATTGCCACGTGAGCATCGCCTCACCTCGAAATTGGCGAAGTGTCGTTCGTGAAATCAGATGGCGTTGAACATTGAAGACGTTGTAGACGGCGGCGTGT
>JAAEOH010000226.1 GCA_024244645.1 Hyphomicrobiales bacterium
CAGCTCCATACGGGCCCGCGGCGTGTGAAAGCCGCAATGAGAGGCCGGACACACGACAGCATCTGATCACATGCCGGAACCTGACCAAAGAAAAGGCTTGCATTTAACGGGGCGTCCACACACGTCCGCCGAACCCGACCTTGAATGCGCTTTGATTGTTGTGAGGATCTTTGTGTGATTGGCAACCGTCTGACCTATTTGCGGGATTTTCTTGGTTTCCAGCGTTTTGCGAGCTTGAGGACTTCGAGTTTCAATTCATCGGTTTCCGGCTGATTTGGGTCGAAGTTTTCGCCGTACCAGTCTTTGAGATGCTCATGATCCGGATGCTTGGGATCGGTAATGGCGGCGAGGAACTCCTCATAACCAGGGAACCCGCCGACGTCCTCGGGTGAAACCCATCTGGGGAATGTCGGTCAAAACCGGCGCAATATGCATGTGACATTATCAACACACGGGAGGCGCAAATACCTGATACGCGAGGATATACAATTCCCAAATAGTAAATACATCGTTAATATGCTTCCAATTCAGTGATTATTGGGGAATGGAATTTCGATATGAAGATCAGCACATTCTTGGGAGCCGCTGCAGCATCTGCGTTGTTAATTGTTAGTGCACAGGCAGCAGATGTATTCGTCGCCGAGGTGGTTGAAGCGCCTGCCCCAGCACCGGCGGCAAGCTGGGATGGCGTCTTTATTGGCCTTCACACCGGATATGGATGGACGGATACGACAGTGTCGAGAACCGGCAACATCCCCGCCCCGGACATGTTTTGGGGTATCAGCCCAGACGGCGTATTGGGCGGCCTGCAGGTGGGATACAATTACCAGCACAACAATCTTCTGTTTGGTGTAATCGGAGACATTTCAATGACCGGAATGTCTGATACCGGCGCACAGATGGTTCCCCCCGGCAACTTGATAACATGGGAAACGGAGTACGACTGGCTGGCAACCATACGCGCACGCGGCGGTTGGCTGTGGAACGATCAGACGTTGTTTT
Organism: Hyphomicrobiales bacterium; assembly: GCA_024244645.1. Taxonomy (GTDB): domain Bacteria; phylum Pseudomonadota; class Alphaproteobacteria; order Rhizobiales; family Rhizobiaceae; genus Hoeflea_A. Next base: position 1,003 of record JAAEOH010000226.1, read on the forward strand.
ATGCTCACGGAGGTGTTGCCTTCACCGACGTAACTACGCCTTTCGTAACTTCTGGCGGCCCGATGAATGGCGTTTCTCTGGGCGGTTCCGAGACCGGCTGGGTCGCCGGCGCTGGCGTTGAAACCAAGATATCCGATATGGTTTCCTTTTTTGCGGAATACTCTTACATCGATTTCGGCAGCAGCAGCTCTGTTACCTTCAACCCCCCCGGTCCGCCCACAGTCTTGACCTATACTGTTGACAACGACCCGATCAACGCGATCAAGATCGGTTTCAACGTCAAGCTCTGGAGCCCAGGCAACTAAATCACTACCGACTGGCGTCGGCAGGATTTTGGAGGTGCCTTTCCAGGTACTGAAGTACGATCTCTTCGGTGATGGCACCATTGCTGGTCAGTCGCGTTCCTGTCTATTCCGGCAAAACACTCGGCCAGCGCGTCCGCAGAGATCTGGTTTTTCCACTTTTATACTCGCAACCCTATATCCTGACCTACCTATCGTTTCTAAAATCCAGGCGATCGCAAGCAATATTTGAGTAACCGCTCTGCCCGACCTCGGGTGGTTGGACATAGCCTGTTACGCTCAGTGCTGAGCGAAACTCCAAGGCATGAACTCGTCCAGCTTTGTGATTTTGTGGTCGGCAACGCGGCGAATACAGTTTATTCCAAGCTTCCCAACTGCTGCCTAATAGATAGCAAAACGAGAAGCGCAGTGAGCGTCCGGTCTGCCCGACCTTGAATGCGCTTTGATTGTTGTGCGGGTCTTTGTGTGATTGGCAATCGTCTGGTCTACCTGCGGGATTTTCTTGGTTTCCAGCGTTTTGCGAGCTTGAGGACTTCGAGCTTCAATTCGTCGGTTTCCGGCTGATTCGGATCGAAGTTATCGCCGTACCACTCTTTGAGATGTTCATGATCCGAATGCTCAGGGTCGGCCATGGCGGCGAGGAATTCCTCATAGCCCGGGAAACCGCCGACATCCTCGGGTGGGCATTTTCCGGTAACTTTGAGCAGCCTGGGATAGAGCTCGCCGGGCACCGGATCACCGAATTTGCCGATCTTGATCTTGTGTTCCCAATTGTCGCCGAAGTCGTAGATATAGTGAATTGTCTTTTTGCCGGTGTCCTCGATCACATCCCATAGGGTGTGTTTGTTGGCGGGCAGATCTTCGCTCCCGATGTCGGGATCAGGCAGGCCCCAGGTCGCATGGCCGGCTTCGAACATATATAGATGCGAATTGATCCAACCCATGGCGGCCTGCAAGGTCAGGTGCAGCCGATCCAGCCGAATATCGGCGGGCACTTGTAGAATGCGGCTCACCTGCGGCTCGACATCTTCGAGAGTAACCTTGATCTCGACAATGGTCATGCGGCCTCACCAATGGATTCAGGGCTTCCACCCCGGCCGGTTTCGGGGCGGCCTCATTCAACAACATGCGCTCAGCGGCTGGACTTGCCCGATGTCATTCGAACAAGCGTTGCATCCCGGTCGATCAGATGATGCTTCAGGGCACCCGCAATATGCAGCACGATAAAGGCGATCATGATGTTGGCCGTGGCGCCATGCACTTCTTTTGCGAACTCGGAGATCCCCGCGTTTTTAGGCTGACCAGGGATAACGAACAGGCCGAACATGCTGATATCGTGGCCGCCGAACAGCGAGGTCATCATGCCTGATATCGGCATAACGATAATTCCGGCAATAAGCAACCAGTGGGTCACCCTGGAAGTTACATCCTGCCAATGTGGCATCGGCGCCGCGGGTGCGAGAAAGCCTTTTGCCAAACGCCAGCCTATCCGCCACAGACCGTAGGCAAGAACAAGAACGCCAATGGCTTTGTGCGTTTGCAGCAGGGCACCCTTACTTGGCCCTCTGGGTACGAAATCCTCGATATAGATCCCGAATGCCAGCATGCCGATGATCGCCAGTGCCACGATCCAGTGATTGAAGCGTGACACAATTCCGTAGGCCTGACCGCTGCGGTCGCTCATATTACGTCCTCTCATATCAATCTGAAAATTCACAGGTATGGTCTGCATATCTCGAATGTTGATTCTCATTTACCCAAACGAGAAGTACTGAGTCCCCAGTTCCTTGATATTGATATGGGTTCAGCGCACACAACGCGTAAAGTTATTAATGCGCACTTCGTCCTCCTGTCCGCCGAGGCTTGTCCAACGGCTTGGATCACCGGTTTTCGGATCGCTTCGCTGTGCTCCAGCACCGTGGGTATCGACACCGTCCTTGGAGGTGCATTTGCCAAAACACACGTACGATGCCATGCGGATGTTATCGCCGTGGGTAGTGGCAGACCAGAACCAGCCATTCTTGTCGCTTTGGTTTAAGGCTCGTTGATCCAGCGCCGGGTTGTTTTTGCTGTAATCGACTATGCTTTGTAGTTCCTTGACGTTGGGCAGTCGCCAGTCGCTGTGGCCTGCCAGGGTTAGGCCCTCGCAGTAGGCAAGTGCACTCGGCCAATCGCGGGTCTGACCATCGTCGACCTGCTGCCACGTGAGGCCCGTGGCGGTATCGGTGACCGTGCCGTTGCTGTTGACCTTAAAGTCGTTCGCACCCCATGCTGCTCCACGCACACAACGGTAAAACAGACTGTTTCGGCCTTTTGTAGGGGCTTGTTTGATGTGGCCGTCGAGAAAATTATAGAAGAACGCAGCTTCCACGCCCGGTCGCCCGTAGTGCACGCCGGTGTAAATGGTTGATGACCAGGTCTGTCCCATCATGCGCGTGGCGTGAGTAGAAGCAAAACGGTCGCCCTGCAAAACCTCCTTGCCCGGTTCCTCCAAATCAAACACATCGGCGATGAAAAAGCGCCTGGTTTGAGAACCTCGGTAATCGGACAGTGAAAACAGTTCTTTGATGTTCGGCAAACGCCAATCCGACTTGCCCCCGAGATTCAGGTTCGCGCAAACACTCGCGGCGTCATAATAGCTCAGACGTTCCGCGTTGTGAGCCTTTTGCCATTTCAGGCCGGTGATTGCGTCGGTGATAGTGCCGTCTCGGTTGTCGATGTATCTGTGTTCCGGGCCCGAGTAGTGGGCATCTTGGCCATACAAGGGCTCGCCCTCGACCGGGCACGGTATTTTTGCGGTGGTGTTGAAGCAACTACCTTGTTGGGTGTCGGGGATCTTGCTGGTAACGGCTTTCGCCCCAACATAGTGGGCGTCGATGTCGGCACCCATCGCACCACCGCCACCCAATTGCCTGTCTCCCTGAGGATCTCCACGCTGGCCGCGCCGTGGACCACCTTGGGGCATGCACACAAGTTGCCTTAGTCGGGGCGGCACACCGCAATCACCGCTGATGGCACCGCGTGAGGATTGGAAAGCACAAGTGTCGCCCTGGGATTTGCCGACGCAGGCTTGGCGGGCTTCGGGTGGCGGGCCATTTCTTCCGCCGAGCGTAATTCCGGGGCTTTGCGCCCATGCAGGAAGCGACAGCGTTACAGCGATGATACCCAAGAACATAATGTGTGGAGTAGCAATACAGATTCTCCTCGCAATGCTGATTACCGGAGAACTAAACCGATATCTCCCAGATGGGTTTGTTCCGTAGATTAAGATTGGCATGTTGTCTCCTTTTTCCCAGTTCCTTGTTCCTGGGCGCTGTCCGTCGTCATGGATAGTTGGACCAAAAGCCTTTTGAGTTAAGGGAGACATTGGCTCATCTGGTTTGTCATATTATGCGGCGGATTTGCGGTATTGCAAACGCCGGTTTTCGATTGTCTTTCGTTTGATCTTTTCCC
>JAAEOH010000227.1 GCA_024244645.1 Hyphomicrobiales bacterium
ATATGTCGGCGAACTCGTCGGATCAATCAAACCAACCGAGTGCGCAAACTACCTCAAAAATGCCGGATATGCTTCCGTCTAAAGGTGACAGACTCTAGCCGAGTGGCTGGCCGCCATTGCCCTGTTGGTCAAGGGATATCGCATCGTCGCGCAGCGGTTCAAAACAAAGGTGGGTGAAGTCGATCTCATTGTCCGCAAGGGCGATCTGATAGCCCTGGTGGAGGTCAAGGCCCGCGCAAACGAACAGGCGGCGATTGATGCGGTAACGGCAACGGCTGCCCGGCGCATCGCGGCAGCCGGCGATATCTGGTTGTCGCGCCAGAAGGATGCCGCACGCCTTTCCATCCGCTGCGATATCGTCGCCGTGGTGCCGTACCGCTGGCCGCGACATTTTCCCGGCGCGTTTTAAAAGCGCTCAGTGCTCATTTAGCAGCATTTGATTGCGGAACAAGGTCTCACCGCGCTGGGCGGATCGCGACGCGCGAACATGCCGACACCAGTCTTGATGTCGGGTTTTGCTGCGCCGGCGCATTGTCTGCCGAGCGGCGCCGCGTCGGTACGGACTGATGTCAATCTCTTCACAGGGGCTAGCCTATGGGTGAAGTGGATCGGCTGCAAAAATATAACCCATATCATTAACGGATAATCCCTACACCGGCAGAACCCGTTCATTTACCGTTAAAGTACGCTTTGGTAAAAAGAGCGTATGAAAAGAAGAGCTTTCATTTTGGTGATTCCTGTCTTCATGCTCGGCGCCGCGGTGTTGTTGCTGCTGCTGCCGCAACAGGAAACAACTGCGGATAGAATCATTCATGAAGATGTCCGGCCGGAATCACGTCCGACACTGGCTCAGGCATACAGTTCCAAATGTTCCACACAGAGCGGTATATGTCTCGTTCCGCCTCTGCCGATTGGGTCACCGTGCAGTTGTGGAGATTATGCCGGAACCATCATTCCTTGAAGATATCTTGAGCGTGGGAAGTCTGTTCCGGCCTCAATTTGTCACAATGTGATTGATCGCCGGCCGGCAGCTGTACGCGAATATTGTTTTTTGCCGTATCGACCCCCTCACTTGTCCATACGCTAAGCGGCACCTCGACGACATCATTTGAGTTTTCAATTGGTTCGTTTGTATCGATACCAACGACACTTGGAATCACGACTTTTTCAAAATAGGCGACAATTCCCTCCATATTCGGGAGGACCGTAATTCGGTCTGCCAACTGCGAACCGAGTGTTACGGCAGTACTGCGCCACAATCTGGATCCCGGTATGAGGATACTTGTTGCCGTACAGGCATGCACCGTAGCCAGGACTTTTCTGTTCTGCCCGGGAATAAAGCTGCTGTGAATTTTGGGCCCGCGGCCGCCGCCGTCTTGGAACATCACTGTGTCGAGCGAGTCCAATTCCGGAGGAAGAACGATTGGCAAATTAAACTTGTGATCGACGACTTCACCACCGTTGCGATTCAACCACCCCGCATTGATGTGCAGTTTAATCTCCGTTGTCCAGGCGGGAACCGAAATCAGCGCCAGCTGCGACTTCTGTGTTGGCGTCATTTTGTCGCGTCCCGATATGATCCAGCCGAATTTCACCGACATACCGCCCTTGAGCCTGTTGCCGTCGTCGGAGCGAGCGTCTCCAAATCCAACCTGGACGGATTCCGTACGCGTTTCTCGCACAGATCGGGCAAAGCGAAGCCATCCATTTACAACACCGCTGCTCGAGGCATCCACACTGGACTAGATGTTGGCAAGAACGCCAACCACATCGTTCTTCGGAAATAGGGCATACGAATAGGCGTCAACTTTTTCAATCGCATCAATGAAATTGAAAAGTCCGGATGGAAGCGAGAAGTGGAAGATTTCCTGGCAATCTATCTCTGTCGTTGGGCACGGTTGCTTCACCAAACGCTCGCGTTTTTTCGCCTCTTCGTAGAGTTGATTTGTCATCGGATATTTTGGGATGATGGAATTGTAAGCCTCAATAGAAAGATTTTGATCGTTGTTTATTACCGCCAGCCTTGTTCCGCTTGGATCCAGCTGATTGTAGACCCGATATTGACCTGGCAATCGTTCTGTTCCGGGTGCCAGGTAAACGGACTCCCAGATTTGCGAGACGTCGAACCATGGGCGTATGCAGTTGATTTGATCATCTGCGGGATTCACGGGCCGTTTGATCTGCAACTTGAAAAATTTTGCCCAGGGATCCGGCACCAAAATTTCGTCGGCAGCCCAGACCGTAGGCACATTTTTATCTTCACCTCCAGCATCCCCAGAGCCTGATTGCCCTTCCTCCGACCCTTGTGATTCAGAATTAGATTGGATAGGGCGCAGGTTTCGGCCCTGCTTCGGGATCACAAAGCGGCCTTCCGGCACCCCCAAAACAACTGCCACGGCCTCGGCCGGTACCGCGCTTGCCTCTGTGCAGCTTTCCTTTTTGATCAGGCGATAGCGGTCGGCCACATATTCGTTGAGGCGTGTTTCGACATTGCCAATCCGGCCGTCGTAGAGTTCATATGCGTATTTGAGGTCGCTTTCTGGTTTAATGAAAAAAGTTACATCCTCATTCAGATATAGCCATGCATTGTACGGTAGATTTGTTTTGCTTCTTATCCACTCCTTCTCGCGAGAATATTGGAAAAGTCCGTTCACTTTAGCGGTAATTCGAACATACGCGCGCTTTCTGGTGTTGTTGCCAGGGACTACAGTTGTGTCGAATTTTAAGCCGTAGATTGAATTCCCGGTCAGGTCATGACGGTCGTCAAGCATGTTTTCGAGCGATAGCTGTCGAATAGAATCTCGAATTGCCGAACGAATGAGAAATTCCTGCTGAAAGGGAAAACCGGTGTGTTGATTCTCTTCCGGCGGTTCATCTCTTGATGCTTGATTTGTTTGAGAGTCGTCTGCTCCGGTATTGCCTGCGCTGGTGCTCTGATAAATCTCGGCTGTTAAAAGGCTTTGTGTTCTGTCCAGTCGTTCGCGCTGTTTTCCCAGCCAATGATCCTGTTCATAACGGTCATTTACCAGTCGCTCCCGTGTATAGATCTCTGGGCTGTCGACAAAAATCTCGCCCTCCGTTGTAAATGGCCAAAAGGGCAGGGAAACGAGCCCGGCAATGTGAAGAAAGATAGCTGTAAGTGCGGCGTAAAGAGCTATTCGCGCAACCATGCCGGCGCTCGAATGCATTGCAGGCCATTTCTTTATGCGACTAAGTTTTTCCCCCGCGTAATTTGCCGCGCCGGAGACACTCCGCCGCATCCAATTCAATAGTCCGCGCACCGGATGAACCTCTCCCTTATACCCCTGCAAAACTCAAAGACTGCCCGTTTACTTGGTCTGCAGCCATTGTAATTTTCCACTATTCTTCGAACGCACACTGGTTTCCGTTCGCCTTCGCCCGCGTCTTCCTCGTCATCTGCCTGTGTCAGTCGAATGTTATTGTTTTGAGGAATCTCGGGATATTGTATTGAAGAAAATAAAAACACAGAAACAGAAGCAACAATAATGAAATTGCCAAATCAAATTATTTGTATCGAATTCAACAACATATTGAACCAGGTTTGCTTGCTTTATTATTCGAGAGAATAAATCATATACATTTAGCAGGTCAGTTTAAAGTAGAAATAACTCGGAAAATTTCAAATTCATCGGTGGAGAAGTTGGTTGCAGGCGGTAATATAGAGGAAGCTCTTTCATGCGAGCATTTGCTTTTTACATGAGTAACCAAGCGCTGCTGCTACAAAAATCAACCGAGCGACGTTTTTGTCTTTGTTTGCCAGATGTTAGATTGTTGGTGGGCGTCAATTTGCTGGAGAATTTTGACGCTGACACTATGCGGGACCAACAAATCCAGCCAAATTGGATTGCAACTGATTGCGTTTTTCCGTCTCCTCGGAGTTTCTGAATTAACGGCGCATGATCCGAATTATTGACGCTGCGGCTTGAATTCATAAAACCGCACGCAACAAAAAACCGCCGGATGTCTCATCCGGCGGTCTTCAAGGTCGGTTGATTGTCAGCGGCCGATCAGTACGGGCACTTCTCATCCGACATGTAGTCGTGGACCACAATCTTGCCGGTGATGATGTCCGACTTGGCCTGCTCGACGGCTTCACGCATGGCGTCGTTGACGAGCGGCGCATTGTTGTCATCCATGGCGTAGTCAACACCGTTTTCGGCAAGACCGAGAACGTTGAAGCCGAAGGTGAACTTGTCTTCCTTGGCATCATTGAAAGCGTTGAAAACGGCCACATCCACACGCTTCAGCATGGAGGTCAGGACCGAGCCCGGCTGGATGCCGTTCTGGTTTGAATCGACGCCGATGCCGAGCTTGCCTTCGTCCGCTGCTGCCTGCAGCACACCGATGCCGGTGCCGCCTGCCGCTGCGTAGACAACGTCAGAGCCCTGTGCGATCTGCGACTTGGCGATCTCGCCGCCCTTGACCGGGTCGTTCCACGCGTCCGGCGTGGTACCGGTCATGGCTTCGAGCACCGTTGCGTCCGGATTTGTCGCCTTGACACCGCCGGCATAACCGCAGGCGAATTTGCGGATCAGCGGAATATCCATGCCGCCGACAAAACTCACCGTTCCGGATTTGGAGGCTTTCGCCGCCATCACACCGACCAGGAACGAGCCTTCCTGTTCCTTGTAGACAACCGAACGCACATTCGGCAGATCGACGACCATGTCGATGATTGCAAAGTTGGTGTCCGGATATTCCGAAGCAACCTTTTCCAGTGCCGCGGCCCAGGAGAACCCGGCCATGACGATGGGATTGTTGCCGTCCTTGGCGAACTTGCGCAGGGCCTGCTCGCGCTGGGCGTCGTTCTGGATTTCGAAGTCGCGGTATTCGATGCCCGTTTCAGTCTTGAATTTTTCAGCGCCGTTGTAGGCGGATTCGTTGAAGGACTTGTCGAACTTGCCGCCCAGGTCATAAATGATAGCTGGTTTGACGTCTGCAGCCAGCGCCGACGCCGACATTGCAGCCATTGCAAAAATGCTGAGTAGTGTACGCTTCATATTCACCAACCCTGTGTTCTGTTTCGTTTTTTTCATTTTAGCCGCGTTGAATAGACGGCTGTGTAAAAGCCCTTGCAGCCGTAATCCGGCAAGGCCTGGGTGTATCCTTACATGGCTTCCTGCAAAGATCACGCGAAAAATGTACCGTTTGATCAACAATTTCAATCGATTTGTCGGGTAATGCTTTACGCGGCTTGCCGCCCGGAACGGGCCGCGGATGGATTAACGGATGGCGCAGGCAACGCCCGTTCCCTTGACCCCGCAATAGCCGTTCGGATTCTTGGCGAGATATTGCTGGTGGTAGTCCTCGGCAAAATAGAAGGTCGAGGCCGGTGCGATTTCGGTCGTGATCGCGTCGCTCATCCCGCCGTCCCGCAGCGATTGCTGATAGGCGGATTTGCTTTCCCTGGCCAGCCGCATCTGCACCTCGTCAAGCGTGTAGACGGCCGAGCGGTAGGTGGTGCCGACGTCATTGCCCTGGCGCATGCCCTGCGTCGGGTCGTGCTCTTCCCAGAAGATCTTCAACAGATCCTCGTAGCGCACGGTGTCCGGATCGTAGACGACAAATACGGTTTCGGCGTGTCCGGTCATGCCGGTCACCGTTTCCTCATAGGTCGGATTGGGCGTGATACCGCCGGCATAACCGACGGCGGTGACAAAGACTCCCTCGCGCTGCCAGAACAGGCGCTCGACGCCCCAGAAACAGCCCATGGCGAAATAGGCGATCTGATGCCCTTCCGGACAGGGCCCTTTAAGCGGATTGCCGTTGACAAAATGATGACTGGCCGTTGCCAGTGGTGCGTCGCGTCCCGCGATGGCGTCGGCAGGGCTTGGCATCTGTGTTTTTTTGCTGAACCTGTTGAGGCTGAACATGAGCCATACTCCAATTGCGTGCAGCATTGGATTTAGCGCGTGTCGGGCCGGCTTTAAAGGCCTGGATAGCTCTAACGTGCCGCAAAGCGCCCGGCAGGCCGTGGTTTGCGCCAGGCGATCATATAGAAAAACAGCGACAGAACCAGAAACACGGAGCAGGTGGGCTGCAGGAGGATCCACTGGACGACCGGGTCCCAGATATAGGGATGCACATTGCGTTGGATCACCGCCTGGGTGAGATTGAGCGTATCGGAGCTGAGCTGATACCAGTCCGCACCAAGCGGTGTGATGATGACCTGCGATGCGGCGATCGATTTGATCATGTCGACAACGGCGCTGATGACCGCGACGACGAGTGCCAAAAGACTGATTGCGCGTAGCAAAAATCGCATTGTCCCGAAGAGCTCCTGTCCTTGGCCCTTTATTTTGCCTGTGCAGGCGCTTTACCATTGCCCGCCGTCAGCAATTCTTGGCTTAAATGAATAACCCAAGTCGACTTCACGGAGAAATCAACTGACTGAAATATTAGCCCAATAGTTGTGGAAAAATGTGTTAAAACCACATATGCCCACACGATTTTTTTCGCCGTGCATTTGCCGTGTGATGCTTTGTCGCAATAGCGTCAGATTCTGGTTGATCCTGCGGGCGTCTTGACTATAGTGCGCGCCGGTTCGCCAGTCAGTTATGCGCTTTCTGCCGGACAATTCGACGGAGAGGTGGCCGAGTGGTCGAAGGCGCACGCCTGGAAAGTGTGTAGGCGGTGATCCCGTCTCGAGGGTTCGAATCCCTCTCTCTCCGCCAGTTCCATCTTGTTTTCAAACAAATTTGTCCGGCCGCTAAGTGGCACCTTGAACCGGCATGAAGTTCATGCCGAGGCGCACCTGCCGGCCCGGATATTCAAGCACGCGCCGCCTGAATGCATCGACGCTCAGATAGCGCTCGTAATAGGCGATCACATGCGTGCGCAAAGCTTCAATTTCCGACGCGTCCATCGCCAGCACGGATTGGGCCTTCGCGACGATGTCGCTGCCATTGTGGGAAACGCACTCGCGGCCATCACGCATTGGCGGATCGAAATAGTCGCCGTACTGCGTCAGCGGGATGCAGCCGACGGACATGGCTTCGACTAGATTGTGGCTCAGCGGCATGTCAACGCCAGGGCATGCGAGAAAGAATTGGCAGTGTCCCAAGGTCTCGAGCCAGCGACCTTTGGCTACGCGAAAGCCCCCAAGATTGTCGGCAAACACAAACTTTTTCTCTAGTCGGCCGGTGGCAAGTTCGGATTCCATATCGGCGCCCGTCCTGAAGATCTGTTCGGAAGACAAACCGTCCAGCAGCATTTCCAGGAGTGCCGTACGCTGCAGCTTGCCGTATTTGGCAAGGATGGACGGATCGCGATAGCGATCGTTGTAATTGCCGGAGAAAAACAGGCCGATGTTCCGGTTCTTCGCCCTGTATTTCGCAATGTTCAGGTAGCGTCCGTCAGCATAATATTTGGGATGCAGCATGTAGGGAAACAGGACGTCGTATGATGTTGGCTGCAGTGTCAGTCTGCGGCCCTTGACCAGGCGGAACTGCTTAAGGCCTGCAAAATAGCCTGCTGCGTCGTCTCCGTCGTGCACAAGAATGTCATTGGGGCCGTGTTCCGCGCGCCCGGCAGGCTGGGAGCGGCTCTTGAGGTGAACGCCATCGTCTTCAAGCAGCCTGTTCGCCCACCTTTTTTCCCGCATGCGCGCAGCCAGATCATTCTGTCCCCTCAGAGTTGTCTCATAGCCCGTTAATCTCAGATACTTGACCAGAATATAAAGGTAGCGGCCGAGATCACGGGCCACGAGCGCGTCGTCAGAGAGTTGGATATGGGCTGAACGCTGCGGGTGAGCCGTTGAATGTTGTGTATCCGGATGTGGCTCGGACGGCTCCAAATGATTGGTCCTCGTCAAGGGATCTGTCTCGTCGTCCGTACCGTGTTTCCAGGTTTGGTCGGATCGGGCATCGGAGGTTGTCTTGTCCGCCCATGCAACGGATAAGTCAACTCCGCAGGCTGTTGAAATGAAAACGAAACCAATGGCTGACACGGAGATTGCCGGCGGCTGTTTGTCGCAATGACCCGGCCCTCGTGTGCTGTCATTGCACAGAAAGCCGGGGTCTGGCCGCTGATGTCATATCTTGCAGGTTTTGAAGGTCAGCCGTTCCCAACCGGAACTGTCATTGGCCCCGCGTGCGGTGGTCCTGTATTGAACGGCGCCCTGCTTGATGACCTGAATTGCAACATCGGAAAGCTGAACGCTTCCCAGCGGGCATTCGCTTCCGTAGGACAAAAGCAATATGCCGCCGGAGCGAACGAGTGCCGGCCCGTCCTTAAGCCGCTCACCGAGCGGCGGTGACGAATCAGGCTGGTAGAATGTTTGCCTTGCAAAGTCATGATCCAAAGCAGATTTTGCAGATAGCCAACCGACGAACCCGGCGGCGGCCAGAATGACAAGAACAGACCCGGCGATTACGCCGAGGGAGTTTTTTTTGCCAACCAGAAAGTATGTCGCTTCCATTTCTTTCATCATGGCCTGTGTCGATAGTTTTTCCGACATCAATTTCCAAAGCCCCATCTGCTACAAAATTGATAATGGCAAGTACAAATTAACCTCTTGAACCGTCGTTCAATGTGGCGAATCTCACGAAAACTGACAATTGTTGGTTTCGAGGCGGACCAGTTTCGGCCGATCACTTCCCGCTGCAGATTATTCAGCCCTAGAAATCGTCCCGGGCCCAGTGCCGGCTGGATATGAGGCTCCGCAGGCGATACGTTTTTTTGATCTTCGAAGCGGTTTCGGTTGCATTTGAACACGTCATTGAGCCACGCCTGCAGAATTTGGCGGATATGCGAAATGTGCTTCTTGTCGATACCGGTCAATTGCCGGACGCCGGACTTCAGGTTTTGCAGGTTTTGAAGCCTGGCCGTCCCCAAGGCATTTCGCCGGTACTCTCACCCCTGCTGGGCTGGTGTTGTTCGGTTCCCTGTCCGTATGCCTGCAGCGGGAAACCGGAAAGCTGCACACTTCCCGGCGGGCACTGACTTCCTTTGGACAAATGCAAAATTGCCCCGGTGCGATCCAGCTTTGGCCCTGTTTCTGGCTGCACCGGGCTCGGCGGTTCGTTTTCGAGTTGAACGGTTGTGCGACCGGCGATATCCGCCTCAGTCAGCGATTTAGCAGTCTGCAAGCAGACCAGGCCCAGCGCCATCGAAATGCAAATGATTGTTCCGACAAATGTGCCAAAGAGCGGTCTTTCGCTAACCGGAGTGTTGACCGTTTCCAGCTTCTTCATCATGGCTTCGGTTGACATCGTTTCCGACATAATTTCCCAACGCCTTGTGTGCCTAATAAAAAGTTAATGGCAAGGACAAATTATTCTGTTGAACCATTGTTCAATGTGGCGAATCTCACGAAAACGGACAGTTTTTGAAATCAAGTGAATGCGGCGGGCAATACACTTCAATCGCAGCAAGTACCGGCTGGTTGATTTTCGGTTGCAGTCTGTAAATAGTATCGTCAACTGCAGGTTTAGGGGATCACTATATGAGCGGCTGCCCGATTGCGAACCGACAACCGTTCCTCGGATCGAATGCTTTGATCGGTGCCGCCAGGGCACTTTTCCGGACAGCGGCAATCGCCCTGATCGCTTTGTTCATCGGGTATCAGACACCTGGCGCCAGCGCCAGACAGCAGTTGTCGCGCGAGGAACTGCAGGCCGACATCACCGAAGCCTATGATTTTCTCAAACGCTACCATCCTAATCTGACGGCGCATAAAACCCGCAAAGAGCTGGATGAGCTCTACAATCGCATCATCGATTCCGTTCGACAGGAATCCTCGACAGAGCAAGCTTTGATCACATTGTCGGAATTGGTGGGTGCAGTTTGTGACGCGCACACCACGCTGTCTATCAGATCATCCGTCAATACTGTGAGGTCCAGCGGTTGGCCGTGGTATAGGCTTCCGCTGTTCGTTCAAAGCCGAAAGCTTTACCTGGAAGCATCGGGCGGAGAGACCAAAGAGGAAGTCATATCCATCAATGATGTCATGGGTGCGGACATCGCTTCAGCTCTGGCCGGACGCAATTCCGGTGACGGTTGCCTTGATGACAGCACTCTTTTCGTTGCCGAAAGAATGCCGCTCAATGCATATGTCGTGGGAGAGATGATCGGCTACAGCGGCCCCTACGCCGTTAAGTCCCGACCAAGCGATTCCGGCAACGCACGGGTCTACGCGGTGAAGGCCGTAAATCATTATACTACGTTGTCACACCGCGCGCGCTTCAAACAGGCGCAGTACAATCAAATGAAAATCAGCCTGTTTGTGGAGGACTTCGAGCGCCAGATTGTCGGTGCCGATGCCGATCGTGCACGCCTGGACTACCGGTTCTCGGAGAGCCGAAATATGGCGTATCTGCGCGTTGGATCCTTTGAAAGCAGAAGAACTGCGGAAAAGGGCATCGAGATTGTCATGCGCGATATTATTGATAAAAAACCGGATGCGCTTGTAATCGATCTCGTGGATAATCCGGGCGGGAGGATCATTACAGCCCAGTTTTTGATGGCTTTCCTCTTGCCACGGGCTCACCGCCTGGTCAGCAAAACATATGTAAGGAACAGCTCGAACAAACGCACCACAAATTTCCGGTTTTTTGACGAGGAGGCAAAGAATGTAAGCCGATCCGACGTTAAATTTTTCCGGAGACTCAAATCCAAAAATGGCGTGCGGACCGCAAACATCAGGAAGAGGTCTTTTGGCAAGCCCGACTATAAGGGCCCCATCTACGTTCTGCTTAGCCCTCAATCGCATTCAGCCGCGCTGCATGTTGCAGTAAACCTGAAGCGGTTGAGAAATGCCAAGATCGTGGGCGGTGTTACAGCTACAGACACGGTTACCAGCTGCATCCGCGCATACGGTAAATTCACCCTTAAGAATTCGCGAATTCAGTTGTTTGTTCCTGAAAGGTGTTACAGCCATCAGCAAAATCGGTTCAATGATGAATACACACTGGTACCGGATATTGAGATAAGTCTTCTGGACGGGCCGTCGGGTGAGCTGAATGCTCTGATCTTCGAAGCGGCGCTGGACGATTTCGACGCGTCAAGAGCCAACTGAAAGCGCTGAATGAGCGGACAATCGGCCCATCGGCTTTGTTGCGCCGCTTGCCCGATGCACCACATCGCGCTGCGCGACGCGCCTGGCCGAGTGGGCCGATTTTCCGCCATCAAATGATCCCGTATAGACAAGACACGCTCCAGCCGGCGCATATCGGATAAGGTTCCGGCGGGTTTAACTTCTGTGCATGTGTTTGGCGTTCGCCGCGCACGAGGCGCCGCCCGCTCAAATAATGGCGCCGCGGACCTTGGCGGACACCCATTCGCTGACGATGACGGCCACGAGGATGATGAGCAGGATGAGACTGACCTGCGGCCAGGCGAGCGTGTTGAGCGAACTCGAAAGCTGCAGGCCGATGCCGCCGGCGCCGACCAGCCCCAGAACCGTCGATTCGCGGATATTGATATCCCAGCGGAACACCGCCGTTCCGGCAAATGACGGCAGGATCTGCGGCACGATGCCATAGGCCATGACCTGCCAGCGGCTGGCGCCCGTTGCGGTGATTGCCTCGACCTGGGTGGCATCGATTTCCTCGATCGCCTCATAGAGGAGCTTGGCACAAAAGCCGATCGAGCGGATGGCAATGGCAATGATGCCGGCAAAGACGCCGGGGCCGATGATGGCGATCAGCAGCAGCGCCCAGATCAGCGAATTGATCGAGCGCGTTGCAACGATGATCAGCAGCGCAATCGGACGGATGAGGAGCGCGCTCGGCGTCGTGTTGCGCGCCGCAAGAAACGCCACAGGCACCGCCAGTGCGAGCGCGATCATGGTTCCGAGCGTCGCGATATTGAGCGTGTCCCAGATGGGATCCCACAATTGATCAATGTAAGACCAGCGCGGCGGCATTGCTCGCGTCAAAATATCGTCGGCGATTTTTGGCGCGTCCCAGACGAAAAACCAGGTGGTGGCATCGGAAATATGCTGCCAGCAATAGACAAAAACCGCAGTGCCGATAAGCCACATCGCCCATTGCGAAAAGGTCTGGACGCGGTTGCGTCGCTGCCAGGCCTTGCGTCCGTCGGAGAGGCTGTTGACCGGCATTACTGAACCCTCGCGCGGATGATGCCGGACAGATATTCGAGCGCCATGACGATAACGATTATGATGATCAATATGGCCGCCGCCGTGTCGTATTCGTAGCGGTCGAAGGCGGTGTTGAGCGTCGCGCCAATGCCGCCGGCGCCAACCAGACCCAAAATGGCCGATTCGCGGAAATTGATATCCACACGATACATGCTCAGGCCGATCAGTCGCGGCATGACCTGCGGCTGTACGCCGTAATTGATCCATTGCAGCCAGCGGGCTCCGGATGCCTTGATCGCTTCCGCCTGCGAGCGGTCCATCGCCTCGATGTCTTCGGCCAGAAGTTTCGACAAAAACCCGATGGTCGCGAAGCTCAGGGTCAGAAAACCGGCCAGCGGTCCAAATCCGAAAATGGCGACGAGCAGAATGGCGACGATGATTTCCTGCAGCGCCCGGCTGATTGCCACGATAAAACGGCAAACCAGATACACCGGCAGCGGCGCGATATTGCGCGCCGCCCCGAGACCGATTGGTATGGAAATGGCAATGCCGACAACCGATGCGGCGACCGTCATGACCAGGCTTTCCAGCATGCCCTCCCAGATATCGGTGGCACGGGAGGCAAAATCCGGGGTTGCGAAAGCGAGAATGAAGGCTGCGCCACGATCCAGCCCCTCATAGACCCGGCTCCAGTTGACTTCGACGGAACTGACCGCCGCGATGAAATACACCAGGAAACCGACGCCGAGCGCCCAGCGCAGCCAGCGGCGGCGGATCAGCGGCGGGCGGCGCCATCTCTTGCCGAGGACAGCCGCAAGTTCATCGCTCATGCCGGCACCTCGGCTTCGTCCTCTTCGACCTTTTCTATGGTCGCATGCCAGTCTTCCTCGCCGTAGATGCGCGTCAGCACGTCCGCAGTGAGCCCTTCCGGCGAACCGTCAAAGGCGATTTCTCCGGTACGCAGGCCGATCACACGCTGCACGAACATCTGCGCCAGTGCCACATCGTGGATATTGATGATCGCCGCCAGTCCGCGTTCGCGGCACAACTCGCAAATCAGCCGCATGATCTGCCGAGACGTCTTCGGATCGAGCGATGCGGTCGGCTCGTCAACCAGCAGCAATGCCGGGTCCTGAATGAGTGCCCGGCAGATGCCGACGCGCTGGCGCTGACCACCGGACAGTTCGTCGGCACGCTTGTCGGCCATATCCAGGAGCCCGACGCGATCGAGCAGCCGAAAGGCCTCATCCATATCGCTCTGCGGATAGCGGCGGATGAAACTGCGCCAGAAACCGACATAGCCAAGCCGCCCTGACAGCACGTTTTCCATCACGGTAAGGCGTTCGACCAGCGCGTATTCCTGAAAGATCATGCCCATGCGCCGGCGTTCGCGCCTCAGCGCACCACTGCGCAGTGTCGTCAGCTCAGTTTCGCCCAGCCAGACCTTACCGGAGCTCGGCTCTACCAGCCGATTGATGCATCGGATAAGCGTTGACTTGCCGGCGCCCGACGGTCCGATCAGCGCCAACACCTGTCCCTGGGGAACTTCGAGATGTACCCCCTTCAACGCCTGGTCGCCCGTACGGTAGGTCTTAACCAGATTTTCAAGCCGCAGCATGAATGTCCTTTGGTTAGAACTGTCCTTTTCGCAATGAACGCGGCAGAGGCGGCCCGCAACGGACCGCCGCACGCTGATTACTGGCAGGCATAGCTGACGCCGTTTGCCGCGTCGATCTTGCGGATGACATCCCAGAATTCCTGATAGGTCATTTCGAGAAACTGCCCCTCATTGGATTTCTCGAACTCCTTCTGCAGGCTTGTGCCCTCCCATTCGAAATTGAAGAATGCATCGCGGATTTTTTCCTGCAATTCAGGCTTGAGATTATAAACGGTGCCAAAACCGGTGGTCGGGAAGGTTTGCGATTTGTAGATCGATATTACCTGCTCCGGCTTGACGACTCCGCGGCTGATCATTCGGCTGAGAACCGAATTGGCGATTGAGGCAGCCGGGTAGTCCTTGTTGGCGACGCCAAGGATCGAATTGTCGTGCTTGCCGGAAAACACCGGTTCGAAATCTGTATCGGCCTGCATGCCGAATTCGGATTTGAGGATCGCCGACGGTGCCTTGAAGCCGGAATTCGACGTTGGCGAGGTAAAAGCCATCTTGTTGCCCTTGATGTCTTCGACCTTTTCGATGCCCGAACCCGGATATGTCAGGATTTCCATCTCATAGCCGAAATGGCCGTCCTTCGAAGCCATGATCGTGAACGGGCGAAACCCGGCGCAATTGACCGCCAGCGGGTTCGATCCGGTGTTGAAGCCGGCAATATGCAGACGGCCGGACCGCATTGCTTCGATCTGGGCGGCATTCGACTGGACCGGAAAAAACACGACTTTTTTGCCGGTCTCGGCCTCCAGGTGGGTCAGGAAATCGGACCACACGCCGCGATAGACGGCCGGGTCCTCCACCGGCGTATAGGCAAAGATAAGGGTATCCGGGTCGATCCACTTGCTCTCGTCGGTGGGTATGTCGGCGATCAGATCACCGTCGGCATCGCAATAGCGAGCGTCCAGATCGCCGCGCGGGCAATCTTGCGCAAGCGATGGTGAGCCGCTGAGGGCAAGACCGAAAACCAGTGCGGCGCCGTAAACCAGGTATTTTGTGAATTTCATATTCTTGACCTCCCTGAACGAGCCGAAAGCAACCCGATTGTTACTTGGCTCATGACATCTAAGCAGGCTATGTCCGGCATGTGTCAAGAAAAAGCGCGCCGCATCCTTCCGGTTCCGTCGCCGGTATATTCGTCGAGTCCATGCCTTCTAACTTGAACCCGGTTGGCTTGTTGCCTTTCCTTTACGCCACGGTGTGGCGGCAACATACCCCACCACTTCCAGCGTTGCGCCGATGACGATCATCACAAGTCCGACATAGGTTGTCTTGAGCTCGAAGCCGCCGGAGGGGCTGGTGGTGATCGACCGTGTCGAAAGCTGCATCGACTCGCTTTTCGCTCTGGCAAGCTCGCGTGCGATTTCAAGTTCTGACCAGAACTGGATTGTCGTCAGCACCGCGCCAGTGAGCATGATGATGATTTGCGGGAAATTTCTTGTCACAACCGCCGTCCGCCCAATTCGAGTGCTGATACGAATCCTGATGACCACCGTACTGAATGCTGACTGGCTGACAACCGCTCACCGTTCATAATGCATGGCGCATCTGTCCTATCTTCGGCAAACGCGGTCACTGGTCAGTCGCACCGGTTCCGCCATTTGAACCATTGCCGGTCAACTGTTTGACAAGATCGTCGATCTTCTTCTCGTGGGATCGCACAAATTCGCGCCCCGCCTGTCGGATGGTGTTTATGTTTTCAGGTGAGGCGTCAAAGCTGCTGGTGTCTTCCGGCACGACGGACGAAAGCACTGCCAAAGACACTTCGATGTCCGAATCAAAGTCCGCGTGTCGTTTCAGCGCGCCCTGGCTGATATTGGCCTCGCCGCGATAGAGCAGGCGGAACGCCGGTGTGAACCATTCGATCAGGCCGCCGCGGATACCGATGTTCTTTGTTATGGAAAAGTCGCGCACGGTCCCCAGCGACACGACGACAAAATTGTCGACATCCGGCAAATGGGTGCGGGCGTGCAGATAGGCAAGATCAGCCGGCTCATTGGATATCAGCGCGGGGTCGCCATAAAGATACTCTTCAGTATCTTCACCGAGCAGGACCACCGCGGGAAAAACGCTGGGAACGCTGGTGACGGCGGTAACAAGGGACCACAGATAGATATTGGCCTCGATATCGTTCCAGTTGCGAAATACCTTCAGGCCGTCGGTTTTTTGCGAATAGGCCGGAAACATCACCGGACGCAGCAGATCCTTGAACCGCGAATCACCGACAAGGTTGCGGGCGGTCCTTATGCGGCCTTCGTTCGTCAGGGCAGGACCGAGCACCCCGTATCCGGTCAGCACTTTGTGGTAGAGTGGGCTGTTCAGGATCTTTCCAGCAAAGTCTTCATAGGCCTTGATGGCGTCTTCCGCCGTCATCGGCTTGCCGCTTGTCGCGTCGGGATGCAGCAGCAGGGTTGAAATGACGGCCCCCGTGGACGAACCGGCAAAAAAGTCAAACAGCTCGTAGATCGGCTTGCCGGATTTTTCCTCCATCGCCTTGAGCACTTCCAGATCCGCAAGGCCAAACAGCGCGCCGCCCTCTATCGCCATGATCCGCACCCGGCGAGGCTCTCTGGTCGTGACCACCACCGGCTTTTCAAAGTCTGTTTCCGGTGGCCAGGCTTCCAACCTGAATTCATATTCGGCGATATGCCGGCTATAGACGTAGACAATGCCCACATATATGCCGATGGCGAGCACCAGCACGCCCAGCAGCGATACACAGAACCGGAATAATTTTCTCAACGGACACTCCCTGCATCGAGCCTTTGAATTGAGAACCGCGCGCATGCGGAATCAAGCCGGAAAATCAGTTTATAGTTTGACGATGTCCGCACCAACCGGTTGTATAGCAGCCCGCTGAATCCAATGGACAAGGTGGCTGTGCCGCAATAGTCTCCGCGCAATGAACACTCCCCTGGCGCTCGACAGCTTCTATTCCTGGAAGCGGTTGGCGATTACCCTCTTGATAGCGACGGTTGCCAATGTCGGCATGTGGGCGATCATTGTCATCATGCCGGCTGTGCAGAGCGAGTTCGGTGTCGACCGGGCTGATGCGTCTGTGCCCTATACGCTGACGATGGTTGGATTTGCCGCCGGCAGTTTGCTGATCGGCCGGACCGTAGACCGATACGGCATCACGGTCTCGCTGTCGGGCGCTGCCATCTGCATCGCTGCTGGCTTTGTTCTGGCTGCCTTGAGCAGTTCGATTTATCTGCTGTCTGCATGCCAGTTGCTGATCGGTTTTGGAACGGCAGCCGGATTCGGCCCGTTGATGGCCGATATCTCGCACTGGTTTTTACGCCGTCGCGGCATCGCAGTCGCCATCACCGCCAGCGGAAATTTCCTGTCCGGAGCGATCTGGCCGGTCCTGCTGAGTCCGGTTCTGCGCGACGCCGGCTGGCAGACGGTCTACCTGATTCTGGCCGCCGTCACCGTAATTGCGGTCATTCCGCTGTCGTTGCTGCTGCGTCGCCGTGTTCCGTTCGACGCCACGCAGAGTGCCGACACACTGGCGTCGGCCAATGCCCGGTCAGTGCAATTTTCACCGCGCTCGCTTCAATTGCTGCTGGTGGTTGCCGGCCTTGGCTGCTGTGTCGCCATGGCGATGCCGCAGGTGCATCTCGTCTCGTTGTGTGTCGATCTTGGCTATGGCCCGGTGGCCGGTGCCGAAATGCTGTCGCTGATGCTCATGGGCGGCGTTGTCTCGCGCATAGTCTTCGGCCTGATTGCCGACCGCGTGGGCGGTGTCGTGGCACTGCTGATCGGATCAACCCTTCAATGTATCGCGCTCTTTTTGTATCTGCCCTACGACGGACTGGCTTCGCTTTATGTTGTCAGCCTCGTGTTTGGCCTGTTACAGGGTGGGATTGTTCCGAGCTACGCTCTGATCGTGCGGGAATATATGCCGGCCCGCGAAGCCGGCACCCGCGTCGGCACCGTCCTCCTGGCGACCATAACCGGAATGGCACTCGGCGGCTGGCTCTCGGGCTGGATCTACGACATGACAGGGTCCTATCAGATGGCATTCATCAACGGTATTTTGTGGAATGTGCTGAACATTGTCATCATAGCCACTATTTTTCTCAAGACGAGCAACCGGGCACAGGCGACGGCCTGATGGCGATGAAACTGAAGACGTTTCGGATAACAAATCCGTTTTGTCTACCGGTTCAGCGTGACCGCAGCTTGTCGGACTGTTCCAACCGGTAGTGGCCGGAGATTGCGTAGGAAAACAGCATATCCTGGAGCCGCGTTCCCGCGCCGATATTTTGAACCACCAGCGGATGGGTTGCATCCCGGTTCGGGCGGTCGGTCACGATCCCTATGTGATCGAGATTGCCGGGAAGCTTCCAGGTGACGATGTCGCCTGGCAGATAGTCCTGCGCATCGTCCGTTATCGGTTGTTCGGCGCCGATCCTTTCGAAATATCGCTGCAGATTCGGAACGCGGCGATGATCGATATTGGCGTCGGGCCGGGCAAGCCCCCATTTGCGCGGATAAGCGCCGAATGACTGTTTCATATCCCTGTTGACCAGCAGCTGGAGGTCGACATCGTGGGCGTCGCGCATGGCCCTTATGACCACATCCGTGCATACGCCTCGCGCACGTGGAACGTCACCGCCGGGAAATGCAAGCCGCACATAGGCCGGATCGTAGGTTACAGTTTCGCCGATCTGCTGCTCGGCTGCGGCAATCAGCGTCTTTGACCAGTCGGTGGAAGGCTGGATCGGCGCTTCGACCGGGGAAGGGGGCGACGCGAATGACGACGTGGCCAGCTGCCAGCCGATCGCCCGGTTATGTCCGGGCAGGACAGCGAATGCCGTGATGCCCAGGGCAATTACCGCGACAAGAGCGAACAGTCGCTTTGACAAGTCTTGGCCTCCTTGCATCCGCCTGCTTCCAAACGGCCACCGGTGGGAAAATCGCGCGATCGGCAGACTTGCAGCCCTGTTTGGCGGATTTATGATGTTGGCCGCATGTGTACGCCTACAACCACGACGGGTCCTGCGCCGGACCACACGGTTCAAATGCGATCCGGACGGGCAATGCGTCCGGATACACAACCTCAAACGGGCATTTATTCATCTATTGGCGTGGTGCCGGCAACGGCTGCGGCATGGGTTCTGCTAGTTGCAGTTGATATCGAACGAATAGACCTCGCTGACGCCTTCCTTTTTTGTCACCCGGATAATGCCTTCGGCATTGGCGAACGCGCCGATGCCTGCAACTATCAGGGCAGCAAGAAGTTCGAAAACCTCAGCGTGCGAAACCTGACGGCGGAAAGGATTGCGAATTCTGGCGGCGGTGGCGGACATATCGGTACTGTCATTGCAATCAGCATTTCGTCCGCCCGGGGCAATCAGCCGGATGACGACTATACCCATGAAAGGCCGGACATGGATTTGAACCGTAAGCCCACCAGCTAGAGCAAGTCTGGTTTAGATTGAAGCATTTGATGGCGGAAAATCGGTTCACTCGGCTAGGCGCCTCGCGCAGTGCGACGGGGTGCATCGGGCAAGTGGAGCATCAACGTCTTGCCAACTATATGCGTATGAACAGGAAACGCTCCAGCATCGTGTTCCCCAACCGGAAAACACCCTTCCGATTACGGTTCGTAACGAATACGCTGATATTTAAGCCGCAATCCGGTCAGCCTCACTGCCAGTGCAGTGTTTTTCTCATGAATCTCGGCAGAAGCTTGAGGAGCCTGAACTTGAGCGGAACAAGGCGCCTGGCGCCCTTTCCGGCATTGCTGTGTGACGTGCCGATATCGTGACCGAGCAGACGCCCGATCAGCTCTTTATGGTCGCAAAGAAACGCGGCAAGACCTGAAAAGCCGGAGAGGTTGCCGAGGGTCACGCTGGTGACATACAGACGCGGTGCGTTTCCCAGCGCGATGAGATCCACCAACGAGTCTATGGCAGACTCTTTCATCTCTTCGCCGCTGGCATAGGTGTCTATGTCATGCAGCGGCCGTCCGCCTGACCGCGGCGGTTGTGAGACGGTAATAATACGCGCCGCGACGAAATATTCCCGCGCGGCATCGAGGACACCGGCATCGTCGCTGCAAACAAGCAACTGCTCACCATTGGTCTTTTTGACTATTCTTTTGAAGAATGACTGAAAATCGGTCTTGTAATCGGTGTTTCTCACATGGATCGCCGTGTAGTTGGGATCCATGGATTTCAAGCGGTCAGATATGATTGCCGACATTTCTTCCGTGAATTTCAGTCGTGGCAGGAGCTTGTAGGATATTTTTCCGCCCCCCCACATTCCGTGCACCAGTACAGTTTGAGGATAATCCCTGGCAAGATCGAATTTTACGCCGACTGTGGGTTCAGCGACACGCAGGCTGATATCGTCATATGGTCAGAGATTTCCCTCCACCTCGGGCGGAAAACAACTCGCATTGTTCAACACACCCAATAATTCATCCGTCTGCGCAAAGACGATTTTGTCCGAGGCCTCGGCGGGTTCGAAAAAATTCGAAAATTCGCCCGCAAAGCACGACCGTGTGGTATCGACAATCAGCGTGCGATGATGTTGCTCTGCATATTGCCAACATCTTTCGATCTGACAAAGCGTATCGTTAAGGCCGCCCTTTGGTCTGCAAAGAAGATATTTTTTCACTATGTTTCACCTGGCCCGGCGTATCGTGCGTGTCGGTCGAGCAAATTCTGTCCTGTCCTAATACGAATACGGTCCGGCGCGCCATAATCGACACTATTTCAGCGAATTTCAACCACCGTGGACACAAGCAGCCCATCCGTTGAATTGCCGCGCCGGGCCTGCCGACTGTCAGGCACCTGCGGTTCAGGAAAGCACGGCGGGCCGCTGCGTCACACTTTGCCGGTGGCATGTGCGAACAATTGGCGGACTTTGTTTTCGTCTTCCACGACGTACTGGACTTCACCGGAAACAACAATATGGCAACCGAACCCCTCTTGCGCTACATCCGGCTTCGGCGGGAACGGGCCGTCGACCTTTTTTGCATTGACCCAGATCGGGTTGTTGGACGTTGCGGTGAGCCGAACGAGCGATGACAGCTCATAGACAAGCAGCTCCAGCACTTCCGGCACGGATTCCCTGACCAGATCGGTTCGGCTCCAGTCGATCCGGCAGCTGGCGCCATCAAGATCGCTTCGAACTGTCCTGCTGATTCGCACAACGGCTTCGGTATCGATTGCAACAGGCGATCCGTCGGGCGCCGTGAAGACAGGCATTGGTCTTTCTCCGCTGAAGGTTCTGAAGTTATCCGGTTTTTGAACCGATCCTGTTATAACCGGCCGCGCATTTTTCGAGGGGCAACATTGTTGTGGGCCAACCGTCATTTTTCATCAAACTGATGAACTCCATCCCAGTTTTCAAGCGGGGCCTTTGCCAGTATTTCAAGGCGGTTCAGGTAGGTTTGATAGAGTTCGCCCAGCAGCGCCGGCGCCTTGTCTTTCAGGGATTTGGCCTGCGCGGCGGCGGCCTCGAAATTGCCGCTTCGGTAATTTGCAAGAAATACCGATTGCGCATCCACAAGTTCGGCGCAGCTCGAGCCGTTGAGCTCCTTCCTGTCGAATACCGTATGCAGGACGAGCGGCTCCTCGCGACCCACCACCCGGACACTGTCGACCTCCAGAACAACATCGTCTTCAATGTCGCCGGCCCCGTTTTCCAGCACGGAGTCTTCAAGCAGAACCGGCAGTCCGTACTTTTTGGTGACACCCTCGATCCGCGCCGCGACATTGACCGCATCGCCGATGGCCGAATAGTTGAAACGTTGCGACGAACCGAGGTTCCCGACGCAGCAAGGGCCGGTATTCAGCCCGATACCGATCTTGATCTGAATTCCCTTTTCAGCGTTGAGCGCATGCAGGCGCCGCATCATCGCCAGCGCTGCCTTCATGGCGGATTGCCTGTGATCAGGCACAGAGAGCGGGGCGTTCCAGAACGCCATGATGGCGTCCCCCATATATTTATCGATAGTCGCGCCGGATTTGAGCAGCTCGTCCGTCATGGGTGTGAGAAAATCATTCAAGAGCCGCGTCAGACCTTCAGGGTCAAGTTCCTCCGAAAGGGACGTGAAACCGCGGATATCGCAAAATAGCAGGGTCAGCTCCCGCATCTCTCCGCCGAGCTTCAGGGATTTGGGATCGTCCGAAAGGCGGTTCACCATTGCCGGCGCAAGATAGCGGCCAAACGCATTGCGGATAAACCGCTTTTCCCGTTCGCTGCTCAGATATTGGGCAATTGTGACGGCGATAAACACCAGAACGGTCGCCAGCGCCGGCAAAAGCGGATCCACGAGCACCTGTCGCACGACGAAAAAATACCACGAAACAGCAAAAATGCAGGCAAGCAGCGCCAGCGCCATAATTGCGCTCACAAAGGGCTGGCCTGGCCTGACGAATGCAATCAGCAAAATTGTCACGACAACGGCAACAAAGTACTCGAGCCCGGGCATGTAATCGGGCCTTTGAAGGAAAGTTCCGGACAAAATCTGGTCTATCAGTTCGGCGTGCACAGTGACCCCCGGCACGCCGGCGCCCAGAGGTGTTACCACAAGGTCGCGAAGACCCAGGGCACTCGTGCCGATAAGAACGATATGGCCGGCAATGCGGTGCTCAAGGCTGGAGCGGTCGATTGATTCGGACAGCAACGCGCTCGCGGAAATCGTGTTGGCC
The DNA here is from genome assembly GCA_024244645.1 of Hyphomicrobiales bacterium. Lineage (GTDB taxonomy): Bacteria > Pseudomonadota > Alphaproteobacteria > Rhizobiales > Rhizobiaceae > Hoeflea_A. The sequence continues at coordinate 22,403 of JAAEOH010000227.1, forward strand.
GCAGCATTTCCCGAATAATAGAGCCATAACCTGCCGGTGCCGTCGGTCGGCGCGTCGAATGCGCCGATCCTCACGCTTATGATCGCCGGTGCGCCGGCCTCTGCTTCGCCGCTGGCGCCGGTGCTCGTGACGATAAAGTTCGACGCCTGCTGGGCGACGCGCAGCGCCTCGATGCCGAGTGAGGGATAGAGCTTGCCGTTGGCGCTCGCAATCAGGGGGATCTTGCGGACGACACCGTCGACTTCCGGCGGAAAACTAAAAAATCCCAGGCCTGTCGCGGCTTCATCGAATGGCTCGAGATTGACGAGGCCGCCGCGATAGGCGGGCAGGATATCTTTCGGATCCCGGCCGCCATAGGCAAATCCCGCCTTCGGTTCGGGGAGATCGGAGATGATTTCCCCTGTCAGCGCCAGACCGGTGACCGTAGAATTGCGCTCCAGAATTCGGGTGAATATTGCATCATTGTCGAGTTCGGGAACGCCGTCCGGAAAGCGGATTTCGGCACCGGCACTGCGCAGGTCGGAAAGCGTTTGCCTGAGCGAAGTGCGGTCCGGTTCCGAAAAGGCTATGTCAAAGGCGATCACCGCCGCACCGAGCTCACCGAGGCGATCAACCAGGATGGCCAATTGCGACCGCGGCCAGGGCCACTGGCCAATCTCATCGATTGCGGCCTCGTCGATATCGACAACCAGAATCGGTGCATCGGCGGGCGGACGCGGTTTGAACCGTTGGTATTCGTCAAAAACGAGGGACGAAAGACGATCGAATAGCGGCGCGCCGAATGAGGCGGCTAAAAACAGCAGTGCCAGCGACAATAATCCAGCGTAAACTGCCATGATTCGAGGAGAGCGGCTGTGCCAGAAACTCAATATATGTCCTCAAACAGTATGAATCGCATTGTTATCTTTAGTGAACATAGACATGATTTCCAAACATCTTCAATTTGCACTAGTATAATTTTGTGGTAAATGCATGTTGAGTGGGGGCATGCTGAAATTGCTTAAGAAACTATTTGTATCAGCAGCATTAATGCTTGCGGCACTCGGGGGCGCCGCCGCCGATGACGTTACCTATGACGACATCTTAGCAAATCCTGACGATTTGAAACTAAATTATCTGTATGCACAGCAGCAGGTTATCAAAGGCGACCTCGAACAGGCGTCGGCGGCTCTGGAACGTGTTCTGCTCCTGCAGCCCAACTGGGACAACGCCCGTCTGTTTTATGCGTTGGTGCTCTACCGGCTCGGCGATATGGAAGGTGCCAAGCGGGAACTGACGATCCTGACTGACAGACCGATCGGGCCGAGTCAGGCCAGAGAAGTCAAGAAATACCTGGCGCTGGCGTCCTCCAAGTCGAAGACTACGCGCGTATCCGGCCGCGTTTCAACGGGATTTCGCGTCGACAGCAATCCTGATCTCACCACCGATTCATCCAATGACCTCAATGGCGATCCACTCAACACCGACAGTCGGGTCGATGGCGCCTTTGCTGCGGCTTCGAAATTCCGGATCGAACACGATTTGCAAGACGGTCAGGGCAGCTACGCATTCATTGAAGCCAACGGCAATCTCAGCGAACAGTTCCAGGTCAGCGAAGCCAGCTACATTACCGGCAATGTCAAGACCGGTGCGAGCTTCTTTATCCTGGATCTGAAGATAACGCCCTACGGAACGGCAGGCATTCTGTCGCTTGATGGGCAGGTCTATCGCACGGAATATGGCGGCGGCGTTTACACCAGTTTCAGCGTCAATCCCAGATTTACGATCTTTGCCAGCGGACGCGGCGTTTTCCAGAATTACGAAGTGGTCTCAACGGATTCGGTCGGCAGTGCCCGCAATGGGTGGCTGGCAACGGCTTCAGGCGGGTTTGCGGTGCGTGCCAGCGAACGCAGCAAGTTCTCGGCACGTGTCAATGGCTATTTCAAGGACGCCAACAACAACAGTTACAGCTACGACGCCGTGGAAATCGCCGCGTCTCACCTTTTGCTGCTGGGCCGCGGCCAGTATCTCGTGGCTTCGGCATCCTATCGCTGGCTGAATTACGACCAGCCGGACCCGAACTATTCGACGACGGTAACGCGCGAAGACGAGCTGTTCAAGGGTCGTCTTGCCTATGGTGTGCCTCTTAACCTGCTGTTGGAGAACGTCAATGTCACTCCGCCGGAGGCGACGTCGAACGTCAACCTCCAGGTGGGTGTCAACTATCTCAATCAGGATTCCAACATTCCGAATTTCGTCGCGGACAGCGTGTCGGCTGATATCATGCTGATCAAGCGTTTCGGTGGTTAGAGCCGGATACACATGCGGGACCTGGGAAATATGTGCGACACTAACTATATGAGGGCGATGCGGGACGGAGGATTGTCATGATCGCCCAGATGAAAAAGACCGCGATCTTTGCTGCAGCGGCACTTGTTGTTGTGCAGCTTTTTTCGGTGTCTCAAGCGCATGCCGAAGCCAAGATCGGGGTAAGTGCCGCCGTACGCGGCAAAGTATTCGTTAAAAGCGGCACCAGCACTGAACAGCGCAAGGCCAAGGTCGATCAGAACATCCTTCTGCACGACGAGGTTCGGACGAAACAGCAAAGTGCATTGCAGATTCTGCTGCTCGACCAGTCCGTATTCACCGTCGGCGAAAACTGCGAAATGATCATCGACCGGTTTGTCTATGATCCGGACCAGAATGCCGGCGAAATGAGCGGCCAGGTGCTGAAAGGCGCATTTCGCTTCGTCAGCGGCCGCATCGGCAAGGCCAATCCGACAAAGGCCAACATCACGACACCGGCTGCGACCATCGGCATTCGCGGGACCATGCTTGAGGGCGTGGTGGGTCCAGACGCCATTACGCTGGCGCAACTGATGGGTTTGCTGACGGATGGTGCCGATCCGCAACGGGCTGCATTCATTGTCCTGCGCGGACCCAAGCGCAACAACAACGCGCTCGCCAAGCCGGGTATCATTCAGGTCGGAAACAGTAGCGGCAGCAAGACAATTTCCGCCCCAAACTACGCCGTCTTCGTGCCGGGTCCCGGACAGCCGCCGATCGGTCCGTTCAAAGTGACGGCGGAGGTCCTCAAATATTTCGATTTCTACCTGCGCTCGTCGCCAAGCGGCCCGTCTTTTGGCGGCGGCGAGCAGTCTGGCGCCAGCCAGTCGGGACAGGACGCGTTTAATCTGCCGGGCGACAATTTCCCGCTCAATGAGTTGTTCCAGGACGAATTGTTCGACAACCAGCTCGAAGAGATGATGGACGGCGGAAACGACGGTGGAGACGGATATCCCGGTTGCCGGGAAGGTTGCGACGACGTTGGTATTAAGAAGTAGGTGAAACCTGCCACCCAGGTTTCTGTTGCGGTCAGTTCGGCTGGAGATACCGAACCGGTACCTATGCAACCAGCCAGACGCCGTTTTTTGCCTGAAAGAACCGATGACCGTCGAAGTGCATCTGTCGTGCGGGGATAACCAGGATCGCCGGGTTTCCGTGGCGTTTTCCAACCAATGTGGCGATCTCCTCATCACCTGATAGATGAACATATTGCCGGTTCTGCGGCTGCAGCCCCTGTCGCAGGATGCTCCCCAGAAAACGTGTTGCGGTCCCGTGATAGAGCTTTTGAGGTGGTTCTATGGCTTCAAGGCCGAGGTCGACCTCGATGGAATGGCCCTGATTGGCGCGAATAAAGAGACCGTCGCCGGAAAGTGCGAAGCGCTTCTTGTCGCTCGTGGCGACGACGTCCTCGATCAGTGCCCGCGACAGCGACATGTCCGCCCTGTCAATCAGCTCTTCGACGCTCGCCCACCCTTCCGCATCGAGTTCGAGGCCAATGGCTTCGGGTTTGTGCCGCAGCACATAGCTCAGGAATTTGCTGGTTTTCGTGTGGGAATTTTCCAATGGGGCACCAGCTTTGGTTCAGTCATGCTCATGCTGGATAAGCGCACCGTTGTTGTCGACTGCCAATCCGAGCATTTCTAGTTCCTGTCTCAGATTGTCTTGGTCCTTTTCGAATTCGAGCAATTGCCTCGTTTCGGGCAATTCGCCGGCCAGCCGCCTGCGCATTGACGGTGGGCACCCGATGTCGGTTGCGGTGCGCACTATGGCGGGCCGGGCCTCTTCCATCAGTGCGTTCATATCGACCCGATAGCCGACACAGATCGTCATCGCTTCAAGAAAGATCAATGAACTGGTGCCGTGTTCTTCGAAGGCATCGGCAATATCCGTCCAACCGCAATTGCGGTGATGTTCGATCAAGCCCAGATGGGCATCGACGGCCAGCTGTGCCGCACGCGGCACGCATGCTTTCTCGGTGAAAACCAGGTTATCGGTCCCGGAGGCGATAATGCACAGCTCGCCGAGAAATTCCTGCCGCTCTTCCTCGCTGATAGTACATGTGATCGCCGTGGCCCGTTCGGTGCCCAATAGGACGATCAGTGTCGCCAATCCCGTCAGTTTCCACATCGAATTCATTGCCGTCTCCTCCAATGAGTGCCGGCCGCCGGAGACCGGACCTTACAATTGGCGCCAATTTTGATGGGCAGATCATGCGGGCATGGTCATCTTGCGGCGCGAAAGTGCAAAAACTGTGATCGTGCGGCAATTCAGGTTTATCACCGGCATGAAAACAGATCATGTCGGATTCAGGCGCGTTGGCGGCGGCAAAATAGGCTTTGTCTATTCCAACGGCAGTTGGTGGCGCGCATGCAGGATTATTCCGCTTTCAAAGATTTGTTGAGATTCCTTTCCGGCCTCTATGCGGCGGAAGGCAGGCCTGGCGGCGATAAAGCTGTCGGAGCGTTGCAGTCCGCGCTCGCTGATTTTCCGCAAAGCCTGCCCGAACCCTATAATTATATGCCCGGCATGGCCGAAGCCGCTCTGACGCTCGACGCGCATCCGCAGGCCGGTATCGTTGCCGCCGCGTTGCCTTTGATACGATGGTTTCATGTGATGGACAGCATGAAATCGATCGGCGCCGAGATGGGCGCAAAGATGCTGGTGACGGAACTCGTCGGCCCCAGCGGAATGTTCCGCTGCGAAACGGCCAGGGTCGGACTTTTCGTCCAGTGCCCGAACCTCGACTACGTCACCCGCATCCACAGTGCCGAAGAGACCTACATCATCCTCGGCGGCGAGGGTCATTGGAGCAGGGGCGGCAGTGAGCCCGAGCTGAAAAAAGCCGGCGATGTGGTCTTCCACCCGTCGAACATCCCCCACAGCAGCCGCACGGGCGACAAACCGACAATCGCCGCGTGGCGCTGGTCCGGCGATATCCGCTACGAGGCCTATGCCTGCGCGGGTTAAGAGGCGCTCTCGGCACGGTTCATCAACTCTGCGTCAATGCACGCGTCGATCTCTCAAGAGCCTTTCGCAAGCCCCTCCTTTTCAAGCCGCCAGCGCAGCATGTCGATGCGGTCCTGGCCGAAGAACGGCTCGCCCCTGAACACAAATGTCGGAACACCCCAGTGGCCGGCTCTCTGCAGGGCTTCCTGGTTTTCCTCGACTTCCGACTGGTGCGATCCGTCGGCGGCGATGGTCTTTTCCATATCGTCAAGGTCAAGGCCGGCGCGGCCTGCGGCGCCGGCAAGATGATCGCCGGTATGCCAGTCTTTCGTTCCGCCGAAAAGCAGCCCTGAGACCTCCGCTGCAAATGCCACGCCGCATCCGCGCCTTTGTGCTTCGACACCCAGATGGGTCAGCCGGTAGATATGAGGCTGTTCGTCTGAAATCGTGAAACTTTGCAGATCCTGCACCACCGGATCCGGCGATGGCCCTCATGCGCAACGCCGAGCATTTCAGCGCAGCGCGGCCAGTCGAGCAGTATATAGCGGGCGCGCTTCAGGTTTCCGGATTGAAAAAATCGGGTTGCCGCACGGCTAGAGGCAGTACCGGGCGAAAGCGAAGCGAAACATCGAAATCCTGTTCGAGCCTGAGCGCACCGGGTGTTGCCAGATAGGAATAGGGACTTCGAAATGACCAGAAAAGATCAACAACGGATGTCATGATTGCCTCCTTGCCCCTGTCCGACCGGATTCGCTTCACAACATCACTCTTGCACACTCCCTGCTGAAAGTAAGCGGTCGTGTCACGAACGCGGCTCGCCGATCCCGCCGACGGCATTGCCACTGACGGCGGGGCGTCGCGGCACGCCGTTGTGTTCGAGGATGGGATAGGCGACTGACGTCAGCAGGCTGTTGATCTGGACCAGATCGCGGATCATGTCGAGATGGATCTCGCTGCTTTCGATGCTCTTGACGGTACCCTTGCGCAGCCGCTCCATATGCCGGTTGAGGCTTGCCTGTTCCAGTTGTCTCACATTCTGCTTTTCATCGGCCAGCGTACGCGCCGATTCCAGATCGGCTGAAACCAGCACGTTCAGCGCAAGCTGCAGATTGGCAGAGACACGTTCGTGCAGGTCGCGCAGTTCGCGCCAGCCATGTTTGGAAAACACCAGCTTGTTGGTCCGCTTCTTGTCAGCAAGCGCAAGCAGGTTTTTCACCATGATGTCGCCGACCTGTTCCAGGCGGATGCAAAAGCGCATCAGTTCGTCACACCGCCGGGCTTCATCCTCGGAAATATCGTGGCGCCCGATCTCAGTTACATAAAGCTTGATCCTGGCATGCTGCAGATCAACCTCGTCATCGAGAAGAGCAATCTGTTCGATTGCTTCCCGGTCGCCGTTTGCAAACGCCTCGATCACCCCCTGAAGCATGATCGAAACCGTATCGCTCATCCGCAGGATCTCGCGCACCGCACCCGCAATGGCCGGTTTCGGCTGGTCAACACGATCGGGATCGAGTGACGTCGCCTGCGCAACTTCGGCAAGCCCGCCCTCTGCATCCGTTTGCGGTGGCGCAGGGCTGAGGGTCTCGATCATCCTGATGATCGGGCCGACAAGCGGCAAGCCGATGATGACAACCGCCGCATTGATGGCGATGTGCATAGACACCACGGCCGTTGCGGGCGAAAATTCCTGCAGGACCGGTCCGACATCGATCCATTGCAGCGCCACAACACCGGCAACGGCGAGAGTGCCGCGTATCACGAGGTTTGCCACCGGAACGATGGATGCGGGCCGTCCAAGGTTGCGGGTCAGCATGGTGGCGATAACGCCACTGCCGAAATTGATGCCCAGAAGCAGCACAAGCGCCAGTTCCAGCGGCACGATACCGGTGGCCGACAGCGAGGCAAGAAGCAGCACCGCCGCGACGCCCGAATGCATCAACCAGGTCAAAAGTGCAGCCATGATGAATGCGCTGGCCGGATCATCCTTCAGATAGCGGATGACCAATGGCAGCGCCTGGCTGTCGCGCAACGGCTGCGATGCTTCACCCAGCAGGCGCAGGGCAAGCAGCATTAGCGCAATGCCGATAATAATGCGTCCCGCCTGGCGCACGCCGCGCCGTTCGCCGATCATGAAGGTAGAAACGCCCGCGATCATGAACACCGGAATAAGCAGAGAAAGATCCAGCGACAGGATCCGCACAACAAGGGCTGATCCCAGATCCGCACCCAAAAGGATCGAAAGGCCGATTGGTGCCGTCGTCAGCCCGCTTGCAAGCGCGCCGGTCATCAGCAGCGCCACGGCGGTCGATCCCTGCATTCCGATTGCCATGACGGTGCCCGCCGCGGCAGCGCCGATGCGCGTTGCGGCCGCTTTCTGCAGGAAGCGGCGCAGCCAGGCGCCATGAGCTCGGTCGACACCGGTCCTCACCATCCGCGCAGCCCATAACAGCAACGCGACAGAGCCGGCTATATTCAACAAAGTGGCAGATGCAGACATATGAATTCCTTGCACATGCGTGCAAGCCAGTATCCCGTTTTTTTGCGATTTGTGCGTGTTCCATCGACACGAAGACGCCATGTAGTGCACACAGTGCGCCTATTCTGCAACACAAAATATTGCAAAAAAACGTCCAAATGTAAGATATTTAGGAAATTATATAAAAAGCCGGCTAAAATAGCGATCAAAAAGGCCCGGTTTGAGGGCCTTTGCTGTTCTGGCAGTCAGGACGCGGTGATCCGAACAATTTCACACATCGCCTTTCACAATTCTGTGCGCATCACGGTTTGAGCAAGGTTCAGCCGGCGCGCGCGCTCCTTTGATGCATTTGACAGTGGATCGATTCGCATCTGGGTTTCACGGCATAGGCGGCTACATATCGTCCAGTGCGGCCCGGACCGCCCGGATTGAAGCAATGTCTGTGTCGCAATGGACATCGGTCGTGGAAAAATCGAATTTTTGTATCGATGTCGAATAGCGCCGTGTCTCTCGGCTGAATGAGCCATGGATCTCGTGCACACCGGTGCGGCGTACGATTTCCAAAGCATTTGCGTCGTTGATACCGCCTCCGGCCATGATCGACAACCGCCCGTCTGTGTGCTCGACATAACGGCGGATGTTTTCAATTCCGCTGTGTGCCGTTGCTGAGCCGCCGGATGTCAGGATGCGCTCGATACCAAGGCCAACGGCCATGTCGATGGTGCGCAACGGATCATCGACAAGATCGAACACCCGGTGCAGCGTGACACCGAGACCGCCGGCCGCATCCATCATCTTTTCGAGTTTGGCAACATCAAGGGTTCCGTTGCAGCTTGCACCAATCACCACGCCGGAAAGACCCGCAGCGCCGCAGTGGCGGATTTCATCGGTCATCAGTGCGTTTTCATTGTCGTCAAATTCGAAATCACCAGCGCGCGGCCGGATCATCGCATAGACCGGAACTGTGGAATGTGCCGCCAGCCGCATCAGCCCGTCGCCTGGTGTAAGGCCGCCCAGTTCCAGCGCAGAGCAAAGTTCAATCCGATCGACACCGGCATCGATGCAAGTCAGCAGCGATTGTGAATTGTCGACACAGACTTCCACCGAGACGCCTGTCATGGCGCCTCGCTCAAAAGCTGCGCGTGAATGCCCCACAAACCGCCGTTTTGGCCCGTCTGTCCTTCAATGACCATCGGTTTGTTTCGTGCCTGCAGTGTTTTGCGGCGCACCTCGCCATCGATCACCGACAGCAAATCGGATGCGCTCGAAAGGCCGCCACCAACCGGCACGATCTGCGCACCGGTAATGTTGAGGGTCAGCGCCAGCGCATCGCTGAGCACGGAAACATAAGATGCGATCGTGGCACTGCAGGCCGGATCGCCGTCGGACCAGCCATCAACGATCTTCCGGCTGTCGGCAAGCGGGTTGCCCGCGGCTGCATGCAGAGCCTCCAATCCTCGCGCGCCGCCGATCGTGTTGATGCAGCCTTTCTGGCCGCAGGCGCAGGCAAATTGTGGCACGTAGCCGGGCATCGAAGGATCCTGTTTCTGAATAAACGGGCCATGTCCCCATTCGCCGGCGGTGCCGGCATAACCGCGCAACAGCTGTCCGTGATAGACCTGCGCACCACCGACTCCGGTTCCAAGAATAATTGCGAATAGGTTGTCGAAACCCTGGCCAACCCCAAAATGCGCCTCGGCCATGGCAAAACAGTCCGCGTCATTCTCAACCGCAATTTCGGCATGCAGCGGTTCGCCCAGCCTTGCAGTCAGAGCACTGCCAAGTTCCGGCGCAAAACCCACATTGGCAAGGAACGGCAGTTGCGCGGCGTGTATCGAACCATTGTCGGCATCGATACTGCCGGCAATTGATATCCCGACCCGGTCATCCGCCTGCAGCCCGCCTGCCATCAGCGTGTCGACCGTCCGTGCCAGGAAGACATCGTAACTGGCTGGTGTTGGCACTGCATCGACTTCCGCAAGGCTGTCGTCTTTGCCGATGCCCAGCTTGATGAAGGAACCGCCGATATCGAGGCAGAAATGTCTTTTCATGTTTTGCTCTAGCCCGGCATGCCGCCGACATTCGACAGGAGTTCGGCGACGTTGCTGACCCCGAGTTTTTTTAACAGTCTGGCCCGATAGGCCTCCACGGTGCGCGGGGAAATCTCTAGGATCCGCGCAATATCCTTGCTGGTGCGACCTTCGCCCAGATGCATGACGATCTGCCGCTCGCGCATAGTCAGTGACATGACGGGCCGCTCAAACGACAAGTCCGCCATACTCCAGACAGCATGGGCCAGCGGCTCGTCGCGTGTCAGTGAATTGCCGCGCACCCGGCACCAGAACAGAGATCCGTCCCGCCGCGCCATGATGCGTTCATCCGAATACCGGCCGGTTTCGCGCAGCGGCCACAGCCCGATATTGCCGACCTTAACGAACTCGTCCAGGGAGGGGTACAAAATGGCGAAGGAGCGGTCGCGCAGCTCGTCGCCCTCATATCCGAACATGTCAGCAAAATGTTTGTTGTAGTACCGGATCACACGGTGCTGGGTCATGACAATGCCCACCGGAGCCTCGCGAAAGGCCATTTCGAGCATTTCCTGGGTGTTCATTGCTGATTTCATAGGTACGTGGTTCGGTTGAATAGGGTTATGAGACCGTGTCGGAAATCGGCTGTTTGAGGGGCGCACGCGGCTTGTCCTGTGCACTTGCAGCATATGCGTCAACAAACTTCAAACACAAAAACGCTATTGGAAACAAAAACTTGTAAAGCCACTTGTTCAGCAGATTCGGCCCGGCGCCTCGCAGTTTCAGGCACTAGCGTATTTCTACCATCTTGACCGCGAGGCACCAAACGCCCGATAATGTGCCACTAATTGCACACAAGGTCTGGCGTGCGGCGAGCCCCGTTTGAAACCAAACGGGGATAGGTCGGTTATTGCGTCTGACCTAAGGAGGAGAAGCATGAGAAAACTGCTATCTACGCTTGCCGTTGCAACTGCAATGACCGCCGCGGGTTTGGCTGCCGAAGCCGCTGACGATCCGGTAAAGATCGCCCTTGTCCATGGCCTGTCCGGCTCGACCTTCGAGGTCTTCTCAAAGCAGAGCCACACCGGTTTCAAGCTAGGCCTGGAATATGCCACGGACGGCACCATGAAGATCAACGGCCGCGATATTGAGATCATTGAAAAGGACACACAGTTCAAGCCGGATGTCGCCCGTGCAGTTCTTGCCGAAGCCTATGGCGATGACGATGTCCTGATCGCCGTCGGCGGCACCTCTTCGGGTGTGACCAAGGGCATGTTGCCCATCGCCGAGGAATATGAGCGCATCCTGCTGGTGGAACCGGCCGTCGCCGATTCGCTGACCGGACCCGATTCCAACCGCTACGTCTTCAAGACCTCGCGCAACTCATCCATGGACATGCAGGCGCAGGCGCTTGCCCTCAAGCCCGGCGCCGACCTGCATGTTGCAACGCTCGCCGAGGACTATGCATTTGGCAAGGACGGCATTGCGGCTTTCAAGAAGGCCATGGAAGGCACCGGTGCGACAATCGTCGCCGAGGAATACGTGCCGCTGAAAACCACCGACTTTACGGCAGCGGCCGAGCGCATGTTTGGCGCGCTCAAGGACAAGGAAGGCCGCAAGGTCATCCTGATCTACGTTGCCGGTGGCGGTGATCCGATGGGCAAGATCAAGTCCATGCAGCCGGAGCGCTATGGCATCGAGATCTCGACCGGCGGGCACATCCTTCCGGTTCTGCCCACATACAAGCGGGTTCCGGGCATGGAAGGGGCCATCTACTACTATTTGAAAACCCAAGCAATCCGGTCAACGACTGGCTCGTCGCCGAGCACAACAAGCGCTTCGGTTCGCCGCCGGATTTCTTCACTGCCGGTGGCTTGGCGGCCGGTCTTGCCGTCGCCAAGGCGCTGCAGAGCACCGATGACTGGGATACGGAAAACCTGATCAAGGCCATGGAAGGCATGTCCTGGGATACGCCCAAGGGTCAGATGACCTTCCGGCCCGAGGACCACCAGGCCC
>JAAEOH010000228.1 GCA_024244645.1 Hyphomicrobiales bacterium
GCCTGGTTGCACTCGTACTGACGATAAGCTGGGCGATTGTTCGTACATCAGCTTCCCGCCAGCGAACGACTTAAAGATATACTGTCGGCGTTACCCTTCGAAGAGACCATCGGATCCCCGTGCCGGTAGCTCAGGCGACTTTTTCAACGCAATAAGCCCATTGCTGCCTTATGTAGGCTGGTCGCTATTGGGATAGCGATGGGTGAAATGCACGGGGACTTTTGACCCAAACCGGCCATTCTGCGGACTACGTGTCGTCCTTTTTTCCGTGATCAGTCCCTGTTCAGAAAACTCCCGGGCACACAAAGAATCTTCGCAGTATTTCAACGAAGCAAGCGGCTAAATCAGTTGTAATCCCATGCCAGGATTTTCTCAGGTTTGATGGCTATGAGCATACGTTCGATATTGCTATGGGCATCTTCTTCTTTATTGGAATAGCGTACTTCTATCCGGTTCGTTGCGTCCTTGAAGCGTGGATCGCCTTTGTCTACAAACTCAGCGGTGCCATAGATCGTCACCGTGCGCGAATCCGGGTGCTCGCCACCCACACATACACTGACCCGATGATCACGCTTGATATTACGATGCTTGGCTGAGTTCGCATCAAATCCTACGTAAATCATACCTTGATCATAGAGATACCAGACGGTGCTTAACTGAGGGGCGCCATCGCGACGGTTTGTGGCAACCACGGCATTGCGTACCTCGGACAGAAAGGTATCGATTTGATGCCGCGCCATGGGCACCGAGGAGTAGGTCATGGTCAATCAATCCCGGTTCCCGTTAAAAACTTCCAATCGCTTCGATTAAACAAACAGGCCCGCTTGAGTCGTCCAGTTTGAATATTAGGGCATGACCAGCTTTTGGTCCATTGGGACGATGGTTCCCGGAGCCGTCGCCTCTTGGCACCGAGGACTTATTGACGCCTAGATACGTCGAGGCGGCTTTCGGGTGTGTTCTCACCGTTGTTGCGGTACACGGCTGAATGGCGCTCCTGACCCAAACGCGCCTTTCGACGTATGCCGCACTAATAGATTATGTGAGCCAAAACCTCTAAGCTTTGCAGCGTCCCATACCTGGATGAGGCGATTATGGTGCATGATATTGGCGAATGGCTGGAAGGGTTGGGGCTTGGCAAGTACGCCGAGGCATTTGTGGAGAACGGTGTTGATCTCCGTGCTCTTCCGCACCTGAACGAGGACGATCTGAAGGAGATGGATGTCTTGCTGGGACACCGTCGGATTTTGCTCGCTACGATCGCATCGCTTCAAGATCAAGAGCGCGTACAGCAGGGTGATGAGTCGGCTTTCGAACCATTGTCGCGAGGTGAGGCAGAGCGGCGTCAGTTGAGCGTCATGTTTTGCGATCTAGTTGGCTCGACGGAACTCTCGCGTCGGCTCGACCCGGAAGACTTGCGCGAGGTGATGCGCCACTACCAGGATGCGGTGGCTGGCTCCGTCACAAGGTACGAGGGCTATGTCGCCAAGTTTCTGGGCGATGGAGTGCTGGCCTATTTCGGTTGGCCGCGGGCTCACGAGGATCAGGCGGAAAGGGCAGTGCGCGCGGGACTGGACGCCGTGGCGGCGGTGGCGCGGCTTAAGCTCGACTATAATGTCGTACTCAAGGCTCGCGTTGGCATTGCCACGGGACAGGTCGTTGTCGGTGATCTCATCGGTGAGGCCACAAAGGAGACGGAGGCGGTGACGGGCGAAACACCGAACCTGGCGGCCCGGCTGCAGGGATTAGCGAAGCCGGATCAGGTGGTGATCGGCAGCACTACCCGACTTCTGATAGGCGAGACCTTCGATCTGAAGGACCTCGGGCCTCATGACCTAAAGGGCTTTGCGCAGCCGGTCACAACTTGGCATGTGCTTGGTGAGGGCACGGTGGAGAGCCGGTTCGGGGCGGCGCACCCGGGCGCACTCACCCAGCTTGTCGGACGCGAGCACGAGCTGGGGCTGCTGCGACGCGCTTGGGAGCAAAGCCGAGCAGGCATCGGACAAGTGGTCTTGGTCAGCGGCGAGCCCGGTATCGGCAAATCCCGGTTAGTGGAAGCGTTGAGCGGAGAACTCAATGCGGAAGACTGTACCCGGATCACCTTGGGCTGTTCACCCTACCGCACAAACAGCGCGCTCTATCCGGTCATTGTCCACTTAGAGCATGTTCTGAACTGGCAGGACGAAGACAACGCCGAGGTGAAGCTGGCCAAGCTGGAAAAGGCGCTCCAGGGCTTCAGTCTGGTGCCGGCAGAGGTAATACCGCTGTTTGCCTCGTTGTTGTCGCTGCCGCTCGAGGAAGACCGCTATCCGCTATTGAACCTCCCGCCGCAGCAGCAAAAACAGCAGACCTTAGATGCCATCGTGGCTTGGCTGCTGGAAGAGGCCGAACGGCACCCGGTGCTGCAGGTGTGGGAAGACCTGCACTGGGCCGACCCCTCGACGTTGGAGCTGTTGGCGTTGGAGATCGAGCAAGCACCAACCGCGCCGATCCATAACGTGCTCACCTTTCGTCCCGAGTTCGTGCCGCCCTGGCCACAGCGCTCGCACATGACGCCGTTGACTCTCAACCGCCTCGAGCGCCCCGAGGTGGAAGCGCTGATCACCCAACAGGCCGACGGCAAGGCGCTGCCCAGAGAGGTCGTCGAGCACATAGTGGGCAAGACCGACGGGGTGCCGCTTTACGTCGAGGAGCTGACCAAGACGATCCTGGAGGCGGGCTTCCTACGGGAACGCGATGGCGGCTTTGAACTCATCGGCCCGCTATCCGACGTGACCATCCCGGCCACCCTGCAGGACTCGCTGATGGCGCGGCTCGACCGGCTGCCCACGATCCGTGAAGTTGCCCAATTGGCCGCCGTACTGGGGCGAGAGTTCACCTATGAGATGCTGCAGGCAATCGCTTCCCTCGAAGAAGCGACCTTGCAAGAAGGATTGAACCAGTTGGTTAACGCCGAACTGCTCTACCAACGTGGGCGACCGCCGCACGCTAAGTATATTTTCAAGCACGCGCTGGTCCAGGACGCAGCGTATCTATCGCTACTAAAGAGTACGCGTCAGTACTACCACCAGCAGGTGGCCGTGCTATTGGAGAGCCGGTTCCCGGATACGGTGGAAGTGCACCCGGAGCTTGTTGCCCATCACTTCATGGAGGCAGGTTTTCTCAACCAGGCGGTCGGCCATTGGCAACGAGCCGCGGAGCTGGCCATCAAACGCTCGGCGAATTTGGAAGCCATCGCACACTGCACCATGGGGTTGGACTGCATCAAGGCCTCGCCCGAGAGCTCGGAACTTGCCCGGCAGGAGCTGGCGCTGCAAATCACCATTGGTGTCCCGCTTGTAGCGACGAAAGGCTATGGTTCGCCGGAGGCGGCAGCGCACTACCACCGCGCGCGAGAACTCTGCAAGCAAACGGGGGAAACTCATCAACTTCTTCCGGTGATCTATGGACAGTGGCTCGACAGCGCCGCTCGGGGTGACTATCGCACGGCGAGAGCGTTTGGCGAGGAACTGCTGCACTTTGCGGCACAACAGGATGAATCCGGCCCCACCGTCGTTGGTCATAGGACCATAGCATGGATCGACCTATTCCGTGCTGAGCTGAACCTAAGCCTAACCCATGTGGATCAGGGCCTATCTCTTTATGACGCCGAACAACACCTCCTCGTCGCCTATCAGTATGCGCACGATTCCAAGGTGGCGCTGTTGGGATGCCGAGCTTGTCTCGAATGGCTGACGGGCTATCCGGAACGTGCAGCAGAGACTGGCCGTGAATCTATCGCTCACGCCCGCCATCTGAACCACCCCAATTCACTCGCCTATGCCCTGTGCTATGGGGGCGCGGCGCCTGCGACCTTTCGGCGAGAACCGGCCGCCGTTGCAGAAGCCGCGGATGAGCTGATTGATCTGTCGGAGAAGCAGGCATTCCCGCTGCGACACACTACAGGAACGGTTTTCCAGGGGTGGAGTATGGCTCATGCCGGCCGCGCTGAAGAGGGCATCGCGCTGATGCAGAAAGCGCTCGCCGAATTGGCCCGCGCCGGGCAGGATTATGCTCGCACGCTCTATGTCGCCCTTTTGGTTGAAGCTGCTCTTGCCAATGGAATGGATCAAGAAGCATCGCGCGCGTTGGACGAGGCTTTCGCTCTAGCCGAGAGAACTGGCGAGCGCTGGTGGGCAGCCGAGCTTCACCGGCTTAGGGGACAGTGCCTAATTAAGGCGACCGATCAAACATTGGAAGCAGAATCCTGTTACAGAAATGCACTCAGAATTGCCCGTGACCAGGGCGCGAGGTCGCTGGAACTTCGAACAGCGATCAGCCTGGCGCGACTATGGCGCGATGATAACAAAAGACGGAACGCGCGAAACCTGCTCGCCCCTGTGTACGATTGGTTCACCGAGGGCTTCGATACGCCCGACCTCAAGGATGCGAAGGCGCTCCTGGACGAACTGTCTTGAGTCCGTTAATGGCACTTTTTGCCCTTTCGACCTCTGTCGCAATTTGAGTACTGGACACGGAACGCCAACGTCGCTTTGTCCGCTCAGCAGTCATTCACGCTCAGATTTTCGTTAGCTGATCAGTGTGCGTTGCGGCGAAATGGCGCTTTGAGCCCTTTTGAAACCTACACGGTAGCGCGCCCAACACGAAGTCTCGGCCCACAGCCGCCGTTCGATTGTCCTGACCTCTACTGCATTGCAAACCAGGAAAACGGACATTCGGCATCAAGCGGTCTCAGGTCCGTTCTCGCCTTCCGGTGACTTGTGCTTATCCGTTACCGAATCAAATAAATGCCCGCTCCCAGCACTTCACGAATTGAGCTTTGAGCAACTAAAAACCGCCTTAGCAGTGTATGTGAACATCCGTAATTCCGCCAGAAAATGCCGATAACACGTTAAAATAGATGATCGAAAACGGTCGTTTTTTGAAACACTCAGCTGACGCACCTATTCGACATTGTTCTGGCCGAAGTCGGTTTTTGCATGATGAAAGCCAGGGAGGAGATGTCAGACACTGTGACTTGCCAGCATCCGCAACAGAACGTTCATAATCGCAGCCGAGGTCACC
>JAAEOH010000229.1 GCA_024244645.1 Hyphomicrobiales bacterium
AAAATCAGATAGAATGGAATTCTGCGGGCTGGTATTTCACCGGCGATGCAATGCGCTGTGATTTCAAAAAACCGTGGCAATGAGAACAGAATTCTAACGACACCGCTGAGATTTGTGTTTCCACACAGCCTCCGGACAAAGTAGCCGTCAACCCTTGCCTGTCAGCCAGTAGGTCTGGATCAGGCCCTTGCCCTTGATCTCGACTATTCCGCGCGGCTCGAAGGTATAAGTTGCCCCGAGCCGGTCCTTCATATCCTGGGTTATTTGGATGCGCCCTTCTTCGCCCTGGCTTTCCATTCGACTGGCGGTGTTCACCGTATCACCCCAAACATCATAAAAGACCTTTTGAGTTCCGATGACGCCAGCAACGGCCGCGCCGGAATGCAACCCGATACGCACCTCAGTATACTGGCCTGTTTCCGCGGTCAGGCGCGCGGTGACGTCCAGCATTGCCAAAGCCATGTCTGCCACAATCTGCGCATGATCAGCCCGCGCCGTCGGCATGCCCGCGGCAACCATGTAGGCATCGCCGATGGTTTTGATCTTCTCCAGACCAAACTGCTCCGTCAGACTGTCGAATTCCGTGAATACCCGGTTCAGAAAATTCACGAGATCCTCGGGTTGCATTGATGATGCACGAGGTGTGAAATTCACAATATCGGCAAAAAGGATTGTCACTTCAGGCAGGCCATCGGCAATGACGACACCCGGTGACAATTTCAATCTTGCGGCAATTTCTGTGGGCAGGAGATTGCCCAGCAAGGCCTCGGATCTTGCATGTTCCCTTGCAAGGGCGGCCTCTGCCCGGGCAACACGGAACGACAGGGCCAGAACACCGGCGCCTATCATGGCCGCCAAACCGATAACGACACCAACAAGTACGATTTCCTGGAAAGCCGGGTCGACGCGTGCCGCGCCTGAGGGGTTCTGGAAAAAGACCGCGGACGTGACCATTGCCGACGTCGTCGCAATCCAAAACACCAATGTATCCGCCAAATTCTCCTTTCCGTTAACCACAGTGACGGCGATGAGCGGCACGTTCAAAAAGAGATACAGGCCTGTACCCGCTCCCAGGTGATAGGATAAAAAAGTAAACACCCATATGGTCAACGCCACACCGAGATAAAGTGCCAAGCGAAGGCTGTGGGTCGCCATGATCGGGAGAATGACTATGGATGTACAGACAAGCGAGGCAGTCCAGGCGATGCGCAGGCCCTCAAAATCGTAGAGCGCATAGAATGCGCCGTACCCCACAACAGTAACAAATCCGATCAACACTAATATGTTGAAGGCAAAGCGCTTGGATTTTTCGGTATCCGGCAACCCGTCCAGCCCGATTGAAGCGTATCGATCGACCAGTTGCCGAGCGTTGAACATAAAGTTTTTCGACAAAGGCAGGCCTCCGCCTGTTTTCTTCCAGAACAAAATCGGCCATAAAAGACCATCGGCTAGAGCGTGTCTTGTTTATACGGGATCATTTGATGGCGGCAAATCGGCCCATCGGCGTCGTTGCGCCGCTTGCCCGATGCACCACATCGCGCTACGCGACGCGCCTGGCCGAGTGGGCCGATTTTCCGCCACCCCTGATAGGACTATGCTGTTGATATGCTGCGGCAATCGGACTGGATGATTTTGCCCTCTGACTGCGTTGGCTCACACTTGTGGTGGGATGGCACCACGGCGTGCAAGCCGCCTTGTCAGCAGTCAAAATCGCCTCGGTCAAATGATTCCGTATAAACCAGATACGCTCTAGGCCATCGGCTGAACGAGCGGGGCCAAGTCGCCTGAGCTACCGGCACGGGGATCCGATGGTCTCTTCGAAGGGTAACGCCGACAGTATATCTTTAAGTCGTTCGCTGGCGGGAAGCTGATGTACGAACAATCGCCCAGCTTATCGTCAGTACGAGTGCAACCAGGC
>JAAEOH010000230.1 GCA_024244645.1 Hyphomicrobiales bacterium
ACAGTTTGGAATGCAGTTCCAAGGTTAAGCCCTGGGCTTTCACATCCCACTTGTCGAACCGCCTACGTACGCTTTACGCCCAGTAATTCCGATTAACGTTCGTACCCTCCGTATTACCGCGGCTGCTGGCACGGAGTTAGCCGGGGTTTCTTTACCAAGTACTGTCATTATCATCCTTGGCGAAAGAGCTTTACGACCCTAGGGCCTTCATCACTCACGCGGCATGGCTGGATCAGGCTTGCGCCCATTGTCCAATATTCCCCACTGCTGCCTCCCGTAGGAGTTTGGGCCGTGTCTCAGTCCCAATGTGGCTGATCATCCTCTCAGACCAGCTATTGATCGTCGCCTTGGTAGGCCATTACCCCACCAACTAGCTAATCAAACGCGGGCTCATCCAACTCCGATAAATCTTTCCCCAAAAGGGCGTATACGGTATTAGCTCAAGTTTCCTCAAGTTATTCCGTAGAGCTGGGTAAATTCCCACGCGTTACTCACCCGTCTGCCGCTCACCCGAAGGTGCGCTCGACTTGCATGTGTTAAGCCTGCCGCCAGCGTTCGTTCTGAGCCAGGATCAAACTCTCAAGTTGAGAATTCGATTTTGGCTTTACGTAAATCACGCTTGAATCGACGAGAACTTCACACCTGTACGATCAGGAATAATCCAAACCGTATCAGTGTAACTTCTCATACAAAAACGTGACCGCCAAAGTCTCTTCAATACCAGCACAAATATCCATGCCGGCAAGCAGCAAACCGCCGCCCACGTTTCTCTTTCCAATATTCAATTGTCAAATAACAGAAGCGCAAAAAAACACTTCAAATGCCCAAACCGAAACCCAGGCAAAACCCAAAAAGTCGCGCATAAACGCAGACAATATGAGAAACAACAAGAGCAAACGATGTCAGCGCCAGCGGCGCCCCGCCCTCGTCAGTGGCCGACTTATACGCAACACAACCTTTTTAAGTCAACAGC
>JAAEOH010000231.1 GCA_024244645.1 Hyphomicrobiales bacterium
CAGCAATTCCACTCCATCAATCGTTGGCCAATTCGCCTCCACAATCGCCATCGCCTGCTTGGACAACGGCACCTTGTGTTCACGGCGCATTTTCATGCGTTCTGCCGGAATCGTCCAAACGCGATTCTCCAGGTCAAACTCGCCTTTTTTGGCGCCCCTGGTTTCGCCAGGTCGCGTCATAGTGAGTATTTGAAACCGCATGGCGTCCACGATGATCGGCCAGCCGGTGAATTCATCGAAGCTGCGCAGCAGTTTCCCGAACTGCTTTTCATCGGTGATCGCAGCGCGACCAATCACCTTAGGTGGCAGCAGGGCATCCCGCAGTGGAAAGGTGGGGTCATTTTCAGCCCGCAACGTGAGGATGGCCAACCGAAAGACCGCTGACAACGCACCTCGCATCTTCTTGGCGGTCTCGCGTCGCCCACTCTTTTCGATACTCTTGAGGAGATACAGGAGTTCGGCAGATGTGATGTCGTTGATCGGTCTGTTATGGATGGGCTTGGCGAGGTCAAGCAGATACCATCTCTTCTTGCGCATCGTCGCTGGCGCCAACTCACGCTCACTCAAACTTTCTATGTATTCCTCGGCGACCAGCTTGAACGTTGTCCGGGAGGCCAGTTCGGCGTCCAACTGATCCAGCTTCTTTTGCACCGCCGGATCGACGCCTTCGGCAAGCAGTTCCCGCGTTTGGTCGCGTTTGCGCCGTGCTTTGGCCAACGAGACCGCGGGGTATTGTCCGTGAGACAAGAGCCGCTCTTTGTTTTGGAAGTAGTATTTTTGACGCCATAGTTTGGAGCCATTGGGCTTGACGAGCAAAAACAGGCCGCCGCCATCCGACAGCTTGTAAGCCTTTTCCCGGCCTTTGGCCTTCCTGATCTTGAATTCAGAAAGTTGCATTTGGGGGTATCACCTCCGAAACTTGGTGCTGATACCCCCAATAGTACCCCCAAAACAACGCGAAA
>JAAEOH010000232.1 GCA_024244645.1 Hyphomicrobiales bacterium
GCCCGACGCTCATTATTCAGTGATCGTGCTAATATGATCGCACCTGTCATTGCTGCTGCACTGGGTTAGGGGTTGAAAATGTAAAGATTATTCATTTTTAGCCCCTTAGTGAAGGGTATATACATGAGGGGGTTTATCTCAAAATAGTGTAACATGAAATGTTACACTTTCTGGTTATGTGCCAAACGGGGGGGGGGTAGTAACAATTATGATGGACCCCATAATTTGAACCGGTAGTTAAGCTACATTTTTGCTATAATCTTTTCGAAATTACATGAACGAAAAGGAGCAAGAATGCGAAAAAGATATGGAGTTAAATTTAAATCCAAAGTAGCCCTTGAGGCAATAAATAACGATAAAAAAATTGCTGAGTTATCCAACAAATATGAAATACACAGAGACCTTGTACAAAAGTGGAAGAAAACAGTAGTAGAGGGAAGTATCGAGCTTTTTTCGACAACAAAATCAAGAGGAGGTAAGAATAACGAAAAAGTAGTTGATGAGCTGTATAAGCAGATAGGCAAACTAAAAGTAGAAAATGATTGGCTAAAAAAAAAGCTATGAAATTTTCAACTGATCAAAAAA
>JAAEOH010000233.1 GCA_024244645.1 Hyphomicrobiales bacterium
CCATCCCGACACCGGCCGGTTCACCTACACGTTCGAGGTTGTCTGCAACTAGAGCGTGTCTTGTTTGTACGGGATCATTTGATGGCGGACAATTGGTCCGCTCGGCTAGGCGCGTCGCGCAGCGCGATGTGGTGCATCGGGCAAGCGACGCAACAAGGCCGATGGCCGATTATCCGCCACCCCTGAAAGGACGATGTTGTTGATATGCTGAGGTGAATGGGCCGGGCGAATTTGCCCTCTGACTGTGTTGGCTCGCGCTTGTGGTGGGCTGGCACCACGGCACGCAATCCGCCTTGTCAGCGACCAAAATCGCCTCGGTCAAATGATTCCGTATAAACAAGATACGCTCTAGGTGCGGGCCTTTTCAAAGCGGGCCCAGGCCTCTTCGAATGCCGGGAAGTCGAATCCATCAGCTTTCGCGGCTTCCAGGACGATTTTCTCGGTTTCGAGCAGTTTCGAAATTGCGTCTTCAAGCAGGGGCACGACATCCGCAGGTATCTTGACTGCGCCATGCCGGTCCGCATGGATCAGATCGCCGTCGCTGATCGAAAGACCGAAAACGATTACCGGCGTTCCGATCTCCTTCACGTGAACGAAGGCATGGCTCGGCCCAACGGAGCCGGCAATCACCGGAAAGCCGTCCGGCAGGTCGCCGAGATCACGCATGACGCCATTCGTCAGAGCGCCCGTGAGGCCGAGGCCCTTGTGCACTGTGGTGTTGATTTCACCCCAATAGGCGCCGACGCTTTCGGGATAATCCATATCCTCGATTACTGCGACGGACGGGTCCGGGCCCTCCGACATGTGGCGATAATAGGCCATGCGCCGCTCTTTGATGACATCGGCGGGTTCATCTGGCGGGTGTATCGCCGCAATCTTTGCCGTACGGGCATATCCAACCATCGGTGGCTCGAGAGGCGCAGAACACAGCATTGTGCCGCGCGTGAAATCTCCGAAGCCGCGTTTTCCTTCCGCGACCTCGATGGCATTGCACACGGTCGTTGTATCAACGCTGCGCAGGCGTTTGAGCAGGGACGGGGTCATGAAGCCTCCAGCCAGCTGGTCAGCGCCGCTGTTGTGTCAGTCGGGTTTTCCAGCGTCGGCATATGTCCGGCATTCTCGATAATGATCAAAGTGCTTCCAGACAGCAGCGAGTGCATCAATTCGTGCCGCTCGACCGGGCAAAGCGCGTCGTCACGGCCGCACAGGACAAGTGCAGGACCTGAATAGGCGCGCAAGGTTTCCGTCTGGTCGGACCGGTCACGCAGCGCCAGCGACTGGTTCTCAAACACTTCCGGGCCGAGATCCATCGCCATCTCCATGCACAGATCGAGGATGGCCCGCCGGTGCGGGCCGTCAGTCAGGTAATTCGGTTTCATCTCATCGCGCATCACGCGCCTCAAATTGCCGGCCTTGACGTCATTGATCTGCGGTACGCGGGTTGCCTGTTTTTCCTGGGCTTCTGCCAGGGGGTTGGTATCGAGAAGCGCCAGTCGCTCAACACGTTGCGGAGCCTGGCGTAGAACCTCCATCGCGACAATGCCGCCCAATGACAGTCCGGCAAGCGCAAATGTTGGAGGCACTTGGGAAAGGATGTCCTTTGCAATAGCCTCCATTGTGTCATGTGCATTCAATGGGACCGTCATGATTGGATGCCGCCCCGATAACGCGTCGATCTGTGGGCCAAAAAGGCGCGCATCGCACATCATGCCGGGCAAAAGGAGCAGGGGTGTCACGCATGTTCTCCGGCCAGCCGTGCCCTTCGGAAAGCGCTGCCAGCTTGGCAAATGCGATGTCCGGATCGACCGCGCCGAAACCGGCGAATGTGCCGAAGCCGCAATCACTGCCTGCCATCACGCGGTCCTCACCGACGATTTCCGTAAACCGGCGGATGCGCTGGGCGACAAGCTCGGGATGCTCGACAAAATTCGTCGTCGTATCCACCACACCGGGGACAAGAATCTTGTCATCGGGTATTTCCGCCTTGCGATCGCGGAAAACTGCCCATTCATGGGCGTGCCGGGGGTTCGAGGTTTCGAACAGCACATAGCGCGATCTGGTGGACATCAGCGTCGAGAACACCTTGTCCATGGCAATGTCACAGCAGTGCGGACCTTCATAATTCCCCCAGCAGATATGCACTCTTACCTTTTCCTGCGGGACATTTTGCAGGGCGCGGTTGAGGGCTTCGACGCGGCTTTGCGCGATTTTCAGGAATCCATCGTCGGAAAGATCGGTGAACAGCATGTGCCGCGACAGGGCGAGGTCGGGGCAGTCGAGCTGCAGATCCAGTCCCGCCGCGACGATGGTTTCATATTCATCTTTCATCGCATCGGCGAGTGCGGCCAGATAGGCATCGCGGTTGGGATAAAAGTCGTTTTGCAGAAATAGCGAAATCACGCCCGGCGAGGCTGCATTCATGAATCCGCGTCCGACACCGTGTTCGGCCATCGCGGCCTTTAGGTTGTCGATGTCCTTTTGCAGTTCTCCCTGGCCTTTCGAACGCACCTTGCCTGTGCACATGGGTCGCGCATATTGGGTCGTGCCGCCGTCGTCGGCGAGGCGTTGCAAAAAACCCGGGAACATCTTCAGATCGGCCGGTGCGTTGCGCGCACTGTCGCCGGAAAATCCGGTGTAGCGATCCTTCACATAGGTCGCGTAGGAGATTTTCGATGTCTCTCCGTTGCTGACGATATCGATGCCCGCGTCAACCTGCTTCTTGACCGTTTCGGAAACGGCGGCGGTCATGCAGGCGTCGAACAAGGACGGGTCAAAGGGTTCTTCGCGTTCGCGGGCGAAGATGAAATCAACAACGTCCTGAGTGCGCGGCAATGAGCCGACTTGTGTGGTCAAAACCATGCGTTCCTCCCTGTTTGAAACGGGCGCCGAACCTTGTCGGCGAGGATTCGTCTATTGCGGTTCAGCCGGTCCATGTTGCGCCGGCGGGATCATCGGTAGCAATGATGCGGTAGAGGCTGGCTTCGCCAGTCATCGATGGTGCGATGGTGTGACGTTCACCGCGGCTTTGATGAACGCGTCGCAATGGCCCTGCTCAATTGACGACGACCGTATATCGAACGATGCGGTTGTTGTCGGAATCGGCGATGTAATAATTATTGCCGTTAACCGCGACGCCTTCCGGATCATCGAACAGATTGGGCCCCATTCCCGGCAGACCGCTGCCGAGAACACCCACAAGGCTGCCGCCATCGGGACCGTCCGGGTCGATCAACAGCACGCGGTGTCCGTCCTGATCGGCCACCACCAGACGCCCGAACGGATCGACATCCAGGTAGCGCGGCCCGACGAACCCGAATTTCGGATCGTCCAGTGTCTGCAACAGGGTCAGGTCGGGTGAAAACTTGACAAGCCGGCGACTGAAATTGTCAGCCACCCAGAGATTGCCTTCCCGGTCTTCGGCGACGTCATGCGCGCCGAAAAGGCCGCTGACGGCCGCAACCGCTGCCCCGTCCTTGTAGGCGACGAGTGTACCGGCGCCGCTCGCCATCGCGTAGATCGAGCCGTTCGAGTGGATCACCGCCCCCTCGGTGCGCGGTGCAGCAAGGATCGCAGCCGGTTTCGGATCACTTCCTTCAAGGCGGTCAAAGACCATGACGGCGCCAATGCCCGTCACAGCTACGGCAACGCGACCGTCGGCCCCAAAGGAGATGTCATGTACACCAGGCAACCGGCCTGCCGCAATAACCTCCACCAGTTCCAGTGAATCGGCGTCCAGCACGGCAATCCGCGAGCCGAATTTGTCGGCAACATAAAGCCGCCCGTCAGGCCCCACGGCCAGATCGTGCGGATCGTTCAAGACAGAAGGACCGGCAAGGTCAAAAGATGCAAAGGGTCTCGGGCCATTATCGGCCAGTGCTGTGGGTCCCGTGGCAACAGCTAATATCAGGGACAACAACCAACGCATCGGCAAACCCTCCAGACCGCAAAGACTAGCATCGGCAGGGGGCAACACCAGCGTCGCCGCGGTAACAATTTCGCGACATGCTATCCGACAGCCGCATGGCACCCATTCAAGAAATCGTCAATACGGCATCGCCAAGAATGTCGAAATCGGGGTTGATGCCGAGCCCCGGACGATCGGGCGCTGTCATCTTGCCGTTCACACGCTTTGGTGCGCCGCTGGCGATCGTCACGGTACCGTAGCTGTTGAAGTCCGTTGCGGAGAAGCAGAATTCCTCCGGCGTCGAGCGCGCCAGGTGGGCAATGGCGGCCGTTGTGATGTCGCCGCCCCAGGTGTCTTCGATGGTCATCGGAATGCCACTGGCCACACAGAGATCGCGCATCAGTTTGGCACTGGTCAGGCCGCCGACCTTGGAGATCTTCAGATTGATGACATCCATCGCATCCTCGGCAATGCCGCGCACCAGCATGCCGCTGCCGTCGATCACCTCGTCCAGAATGAATGGCAAGGCAGTGCGCCGGCGGATCGAAACACTTTCCTCATAGGTGGGGCAGGGTTGTTCGATATAGACGTCGAGATCCGAGACCGCACCCACCACCCGAGCTGCCTCATGGCGGGTCCAGCCGGTGTTTGCGTCCGCGACCAGAAGATCCGACGGCTTCAGCACGTCACGGGTTGCACGGATGCGGTCGATATCCTCATTGGCATCGCCACCCACCTTCAGCTGGAACTTGGTGTAGCCCTCGGCGGCGTATACCGCGATCTTGGCGGCCATCTTGTCGGGGCTCTCCTGACTGATGGCGCGATAGAGAGCCACCTCGTCCTGTGCGGCTCCGCCAAGCAGCGAATAGACGGGATGTCCGGTCGCCTTGCCAAGAAGGTCCCAGCAGGCAATGTCGACCGGCGCCTTGGCATAAGGGTGTCCGCGCAGAGCCGCATCCATAACACGGTTGATATTGCCGATATTGAGTGGATCAAGGCCAATAAGATGCGGCGCGAGCTCCTGCAGGCCGGCGCGTACCCCGAGAGCAAATGATGGAAGGTAGGCCGAGCCCAGCGGGCAGCATTCTGCATAGCCGCTCAGCCCCTCGTCCGTCATGATTTCGACCACCGTGCTGTCAAACACTTCGACGAAATTTCCGTTCGACCAGCTGTAGCGGCCCTCCTTCAGCGGCAGGTCGACCTGAAATGCGTTGATTCGTGTGATCTTCATGGTGTCTTCCTTCAGGTTACGGTGATGCCGTAACGATCGGCATCGCGCCTATGATGGTCTGGGTAGCGAATTTAAAAGAAATCGAGCGTTTGCCAACCGGGCGCGCATATTCAGTGCAGATCGAGCCAAGAATACAGAATTTTCGGCTGTTTCGGAACGGTTCGGGCGGTGGGAATGGATAATTGAGTGGGAACGCAGGGGCTACAACCCGCCTCCAATAGTGCAATTGGATCATGGAGTCCGATCCGTCCCGGTGATCTACTGAATACGGGATACAACTGGGAGGTTGAGACGTGTTCAAAAAATCGCGCAGGGAATTCCTGCTTTCATCCGCAGCTCTGGCGCTGGCTTTCAATTGTGGATTCAATTGATCGCTGCAACACACTCTGCAAACTTCTCAGCCGGTGTTTGATATTGCAATGTCTTTCTTGGCCTTTCATTGAGCTGGCGGGCGATGGCACTGAGCTTGGCTTGTGAGTGGAGGGAAAGATCCGTTCCTTTCGGGAAATATTGCCGCAGCAGGCGGTTGGTGTTTTCGTTCGATCCACGCTGCCAGGGGCTGTGGGGATCGCAGAAATAGAC
>JAAEOH010000234.1 GCA_024244645.1 Hyphomicrobiales bacterium
CTGAAACTATTACGTAAATCGGCTGTTGCCGTAGTTCGATCGGCATTCAATTGGGACCCCCGTCCAAAGCCCATTTTGGGCAACCAGATCAATGTATTAGACTGGCAGGTGGTGGGGTCCCTGTTCGACGCCGTTTCACAGCAGAGCGGGCCTACACGCCATGTTGGCAATCCAACCTGTGCTAGATCTGAAATGCGATGCTTCACTATTGGTAATTTTAAGTCGGGGTTTTGCATCGCCTGATGCGGAAATTGTTTCTTCTACCGGCTGATCATTCCTGATATGCACCGTAGATTATGGAGAAATCACATCGATCAGAACTGCTGATGCCGGCCGGTAATCTCCGGAAGCTGAAGATAGCCGTGCTTTATGGGGCCGATGCAGTATATCTCGGCACGCCCGACATGTCACTCCGCACCAAGTCCGAGTTTTCTCTGGAAGACGTGATCGAGGGGGTGGAATTCTGCCACAAGCATGGCAAGCGGGCCTATCTCACGCTCAACTTGTTTTTCCATAACAAGGATATTCTAAAACTTGATGAGTATATCGAGACCGTGCGCAGGGTGAATCCGGATGGCCTGATCATCGCCGACCCAGGCGTGTTTCAGTATGTCAAGGATCATGCGCCTGAGCTGCCCCTGCATATCTCGACCCAGAGCAATGTCGCTTCCTGGCTTTCGGTGAAGTTCTGGCAAAAGCAGGGGGCGGAACTTTGTGTGCTGGCGCGGGAGGTTTCTTTTTCCGAACTGGAGGAAATCCGAAAAAAATGCCCGGACATCAAACTTGAGGCTTTTGTGCACGGGGCCATGTGCATGACCTATTCCGGTCGTTGTTTGCTGTCCAATTTCATGGCGGAGCGGGGAGCAAACCAGGGGAATTGCGCCAATAGCTGCCGCTGGAACTACAAACTGCATTTGCGGTTGAAAGATGGCTCCCACGAGGAGTTGAACATTACCGACGACAATCGCGAGATGTTCGAATTCCTGTTGGAGGAGGGGTGCCGGCCCGGCGAGCTAATGCCCATTGAGGAAGACGTGCGCGGTTCCTACATCCTCAATTCAAAAGATCTCTGTATTATGCCCAGACTCAATGACTACCTTCGCACCGGTGTGGATTCGCTCAAGGTGGAAGGGCGTGGCAAGAGTGAATATTATTGTGCCATCGTGGCGCGCGCCTACCGCATGGCAATCGACGATTATTATGCCGATCCAAATAATTGGGATCCGAAACCCTATATGCGTGAGTTGGAATCGGTTGGCAATCGTGGCTATACCTTGGCCTTCCATGACGGCCTGCTGACCAACTACGCTCATCACTACGAACACACACAATCACTTGCCCAGTGGGAATATGCGGGCGTAGTGACGGATGTTACCGATGATGCGTTTCACGTAGAGGTAAAAAACAAGCTCGAACCCGGTGAGGTGCTTGAATTTGTCTCGCCGGTCTGTCGCGATACGGTCTTGTTGCGTGCCTATGATTTTGAGTTGCTGGAAACTGGCGAGAAAAAGGAAGTGGTTCAGGGCGGCTCGAAGGCCGTCATCCGCTTCCCGCTTTCCCTGTTTGACCATGAGGATACGAAAGAACTCAGGCGACGGTTTCCGGAATACTCGGTATTGAGGAAAGAAAAGGCACTTACGCAAGAACAGCGGAACCGGGTGCGCTTCGACAAACTTACGCAACGTATAGAAATTTCCGGCAACAGCGATCAAGTCGCCTATGAGCGCCAGCGCGACAAGCTTGTTGGTTCAATTGACAAAGAAGCGACCGAGCGTCGTTTCAAGAACAACCGGATCGGAGCCGAAGGTTGTTGTGGCAAGGGTTGCAACGGCTGCCTGATATTCTGGCACGACGCCAGCTACGCCAAGGCTCGCGAACTGCTCCAGAAGCGCAAGCAGGGTGAGCAGCTCACGCGACGGGAGGCGCAAGATTTGCGGCAAAGGGATACAACCAACTTTGCCACATCCAACCAAATTCCTGTAACTGGTGCATCGTCTCCCTCGAAATCTACGCGCTGAATGAACGACATTTACAAGGTCCGAAGGTCAGTTTGCCCCTAACAACAGTTGTTGGTGGGCTGACTGACACGTCCGATAAACCCAAGATTTAACCAGTCAATGATGGCCCACATATATTTGTAGTGAGTAAGCGGTTCGGCCTCACGCCCATGCAGGCAATCGAGGCCGGAAAGCTGGCGTACCAACTTGGTCGACGCCGAGCACAAACCAGCATGTCGACACGTAGTTCAACTGGCGCAGGAAGAGGTTGTCATGGATGACGAAACCCGCATCGATGCAGATATGTGGACCGTCGCGAACGTGTACATAGACCATTTCAGGGATGATGGAATTCAGAAAACCCGGTTGCGCAGTATCCGATTTTTTTTGGACCGCCTTCCTTTCGAATCAGTTCTGGACGCCATGAGCGCTGCGACCGACCGCATGATGTATTCGAAAGGAAGATCATTTCGATATTTCTGCGGCATTTGCAGGCGGCAAATTAAAAAGGACACATCCCTATGAGCAGCAAATATCCTTTTTTGCCACTGTCCGTAGACGCCTATCTGTGTGACACAAGGCACCTGTCGCTTGAAGAGCATGGCGCATACCTATTGTTGCTGATGGTCGCGTGGAACCGTCCACAGTGCAACCTGCCGGACGACGACAAATATCTTTCTCGCGTTCTCGGAATCACTGCAGACGAGTGGCTGAAACTCAAGCCGACTATCATGGACTTTTGGACCTATGACGGACGGTCCCGAACATGGATACAGAAACGTCTGAAAAAGGAGAATGATTACGTCCATGTTAAAAAGAGAAAGAGACAGGATTCTGCAGCAAACCGTTGGAATAAAACTAAAAACAATGATGCAAATGGATATGCATCTCCACCTCCACCTCCACAAAAGATAGATAGGATCGAAGGGGAAAAACCTACTGAATCAGAGAAGGAAAAGAAGGGGCCATTTGGTGTGGTTGATGGTGGGCTTTCATGAGTACCCATCAGACCTTCAAACCAATCTGGGAAAAAGCGCGTGGTCGATGGTATGGAATTTTGCCGGCCATGGGTATCGATAGAAATTACCTCACCGGCAAAGCTGGTCCCTGTCCGATGTGTGGTGGCAAAGACCGCTTTACCTTCGATGACAAGCAAGGCAACGGGACTTACATCTGCCGCAACTGCGGTGCCGGAACCGGCGTCCAGTTCGTTCAGAAATTTTGCGGTGTCGAATTCAAGGAAGCGGCGCGGCTCATTGACGAACAAATCGGATCTTCGCCGATAACGTATTCGCAGCCTGCACCGAGTGCTGATCAGCAGCATGAGGCCATGAACGCGCTCTGGCTTTCATCTGTCCCGGTGACTGTTGGCGATCCTGTTCACGCCTACCTGATGCGCCGTCTTGGCGAAATTGTTGTGTCTCCAGATATCCGTTTCGTGGAACGGTGCCGGTATCCTGGCTCAAAGCCAAGCTACCACCCGGCTATGGTCGCAATGGTTCGGAACAGTGCTGGCAATCCCTGCCAAATCCACAGAACCTATCTGACAGACGACGGACACAAGGCAGCGGTCGAATGTCCACGCCGGGTTATGGCCGGTGACCATCCAAAGGGCAGCGCTGTGCGCCTTCTGGAGGCAGGCGACGTATTGGGCGTTGCTGAAGGCATCGAGACTGCCTTTGCGGCGCAAAAGCTGTTTGACGTGCCTGTCTGGGCGGCATTGACCGCTTCCCGTTTGGAATTATGGGAGCCGCCGAAACAAACCCGTTACGTCATCATCTTTGCGGACAACGACCGTAGCTTTGCCGGGCTGAAGGCGGCGGCGTGTTTGGCCTATCGATTGGCGAGGCGGCTAGCGGTCGAAATCAGACAGCCGCCAGCGGTCGGTGACGATTGGAACGATCATTGGATGCGCCAAAAACCGCCTGAAACAATCGTGAAAAGTTCTCGAAACGGTGACGAAATTGCACCCAGATTGTCCAAAAACAACACCTTAGAGCGTTTTGCGTTTGATTTGAATCGATAGGGATTCCCAACGCTTGATTTGTCTGATTCAGTTCCCTTGAGAAGGTGTCTTATGGGCAAATCGTTTTCTGTGGATCTTCGTGAGCGTATCGTTGGCTATGTTTCGGCAG
>JAAEOH010000235.1 GCA_024244645.1 Hyphomicrobiales bacterium
GCATTGAAGACTGTTGTAGTTTCTACTTTGACGTCAGCGATCAAATCGCCGTCAAAATCGGTCTCGGACGTCATCTCCAGACCGTTGGCACTGACCGTATCCACCGTCTGGCCAATTGCACTGCTATCGGCGTTGTACGAAGTGCTTGTGGTGGTTCTTGCGCCGTCCGTTGCTTCCACGGAAACCGTGATCGAATCATCAACCCCGTCGCCGTCCGCATCAAGATTGACGGTTGTTGTGCGCCGGTCGGCGCTTTCGGTCATCACCAACTCTGACAACAGCGTTGTGCCGTTTCCAGCATAGCCTGAGACCGTGCGTGTCGTGCTATCGTCAGCCTCAAGCACATTCGCATCGACCAGCTTTCCGTCAAAGGCTCCGTCACCGTCAATGTCGGTGTGAGTCGTGACCGTCAGACCATCGGCACTCGTTGTTGCCGTTGAACTATTGCGAAGAGTGCCGTCCTGGTTCCGAACATCAATTATCGTAGTGGCGATGCCTGCACCATCAACCGAAGTGTCTTTATCAATGGATGTATCTGTGTTGCCGTCGCCATCGGCGTCGATCGAAACCTGACGATTAAGTCCATCGGCGCTGGTTACGGCCGATATGGAAGCGCTTATGGTACCGTCAGGATTGCGAACCAAGTCGGTCGCGGTGCGCTCCTGGGTAACCGCGTCAACAACGACGGAACCAACCAGATCGGTAGCTTCAAAAACACCGTTCTGGTTCAGGTCCACCCAGGTCTCCGTTGTCACCTTGTCTGCGCCAAGCGTAACCTTGCGCATATCGCGCACAGAGCCATCATTGTTGGTCTGCGTCACCGTGTTCTCGCGGCTGCCGTCGCCATTGATCACCGTCGCGTCAACAACTTTGAGATCGATATCGCCGTCGCCATCCTGATCCGTCTCGGTCGTCTTGGTCAGCGCATCGGCTGACTGATCCGTGGTCACGGTACCGCGCGTTGAACCATCGCCGTTTTTGACGGTCAGCGTCGATGTGGTGGTATCATCGGCATTCACGATGATCACCAGGTCTTCGCGTGTGTCGGTATCTCCATCGCCATCAAGATCGCGCTCTATGGTCTTTGTGCGCCCGTCCGCACTGACATCTTCCGTCACCCTATAGCGCAGCGAAGCATCTTCATTAGTCGCGGATAGCGATTCTGTTCTGCTATCGTCTGCATTGATGGTTATGTCATGCACAACCGCCAGATCAGCGGTGCCATCGCCATCTTCATCAAAGGCTTCTACACGGTTCAGACCGTCAATCGACACAGTTTCGCCGATGCCATTGATGACTGAGCCGTCTTGAGCCAGGTAGTCGACGTCAATGGTGCGGCTGCCGTCCGCAAGCGTGGTGCGCACTTCCTTTTGATCGAACCATCCGCCGCCGGTTCTGTCGCGCTCAATGGTCTCTACCAAGCCGTTCGCACTGACCGTGGTGACAGTGATGTTTTGCACAACCGCGGTCAGGGCATCGCTGCCGCGCAGATTGGTTTCCGTCTCGACCGTGCTGCCATCCGGCTGGGTAACGGTATTGATCGTCTGGATGCGGTCGGTGACGCCATCGCCATTGTCATCGTACCGGTTGGTGATCTGCTCACCATCGGGGCTGGTGACAGAGTTGATCGAATATTCAATCAGCCCATCAGCCGCATAGGCGGTA
This sequence comes from Hyphomicrobiales bacterium, assembly GCA_024244645.1. Taxonomy (GTDB): domain Bacteria; phylum Pseudomonadota; class Alphaproteobacteria; order Rhizobiales; family Rhizobiaceae; genus Hoeflea_A. The sequence goes on from JAAEOH010000235.1 coordinate 1,666, forward strand.
ATGTCGACCACACGATTGCCGCTGCCGTCGGTGCTTTCGATCTCCTCGACTCGATGGCCTTGTGCCTCCGCAGCCAAGAGCATGTCGCCGACCGTGCCGGTCGTACCGTCAGACCGGGTAAAGGTCGTCTGCCCGGTTATGACCGATCCATCCGCAAGTTCGATATGGGTTGTATCGGCGGTCAAATCGATGGAAGCAATGCCAAGTTCGGTCAGCGTCTTGCTGGTGGTCGAGCCGTCATCATTGGTGACCATCAGTTTAAAGTTCGCGAATTCATCGTCCGACGCGTCCAGCACACCATCACTGTTGCTGTCGAAGATAGTCGCCAGCGCTTCGATATCACTGGTCGCCGTCGGATCCCATTCGGTGAAGATATATTGCCGCCTTTCCGCGATCTCGTTCAGACCATCCGGATCGTAATATAAAACGCCATCACCGCTGTCGGCCCAGGCCGTGCGGTGCATCAGGCCATCACCACCGGCATCAACATAGATGGTCGACTGAGAAAGCTCAGTAATCTCAATGCCGTCATCATTCAGATCCAAAACAATCGGCTTGCCAAAGGACCCGGCCTCACTGCCAGAGCCGCCATCATCGCCAGTGCTATCGTTGTCCCCCGCACCCGTTCCCGGATCAGAACCACCATCCGACGGACCAGCATTGTTGTCTGACCCGCTTGATGCACCCGAAGACAGAGAACCGCCGGAAGGTCCAGATAGACCTTGGTCTGGTGCACCGTGACCCGGGCCGGTGGCACCATAGTAGGAAGCAGTTCCGGGGCCGGGTGATGGCGGGCCGCCAGAAGGTTCAGATAGACCTCCGTCGGGTGCGCCCTGACCCGGGCTACCTCCAGGGGTCCCCCCTGACCCGCTGCCCGAAGAGGTTGGGCCGGCCGAGGGGCCCAGGCCGCCCATGTTCTCCGCCCCATGATTGGGGCCCGTGCCACCAAAATATGTATCTTTACCAGGGCCTGGTGAAGGCGGGCCTGGTGAAGGCGGGCCTGGATCAGGGGAAAAATCCTTCTTATTGTCGATCGCGTCTATGAAATCCGCCAGAGGCTTTTGCTCTATTGCGTCCAGAGTCTTCTTGGCCGCATATTCCAGTTGCTCATAATCCTTAGGTGTCAATGGAGTTGGATTGAGAACCGAGCGAACCATATCTTTGGCGATTTGCTTGCCCCTTGGTCCTCCATACAAAGCACCGACAGTCGCAGCGACAGCACCCGCAGCAACGCCAAAGGGACCTCCAAGCCCAACTGCTGACAAAGCAGCTGCGGTCAGGCCGCCTGCAACTGAAGCCCCAAGCGCACTTCCAGCTACATCTCCGCCGGCACCGGCCCCGGACGCCGCAGCTTCTGAATAATTTCCATCCGCAGCATGTCCCACCGCATCTACAGCACCCTCCGCAATACTGATTGCGTTCCCGACTACACCGAAACCGCGGCTGGTGGCTGACATTTTCGAAGCGGTTGGAGCGTCAGGCGTTTGCGTGGACGCGGCTTCCAAACTTTGCTCAGCAAACGCGGTCGCATCATTGACTTCTGACTGAGTTGTCCCGATACCTAATGCAGATTGATGGTCGGACATTTTTTCAAACCTCAATTGTTACAAACATAAGCCCTATTTATTTCCCAATAATTTTGACGCCGAGATCAATATTTTTGCAATATATATAAATATTACTATCATCAATAAGTTCAATATACTTGAAGCTCCGGCCAAAATAAACATACCAAAATAATTCAGACTAATTCCCAACCTACCACCGTCGCCACTGAATCTGTAGGGTGTTGGATCAAAGTATAGCAACCATATTAATCCAAACAATCCAAAAACCAAAAAAACAAATAATTTGTTATTTGTATTCTTTAATTCCTTTCCAAAAAAAATAGTAACAATAAACATCAGCAAAGCCAGTATTGTTGAAATTATAGTCGATGATATAGTTAGTATCAAATTATATGTATTGAAATATTTCGCGACGATTTCACCCTCGTTTCTGCTTAACTCTGTATAATCGTATGAAAATTTGGGGATATTTGCCAAAAATTGTGAAGTCGGGAACGCAGCGAATATATCGGGATTTAACGCATACACCGCCAAATATATAAGTTGCAGTGCTGGCAATACCGTGATTGAAAATATGCAGAACTTGGAAACGAAGGCCTCCTGGTCCGGATATACAATTTGATTTCCGATCATGATACGTTCTTCGGAGAGCTGGTTAGAATCCATCTGATGTCAGGCAGTAAAAAAACGTAAAAATAGTCCTAGCACATACAAAAAATATAGCGCATAGGTAGCAAATATTGTCAAGCCAAGAAATATTAAGTTGTGCAAAACCTTGTTTGCAACCCGTTTGAAATCGGGCAAATTCATTTAACCCATTTTACGGTGGTCATAGAATTGACAACACTTCATGGGTGAATCAAACACACTAGTCAACGTCACCAAATATTGGTCAATACGACAAAATCATGTAACACTGACAGAAGTTCACAATTTTTACTCATTGGTGGGAGCCGTTTTTGAAAAGCCCCGGAAATCGCAGCAAACCTTTGATATTAAACATAATTACTAGGATTTCTACAGTGAGACTATTTACATCTTACATAAAATTTGGATCGCCCCCAACTGTGCAGTCTACGTGTAATCGTGGAACCTCGGCAATATATTGGCGCTACTGAAATGGTGGTTATTTCTAAAGCAATGCAAAATGTGCAGAACGGCAAAGGAAAACAGCCTGTCGCAAGTCTTCACATTAGATGCGCAGAATCGTTGGAAGATTTGGACTATCTTCGTCCCGCATCGGTTGAATTGCACAACGAGTCCCGATTTCGAGATATCCCTTACAGCCATAAAAAACGCGACAATCTTTTCTCGCAAGCCATCGCCAATCCTGAACGGTACGCTCTTGTCATTGCAGAATTCAATCGCGATCCCGTTGGCTTCATTTTTTGCTCTGCTGGAGAGTACATTGTGGGCACTGACGAGCTGCTAACAACTGTGTTCTCTTTCTATGTTCGTAAACGCTACAGACAAACAATGATTGGAGGAAAAGCGGCAGTTCGATTGCTGTCAACCGTTATCCAGTGGTCGAAACAACGCAACGTTCGCGAGATTCTGATCCATGTAACATCAGGTATTGACATCGAAAGAACGGACAAATTCCTTCGGCGCGCTAATTTCAAGGTGACCGGCGCAAACTATTCTTTTTCACTCAATCGAAACAATCAGTCTCAGACATGACGTCCCTCGATCGGTCTCAGCTGCGAGAACTGGCCACGGCACGCAAGCGAATTCTCCACAAGCTATTGGCCGAATTGCCACAAAAAGAGGTCGTGCAGTTCTTGGAATTCTACACGCTCCACAAAGAGAAAAACATTCTTGCCGATGCAATCAGTCAACGTGCAGCCAGAAACCTCGAAACCAACATGTCTGCATATCTCAGTGAAAATTACGAGCAGATCGAATTGCAAACCTTGACGGCTGGTGGTGATCCTTATGATCGATTGCACTACGTGAAACCCGTGGATGCGTCTTTGGTCTCTCTCATTGAAAGCCGCATTGGAGCTTGCTACCGAACGCGCATTAGCACACTTAAACCAGGTGGCGTGATACGCCGCCATGTTGATGACCCACGCCAGTTACGCGTGATCTGTATCCTAAAGGGTCAGCAGAAGTTCACATTTTTCAAAGACAACAACGTTCTTACAGTGCCCATGCGGCAGGGTGAATTTTGGTTTATCAATACTGCCTGGGAACACGAAGTCAGCAATCCGGGCGATACAGATCGTATTGCTCTGCTCGCAAACTTGTTTGAAATTCCGGAGAGATGAAGTGCTTCACGTAGCGTCCCATGGAGTGATCGAACCTTCGCACAACACTTTTGAGACTGTGCTTGTTGATGTCACACACCGGTGCAACATGACATGCGCCAACTGCTATCTTCCGAACCGCGACATTCCGGATATGGACATTAAGAGGCTCGAAGACTGTCTTGCGGCATTCCCTAAACGCACAAATGTCAGGATAGCGGGTGCCGAACCAACAATGCGCAAAGACCTTCCCGAGATCATCGATATCGTCCGACGCAGTGGGCATCGCGCGGTCCTCCTGACAAATGGGTTACGTCTTGCACGTCCGGAGTATGTTTCAGAGCTGTATGATGCCGGACTTCGCCATACCTACATCTCCTTGAATGGCGGCGACAATGACAACTGGTATAAGAGGATTGACAGTTTGCGATGCGCAGAAAAAAAGATCAGGGCCGTCGAAAATGTCGTTTCACAGAAGATGATCCTCAACACCGGGACAATTCTGATACGCAACCTAAACGAAGGCGCGATAAACCAGATTTTCAATATGGTGCGGCAACTTGCTCCCCGTCATGCAGTTTTGCGGTTCAAAAATGTTGGTGCTCTCGGCCGGTATGACAAGAAAGCTGAAGCACAAAACCTGACAATGGAGGAGCTTGAATCACTCTCAGCCAATGCGATCGGTTATCCTCAATTTGACTTAACGCGTTATAATCGGTTCAAAGGCAAAGTTGAGCAGAATACGAGGCTATTTCCAGTTGATCTGACATCCCCGCCTGGCAGGGCTATATGGTTCAAGCTTACCAACTGGCAGACCACAGGCGACGGATTTGTCGATCCAGAATCGCGTAGACGGGGTCGGGTCACGCAACAATTCAAGATCGCCCCGTTTTTTGAGCATGTCAGGGCGAATGAAGGGGGTTATTGAAAGTATTGTTTTCCAATGTCGGCCCCGGCGCCGCAATGAGTGCAGTTAGCTCCCCACTCGACAGGCCACACGTTGCTTTGGCAACTTGCTTGCTTTTGTGTTCGACACGGCGGCTCGCAGTCAGTCGATCGGTTTCTTGTCGAGGTCATTCAAAATCACTCTCAGCGTTGAAAGCGCAAATTCGTCCAGCGGCGCATTCAGCGGACTAATAAAGATGTCCGGCTCCAAAGATTCCTCTTTGTTGAAGCGGTTCTCCGGACTGTGCATACAGTTTTCGGGAACGCGCAACAAAAAACCAGTATGTTCTAACGTAAAGGCACCAGGCGCCTTTGAACAGCTGGTCACAGTATTGGTCGCCGTTGTGCTACCGGCGACTTTGGCGTTTCTCAAACGGCGTAAAATCGCTCCCACCTTGATTGAATTGGAACCAGATGCCGGGTTGAGCATGACGAGAATCGCGCCCTTATAGTCCGGTTTGCCAAAGGATGTTTTCCTGATCCTGCTGTTACGGAGGCCATTTTTTTTCTTCAGCTTGCTAAAGTAAGCGATTGCGCGATTGCGTTGTTGTTCGGCCGCTTCATCCTGATATTCAAAGTGCTCGGGAGTCTCGCTATCGATGTTCTTCCGATATTTGGTGCTGAACAGCCGATGTGCACTTGGCAGGAGGTACGCCATCAATGTCATTGCCGTTTTGTTTTTTCCGCCAGGATTATCTACAAGATTGAGAATTACAGCTTGGGGCTTTTTACGGATAACATCTCTCAGAACGTTCTCGAATGCCGGTGCCATGATTTCTGTCGGCCCGAACACTTCAATTCCCAGATAGGCAATGTTTCTCCCTGCTGAATACCGGTAGTCAATTGCAGTGTATCTGGCATCAGCATCGAGTTTCGGTCGCTGAAACCCTTCCTTCAAAAGCCATTTTCCAAGCTTTTGTGCCTTTGCACTTCGGTAGCGATCTTTGTGGATCGATGAAGCAAATCCACTGACCGGCTCAATGATCTTCTTTAGACGGCGCTGTGAGTTTTCCTCCAGCAATTCAACATTAAAGGGCTCATCAGTACCAATCATCCCGGCAATGATATTGGTGTAAATCTCAAATTCATCACTGACCACAAGGAATTCATCGTCAAGACAGCCGTCACTCGGGCTACGTCTGGCTACAGCCGCAGCAATGTCAACGCCCCTCAGGTCATTGATGGAGAGAACATCAAATTTCTCTTTTGTGTCGGGATCCTCCATGAACAGACGACCATCAAAAACAATCAGGTGGTTTTGAAACCAAGGCCAGCCACCTGGAGGCCGGGCTCTTTCAGGATCATCCACAAACAGCTGCGTATGTTCATCACAAACTGCTCCGACAAGTTCAGTCAGCGCAAAGTAGGCTTGTTCTTTAGTGCTTCGCCGCGGAACAGACGCGTATATTCGCTCATATAACCCGTCCAGCTGCAATTGACTGGTATGTGTGGTCAGGTTGGGGTGGTAGCGTTGGAGAAGGTCATAGGCCTCGGTAATGTCGGCTTGCAGTTCTGCGCGCAAAATCACTTCCTCAGCACTCGCATCGAATTGCATGACCATGATAAATGGGAATATGAGAGTAATCGCCAGGATTTTTGATACAGCCTCTCTGGCTCTCAACCAAATATTTGTGCGCTGACAAATTAAGATAGTCGCAACTTGATCAACATGCATCTAAGTGTCTCCTCGATATCAGCTGGTATCAAAATTGCTGGAAGTGGACAAGGACGCAATAGATTGCACTTCTTTAGGAATAATTCCTCTTCGGGCAAGTCAATGTTGCAAAATCTAACGCTCGGAAACTCGACCGAACATGACCCATCTGATGCTTTGATGGAAAATGCCAACAATACTCTTTGGTGGCAATTCTTTTCCCGTACCTCTTTCGGCTGTGGATTTAATTGATCACCGCAACTCGGCAATCTTTAGCGGGCGGTTGAGCGTTGTCCTGTCAACCGAATGATCACACGGCCATCGATGAACAAAAGTCCTGCTCCGATGATAACGGCACCCAATATTACTTTTGTCTGGATAGGCTCGCCCAGGAACACATTACCCGAGAGCAAAGCCGTTACGGGAATCAGAAGCGTCACGAGCATCACATTGCTTGCTCCGGCTCGAACAAGGATTCTGAAAAAGACGATATAGGCGACTGCCGTGCCAAAGACGGCAAGCGCAATCAGCGACAATACCGCGCCTTGGCTTGGCGCTGGAAGCGTCCAAGGTTGATCAATCACAGAAACAACGACTGCGATGATGAGCGTCGAGCACATCAATTGGCATGTTGCGGACTTCAAAGGCAACGCCCGCAAAAGAGTTGCTCAACCCTTAACTGATTGGGCCGATTGCATGTGTCGTCTTTCAAATGCTGTTATTATTGCGCCAAACGTTAATGTCCGCGTTGGCAAAACTTGGGCTCAATCGTAACAGCAGTTTTGTCTGCACTGCAGTCTTTTAACGCCGACAAAACGAAAGACCACTTCAGTCCACGAAGCCTTCGTTATACCAAAACGCACTCACGATTGTGAGTGCGTTGTGCCGTCAGTATTCTTCCGGCAACATGATGGTAAGAACACGCATCGTCATCTCGGGATCGGTTGGATCATCCGAGTGATGCGTAAGCTCCGGGTTGTAGTAGTCGATCTTGAAGAGCACGCGGTACTGATCGAATTGCACCGCTGCGCAGTCGTGTTCACCATAAGGATCATTGTCCCTGGTGAAGGCATCGAACTGCCCCACTGCCCGTATGATCGCCAGTTGGTCTTTTTCCGGTAAGGATGCAATGCCGTGGGTGAGCATCACGGTGCCGCCGATACCGGTTTTTCGAAGCTGGTCGTTGAGTTCGCGTATTTGTTCATTCTCGGTTGTTTTGACCACTGTCATCTGAACCTCCGTTCCTCTGGCCGCGCGTGAGGGATTTCACGCGTGGTTTTGAAGAACCGAGGAGCAGTGGCGATACTGAGCACCCGGCTGTCTGAGTGAGGACACCGTGCTCGTGGCCGTCAAGGCAACCCACTCACGTGGGTGGCTGCGCCAGCCTTGACCGCCCCTGCGCGCGCTGTCCGAATTGACTCGTGCGCCGGGACGAAGAAACGCGCTTTTAACGCCAAACAAAGAAACAAATCTGCGATCATGCGTGTTTGTGATCAGTGACCCCTAAAGCAAGTGACAGCGCTTCGAAGTGGAGGGTAGAGAACGGTTAAGATTCAACCCATGGCGGTGCCGAGCTGACCCGTCGGATCACGCAGGATCGGAAACGCCAGCGCCATGGCTTCGAAGATCACGGTGTTTCGGGGTTCGTTCTCGAAGAAGCGTCGCTTCTTCGGTACCCAGGATTTGAGTTCCGGATAGCGGCCCGCGATGGCTTCGGCTTCCTCATATTTGTCGGCATAGAACTGTTCGCGGGTGATTGATACATCAAGCAGTTCGTGATCCGCCGCTACAGCGGCGATGGCCTTGATGATTTCCTTTGTCTTGTCGCCCTTTTTGCTGGCGGTTTCCAGTTTTTCGATCACCACTACATCGGGGCGCAATTCGGCGATCAACTTCTGCGTCCATACAGCTGCCTTTCCGGCAGACTTGGTGGCTCTGTCGGATATCCGCCAATCGACCAGCCGGTCACCGATCAGGAAAACGTACCCAATCCGGCTGTGGGTCGCCGCCAGCGCCAACAATCTAAGCGCCATGATCCTTTTCTTCGGCTACCAATCGTCGTTCCAGCCTCTGAAGGCTCTTGTCGCGGTTGGCGGTGGCGACGCAGTCCCGTGTGTTCTTCGGCACATGTGGCAACCTGCGCTGGATCGCCTGCCGAACGTCCGCCATGACAGTGCCAAATAGACTTTCAAAGGATCGACCAAAAATGTGCGACAGTGTGCAAATCTCGGTTAGCGTCGGCAATCGCTTGCCTCTCTCCAGCTGTGACAGCTTGGCCGGATCAAGGGCGAGCAAATGCGCGGTGTCGCGTTGGGTAAGCCCCGCTTTCCGGCGCGCCAGACGCAGATCGAGGGCAAATTGTGTGGACATAGGCTTATGTGCTTATAACGAATAATGACATTCATTGTGGACATTCAAAGAGCGCCATTCTAGGAGGCGCAACTTGCCCATTTTCCATGCTTTCATGCTTTCATGCTGAGAACAAAAAACCACCAGTCCGGTATGTTCGTGAAGTAACCCCCGGAAAGGTGAAACCTTTCCGGGATCACGACATACCGACTTGGTGGTGGTTCAAGTGGTAGTGTCCAACTGTTATTCCTAAAGGCCAGAATATCGAAAATCCGCCGCTGAATGCTAGTCAGTGAGCCATGCCGTTCGGACACCGCTCACTGACGTGAATGTGATGACGAACAACCGGTGTCTTCACATACAGCCTAACTCGTGGCCTAGGTGGAATCTGACCTCGACGGCACGATGGGTAAATGAATACCCAAGATAAACCGCTGCTGCTGATCGGTGATGCCTTCCGGCGCTCGCACGCTTTTCCCTTTGGCATTCGCCAGCATGATCGGCTCCTGCACCTTTACATGATCGGCCAAACCGGAACCGGCAAATCGACCTTGCTCGGCAACATGATCTGGCAAGACATCGAGGCCGAGCAAGGCGTCTGCATCGTCGATCCGCACGGCGATCTTGCCGAAAGTCTGGAGCCGTTGACCGGCGATGACGGCATCTATTGGAACGTATCCGATCGACAAAGCCCCTATGGATATAATCCGCTCACCAAGACCAGCGACGCTTTGCGGCCACTCGTTGCATCCGGCCTGATCGATGCGCTCAAGAAACAATGGGCCGATGCCTGGGGAGTTCGGATGGAACATCTGTTGCGTTATGCCGTATTGGCATTGCTGGAACAATCACGAGCGGATCTGCGTGATATCATGCGCCTCTTCATCGACCGGCCGTTTCGCCGCAATGTGATTGCCCGCGTGTCGGATCCTCAGGTCCGTGAATTCTGGACGAGCGAGTTTCCGGCGATGAACTACAAAACCGCCATTGATGGTGTTGCACCAATCGCCAACAAACTCGGTGCATTTTTATCGCACCCCGTCATTCGCCGCGCCGTTTGTGAGCCGGAACAACCGCTTCGATTTCGCCGCATGATGGATCACGGGCAAACGCTCATTGTCAATCTTGCCAAGGGTCGAATAGGGGCGGATATGGCAAATGTTGTTGGGGGATTGTTGACGGCCAGCATTATGAACGCGGCACTTTCTCGCCATGACATCCCGGAGTCCATACGCCGCCCCTACATGTTGTATGTGGACGAATTCCATGCTTTCACGACGCTGAGCTTTGCGAGCCTGTTGTCTGAAGTTCGTAAATATGGTCTCGGCGTGACGCTTGCACACCAGTACATCGAACAGGCCGATCCCGCGGTTTCTGAAGCCGTCTTCGGCAATGTCGGCAGTATGATCACCTTCCGGGTTGGCGCGCTTGATGCGCCTTTGATTGAACGGCAACTGGGTTCATTTTCTGTGACTGATCTGATTGCATTGCCAAATTACCGCGCACATGCACGGATCATGGTTGATGGTGAACCGACACGAGCCTTCAGCGTCCGCACCTGGCCTGCAAACTGGCAAAGGCGGCCTGTGTCATAGCCTAGTTGCAGTTTGAGTTGGCGGTATCATCGGTGCATGACTGATGATCGAAACAAGTTGCCGATTGAAGTGGAGCGCTATCTCGCCCTTTGCGAACGGGCTTTTGAGCGCATGATACGCGAAGGCAAATGGCCGTGGTCCGATTCGCCAGATTTTTCTGATGTGGTAGAGTCTGACGATAATCATATAATTGTATGAAAAATTGCTTTGGCTATGTGCGGGTTTCATCGCACAAGCAGGGAGAAGGCGTTTCTTTGGAAGCACAAAAAGACGCTATCTTACGCTTTGCTGCTCAGAACGAAATCAAGGTTATCCGCTGGTTTGAAGAACAGCAGACGGCGGCCAAATGCGGCCGACCTGTGTTTAATCAAATGCTGAAGATACTCAGAGCTGGAAAAGCAGCCGGTGTTGTCATGCATAAGATAGATCGCAGTGCACGCAACTTTTTTGATTGGGCCAAGATTGGCGAATTGGCAGACAGTGGTATCGACGTACACTTCGCTACTGAAAGCCTCGATTTCCATTCACGTGGCGGACGTCTTACCGCCAACATCCAAATGGCCGTGGCGGAAGACTATGTTCGCAATCTGCGCTCAGAGGTCTTGAAGGGTCAGCGTGGGCAGCTCGAACGGGGCTTCTATCCATTTTCTGCACCGATCGGTTATCAAAACAACGGCAAGCACGCGCTCAAGACAATTGATCCCGCTAGTGGCCCGATGGTCAGATGTGCGTTCGAGCTTTACGCATCCGGCCAGTATTCACTTCACGGTCTTCGGCGCGAATTGGCGTCGCGTGGTCTTTCCAAGGCCAATGGCGAACCGCTTTCTAAAGGGTGTGTTGAAAAATTCCTTGCCAACCCATTCTACACTGGGATCATTCGTATCAAGCGCACCGGCGAAATATTCCAGGGCGAGCATGAGCCGCTGATTTCTGCGAAGCTTTTTGAGCGCGTCATTGCGGTTCGGGAGGGTAAGAGCGGCAAGAAGCTAACACGCCACAATCACCTGTTCCGAGGTCTGTTTCGCTGCGGAAATTGTAGTCGGTCCATGATCCCGGAGCGCCAAAAAGCGTTTGTCTATTACCGCTGCCAGTTCGCGGACTGTCACGGCAACTGCGTGCGCGAGGACCGCCTGGCGGGTGCAGTGACTAAGGTCCTCAATAGTGTCAATTTAACTGATGCGATAATCGCAGAAATCGAACGGCGATCAGTCGAGTGGGCACGTAAATACACAAAATCAAAAAATGACCGGGCCGAGGCATTGCGACTAGCGAAGCTTGATGAACGGATGGAGCAATTGGAAGACGCGGCTATTGCCGGGATCATCGACGCCGATAACTTCAGCCGCCGCAAGAGAGAGCTCCTGCACGAACGCTCCGCTTTGTTGGAAGCGATCGAGAATGCCAAGCGATCTCGCAGAGATCCAAAGATGATCGGAAAGTTTCTCGAACGGCTGAAAAACCTTTCTGAACACTACGAATTCGCCGATCCGACCGGAAAACGCGAGATCGTTGAATTTGCCGTCTCGAACCGGACCGTAAAAGACAAAAAAGTGTTTGTTGAGCCGTCATATTGGCTCGCGAAGACCCAAGACGCCGTGGGTTTCTTCTCTTGTGCACATGCTCGTACCACTTCTCGAACCTTTCGACACTTTGAGCAGTTGGCAGATATTGCTAAATCACCTGAGGTCAGAAATCTCTGCAAAATGGAATGTAGGTCATCAAACAATTGATTTTGTTCAGTTTTATGGTTTATTTCCTTATAGAAGTCGTCCCCTGTATGCCGTAAAGTGTCATCCGTCGGTGGTGCACGGCTTCAAAGGAAGACATTATGGATGAGACAACCTTCTGGTATATTTGCTTTTTGGGTATGTCGGTCATCATTGTTCTCGCAGGAATGTTTCCTGAGACTTTTAAGGAGCACTTTGGGTCTGCTGATGACAATGGCGGCAGAGGGTTTTGGGGCTACCTGTTAATGTTGGCATTGTGGCCGCTTATGCTGATACTCCTGATCATCGGTATCGTACTCAAGAACGCAGTCGGAGGCTGCCTATTGCTCGGTAGCATATTGCGAGAGGCGATTTTGCCGTCATAAATACCGCCAAATACCCAGGCCGGACCACGCGTCCGGCTTTTTCATTTTCCCGAATTCAAGTCTAAACGCTAGGAGGCGCAACAAGGCAAATCAGCTTGTTGCACCTCCTAGACATGTGCCCCTCATCGACCCACTTCTCGAACCCAAAAGTGGCTTGACGATCTAATCGCCACAGCTGACTACTGGGGAGAAAAAGAAGCTGCAGAATTTGGATGTCAACGCCGGACTAAAACTGCACCGGGCGCCGGAGTAAAAGTGCACCATGTTGTGTGATTTGGCCGGAGTAAAAGTACACCACTTGGCGCGATGGTAGGTTTGTCCCCAGACCCGCATGGCGCAGTGCCTCCCACAGCGACGTAGCTATGCGGGGCTGTGGTCAAACCGGTTGTTGGGGCTGGATTTTTAGATCCGGTCTGGCGTCCCGGGGCTGAGCGCTCTGCTTCAGACGGAAGCTATCACCGTTCATTTCCAGAATGTGGACATGGTGTGTCAGCCGGTCGAGGAGTGCGCCTGTGAGGCGTTCTGATCCAAACGTGCTTGTCCATTCATCGAATGGCAGATTGGATGTGACGATGGTGGAGCCGCGCTCGTAACGTTGGGAGAAGACCTCAAACAGCAGTTCTGCTCCCGTGGGCGACAATGGCACATATCCCAGTTCGTCAATGATCAGCAGGCTGTATTTGGCCAGTTGCTTCTGCAGGCGCAGCAGCCGTTTCTCGTCACGGGCTTCGAGTAGTTCATGGACCAGTGCTGATGCAGTAATGAAGCCGACTGATAATCCTTTCTGACAGGCGGCTAATCCCAGACCAATGGCGATGTGCGTCTTGCCTGTCCCGGAGTTGCCGACGGCAATGATGTTCTCTTGCCTGCAGATGAAGTCACATCGGGCCAGTTCCATGACCATCATCTTGTTGAGTGATGGCATGGCCTTGAAGTCGAAGCTGTCGAGGCTCTTGATGGTTGGGAACTTTGCAGCCTTGATGCGCCGTTCGACCATACGCCGTTCCCGATCAATCAGCTCCAGTTCAGTCAATCTCAGCAGATACCGGGTGTGATCAACACCCTCGGTCGCACACAGTTTTGCAACCTTGTCGTATTCGCGCAGGAATGTCGGCAGCCGCAGGGACTTCAAATGATGGGCCAGCAGAAGTTGTGGTGTGTCGTTTATCTCTGGCATCTGCCGCCTCCCGTCAGAAGTGCCATGTAGTCATCTGCTGACGTGACGGTGACATGGGCTTTGGGCAGGTAGGGATAGACCGTCATATCCAGCCGTGGTGGACGTCTCTCGATACGGCACAACACGAGATGTTTGACGGCATCAAAACCAATCGTTCCCCGTTCAAGAGCGCTTGTGATCCCGGCTTCCACATCCTCCATTCGGAATGTTTCGAGCAGGCGCAGAACCTGTACGAACTCCCGCTTACCGGCTTTGCCCATACGAGCTTCCAGCAGGCGGCGCAGAGTGATGAAGCTTTGCGGCAATTCCCAGTCACCAAGTGGTGCAGCCTGATCCAGAGCATTGGTCTTCTGTTCAATCAGCGCCAGATAGTGGAGAGGGTCGAAGATATAATCTTCCTTCTCCCACGACCTTCGGTGTTTGGCGATGACCTCTGTCCCATGGGCGATCACCACTTCATGCACATAGCCGCGAACAAGAACCTCTTGGTGCCCGTATTGTGTTGGAACGGAATAATCATTGCCGCGATAGCGCACGAGGGATAGCGAACTGACACGAACCGATTGCTTGTCGCAGGCGTCGTAGGCAACCACAGGCAAAGGTCGCAGCGCGGCAACATCCGCTGTAAATCGCTCACCAATCGTGCCCTTGTGGCCGCGCAATCGATCAGCCATTCGCCTGCGGCACTGCTGTGCCAGATAAGCATTGAGATCATCGAAGCTGGCAAACCGGGGCTTGGGTACCATGAAGTTGCGGCGCGTGTAGCCAACCATGCCCTCGACCTTGCCTTTGTCATTCCCCTTGCCGGGACGACCAAAGCGATCTTCAAACAGATAATGCGAGACCAGCTCTGAGAACACGCGGGTGCGCTTGCGCTTTCCGTCACCCAGAATACGGGCAACGGCGATCTTGGTGTTATCGTAAAGAACGGAAACCGGAACCCCGCCAAAGAACTCAAATGCTGACACATGGGCATCACAGAACGCCTCTGTCGTCTCAGCCGGATAAGCCTTCAGGAAACACGCATCCGAATGCGGCAGTTCCATCACCAGAAAGTGGATCTTGCACTCAACACCGCCAATCACCGCGAGAGCTTCACCAAAGTCAGCCTGGGCATGGCCTGGTGGATGAGCCAACGGCACGAACATCTCACGTTGCCGCTGCTTCGATGCGTGAATGTAGTCCTTCACAATCGTAATGCCGCCGGTGAACCCGTGCTCATCGCGAAGCCGCTCAAACACCCGCTTCGATGTGTGCTTCTGCTTCTTGGGAACTGTCTTGTCAGACTCAAGAATGGCATCAATGATGCCAACAAACCCATCAAGCTTTGGGCGCTTAACGGCATGATCGCGCCGATAACCGGGCGGGATCGAGAACTTCAACATCTTATCAACCGTACGACGATTGATACCGAAAATCCGTGCCGCCTCGCGACGGCTCACGCCCTTATGCAAAACGGCACGGCGAACTCGACCGTATAATTCCACTCGCTTCAACCCCGCCCTCCGATAAAACGGAAAGCTTAGCAGGACGGAAAAACTATCCCGTCTGCGGCAAAAACATAATGCCGCTCAGTGGTGCACTATCCCACCGGCGTTCTCA
>JAAEOH010000236.1 GCA_024244645.1 Hyphomicrobiales bacterium
CACAGGATAAATCGCTGAAACTCAAACCGCCGCCAATAGCGGCCACCGATGAATTCGCTCTTGTCCACCTGAACTCTCAGCACGCCCAATCGACGTCCACATTCAACCGTCAAGCGTCGCGCTGTGAGAGAAGCGGGTTAGAGCCGTCTAAGCCGCGTCCGGTCCCTTGTGCCGGTCCTGCCCGAAGCGGTTCTCGATATAGTCGTTGACCATCACTTCGAAATCCGCCGCGATATTCGATCCTCTCAGGGTTTTGACCTTTCGGCCGTCGACAAAGACCGGTGCGGCCGGGCTCTCACCGGTGCCGGGCAGTGATATGCCGATGTCGGCGTGTTTCGATTCACCTGGCCCGTTGACAATACATCCCATGACGGCAACGTTGAGCGTTTCGACGCCCGGATATTTTTCCCGCCACACCGGCATGTTACGCTTGATATCGCCTTCTATTTTCTGCGCCAGTTCCTGGAAAACCGTGGACGTCGTGCGCCCACAGCCGGGACAGGCGGCAACCACCGGCACGAACTGCCTGAAGCCCATCACCTGAAGGAGCTCCTGGGCGACCTGCACCTCTCTTGTCCGGTCACCGCCGGGTTCGGGCGTCAGCGAAATGCGGATCGTATCGCCGATGCCCTGCTGCAGAATGATGCCGAGCGCTGCGGACGAGGCGACAATGCCCTTGCTGCCCATGCCCGCTTCCGTCAGCCCGAGATGCAGCGCACGGTCGGATCGCTTTGCGAGCTCCGTATAGACCGCGATCAGATCCTGCACCTGGCTGACCTTTGCCGACAGGATGATCTTGTCGCGGCCAAGACCGATTTCCTCGGCCAGGTCGGCTGAAAGCAGCGCCGATTGAACGATTGCTTCCTGCATCACTTCCTGGGTGCCGAGCGGCCCGCCCTTGTCGTGGTTTTCGTCCATCAGCCGGGTCAGAAGGACCTGGTCGAGCGACCCCCAGTTGACGCCGATGCGCACCGGCTTGTCGTACCGTATGGCCGTTTCGACAATTTGCGCAAACTGCTTGTCTTTCTTGTCCTTGAAACCGACATTGCCGGGATTAATGCGGTATTTCGCCAATGCCTCGGCACAGGCCGGATGATCGGCGAGCAGCTTGTGACCGATATAGTGAAAATCGCCGACAATGGGCACATCCAGCCCGAGCCGTTTCAGCCGGTCGCGGATTTTCGGCACGGCGGCGGCGCTCTCGTCGCGGTCAACGGTTATGCGGACGATTTCGGACCCGGCCTTCGAAAGCGCCGCGACCTGTGCCACCGTTGCATCGACATCTGCTGTATCGGTGTTTGTCATCGACTGCACCGCGACCGGATGGTCGCCGCCGATCATAACGCCGCCGACGTTGACGCCGACGGATGGACGCCTTGCAAACACGTGTGAATAGTAGCTGTTCATCGGACCCTCTGTGCCAGGCATGATGCTCTAAGCGGTGAGGTGGTACAATCAGCCCTTATTGTCAACACGATGACAGTGCGTCATCGCCGGCCGGCCGCGACAATCAGTTCCACCAAGGCCCGCATTTCCGACTCGATTTTATCCAGCGATTGCGCCCTTGTTTTTATCCCCTCGACTGTATTGACCATCAGCCGTGCAACGGCTGCGTGGTCGAGACCGCCATCTGTCAGGAAAAACTCACCGCGTTGCTGTGCCTCTATCAGGCCATCGCGCAACGCCGCTTCCAGATCCAGCAGCCATTGATTGAAGAGTTCACCTGCGACTTCCTTATTCAGCCCCATGAGTTCGTCACCGTGGGGCGTTGCCGCGATTTCCCGGTGCGCCCTTAGAATTCCCCGGTCAAAGGCGTCAAACAGCCGCTCCGCGAACGGGTGATCGGAAAACAGTGCTTCCCTGACCTCGTCAACCATGACGCCTTTCATGCCGGTCACAAATGCCCTGAAAATGTCCGCTTTGTTGCGATAATGCTGATAAAGCGCCGGCCGCGACATGCGGGCGGCAACGGCAATATCCTCCATCGACGTGCGCTTGAACCCATAATTCACAAAGCGCTCGAAAGCGGCTTGCAAAATGAGGTCACGGCGCGGGTCGTCGGTGCTTGGTATCATGATATTGACACTCTGACATTTTTTGTTATTTTGTCAAACATATGCAGAAGATGCATCCTTAGTGCCAATTGATTTGCACGATTGCGTGCCGGCAAACGAGTTCCGATACCGGAGAAGACAAGCTATGAAACTGACTGTCAATGGGGCTGTCCATGAGCTGGACATCGAGCCCGAAATGCCGCTTTTGTGGGTTTTGCGCGATGAACTCAACATCAAGGGGCCGAAATTCGGTTGCGGCATAGCGATGTGCGGGGCCTGCACGGTCCATGTGGATGGAGAGCCGGTGCGGTCCTGTTCGCTGGCAATTGGCGATGTCGAGGGCGAGGTCACCACGATCGATGCAATCGCCTCTGACGACACGTTGCACGCCGTGCAGGAAGCCTGGATCAAGGAGCAGGTTCCGCAATGCGGCTACTGCCAGTCCGGACAGATCATGAGCGCGGTGGCACTGCTTCGCGATGTTCCCAATCCGACCGATGAAGATATTGATGATGCAATGTCCGGCAATCTGTGCCGCTGCGGAACCTATCCGCGCATCCGCGCCGCGATCAAAAGCGCTGCGGCCATGAAAGTGGGGGCCTGACCAATGAGCGAACAGAAAACCAAGCCGAAGCGGTCCCGCCTGCGAAAGATTGCCCGCAGGACCTTCCTGATCGGCACCGGCGCCATCGCCGGAGGACTTGCCGTCGGTTACTATTTTTACCAGCGCGAACATCCCAATCCACTGCTGGCGGATCTCGATGATGGAGAGGTCTCGTTCAACCATTATGTGACCGTCGCACCGGACAATACGATCACCATCATCGTGCCGCGGGCGGAAATGGGTCAGGGCGTATCAACAACGCTGGCGGCGCTGGTCGCCGAGGAACTTGACGTCGGCCTCCACGCAATCAATATCGAACATGGCCCGGCCTCCCCGGCCTATTTGAACCAGGCGATGATGATCGAATCGGCGCCCTTCCCGACCTTCGACAGAAGCTTTTCGGCCGAGGGCATGCGCGGCGTGATGGAGGTGGTTTCAAAATACCTGGCTTTGCAGGTCACCAGCGGCTCGTCGGCCACAATCGACGCGTTCGAAAAGATGCGCTACGCCGGAGCCGCCACCCGTGAAGTGCTCAAACAGGCGGCAGCTGAGAAGTTCGGTGTGCCGCAATCGACACTTGCCACTGAAAACGCAACGGTCACGGATCCCGCCAGCGGCCAGTCTGCAACCTATGGCGAACTGGCGGCATCAGCTGTCGGCAAAGCGCCGCCGGCCGACATGGAGCTTCGCGGCCGTTCCGAATGGAAACTCCTCGGCAAGGCGCAACCGCGCACGGATATCCGCAAGAAAGTAACCGGCATGCCGATCTTCGGGGTCGATGTCGATCTGCCGGAAATGCTCTACGCGACGGTCAAAATGAACCCGCGCCTCGGTGGCACGGTCAATTCGATCGATGCAGCCGAGGCAGAGAAAATGAAGGGTGTCGTCAAGGTCGTTCCGATCGAAAGCCAGACAGGCAACGGTTTCGGGGTCATCGCCAACAACAGCTGGCGCGCCTTTCAAGCAGCCGAAGCCGTCAAGGCCGACTGGGGCTCCGCACCCTATCCGGCCGATACGGATGCCATAACGGCGAAACTGAAGGAAGCGCTCAATGGCGGCGAGGTTTCCTCGCTGCGTGAAGCCGGTGATGTCACCACCACATTTGCAGATGCGCCGAGCGACAATCTCGTCGAGGCCGAATACCAGGTGCCGTACCTTGCCCATGCCTGCATGGAGCCCATGAACGCAACGGCATGGTTCAGGGACGGCAAGCTCGATGTCTGGGCACCCAACCAGGCACCGACGATCCTGCAGGATATTTGCGCATCGACCGCCGGGATCGACGGCACGGATGTGGCGATCCACACAACCTTCCTGGGCGGCGGTTTCGGTCGCCGCGGAGAGGTTGATTTCGCCATTTACGCAACCAAACTGGCCATGGCGGCGGACGGCAAGCCGATCAAGGTCACATGGGCCCGAGAAGAAGACACCACGCACGATACCTATAGGCCCGGCGCAATAGGTCGCTACCGGGCAGTGCTGGACGATGCAGGTCATCCGAAAGCGCTGCATGCAACTGTTGCGGCACCCTCGATCATGGCAAGCGTTCTCGGCCGCACATATCCCAGCCTGCCGGCGGGTGGGCCGGACAAGACAATCATTGAAGGGGCCTATGACCAGCCCTATGAGATCGAGCATTACCGGATCGACGCGGCCAAAGCTGATCTTGCAATCCCGGTGGGTTTTTGGCGCTCAGTCGGCAATTCCTTCAATCCGTTCATGCATGAAAGCTTCCTAGACGAGATCGCCGCAAAATCCGGCAAGGACCCGCTGGCACTGCGGCTGGAACTCGCCAAACCCTGGCCGACTGCAACCGGCGTTCTTCAAAAGGTCGCCGACATGGCCCATTGGGGCGAACCGATACCCGACGGCCGGGCACAGGGTGTCGCCTTCGCCCTGTCCTTTGGAACCTGGGTCGCGCAGATCGTCCAGGTCAAGGATGAGGACGGTTCGATCCGCATCGAAAAGGTGTGGTGCGCGGCCGATCCCGGCGAAGTGCTGGACCCGGGCATTTTCAAAGCCCAGATGATGTCCGGCATTGTCTTCGGTCTGTCGTCGGCCGTTGGCCAGGAGATCACCTTTGCCGACGGCATGGTCGAACAGTCCAATTTCCACGACTACGATGCCATAAGGATGAACCAGTGCCCGGACATCGAGGTCGAGATACTGGAAAATGCCGCCCATATGGGCGGTGCCGGAGAGCCGGGCACACCGCCCTCGATCCCGGCCCTTGCCAATGCGGTCTTTGCATTGACCGCCAACCGGGTTCGGAAGCTTCCGCTGTCGAACGAAGTGGATTTTGTCTGAAACAACAGGACCCGCCGCACCCCGGCGGGTTCTTTGATTGTTATGCCGCTGCAACCGCTATGTTCTGCTTGCTGCGTACTGCACGCACGCCGAGATCCGACAGTGCGACGGCAACGGCCCGTTGCGGATCGGTATGGGGCACTGGGCCGATCGCTGCCTCGAGCGCCTTCCCGTCCAGACTGTGCGGCACCTTCCACAGATAGGCCATTTCGCTGACTTCGCGCAGCATCGGCACCACCAGCCCGCCCAGTTTGAGAAGCGTCCAGGGAACACCGGCCGCTTTCAGCGGCGCACCGACGGCGACTTCGCAGTGGTGCTTCAGTTCTTCGCCGGTCATGGTGTGGCCCGGAAAAAGAAATGTGCTGAACGGTTTCAATTCATCAGCCTTGTCCGCAAGGCGCACAAATGTGTCTGCCAGATCCGGCAGATAGGCCCAGCTGTGCGGGACCTGGCCCGGTCCGGGGTAGGTGTAAACGCCCTTGGCAATCTTCGCGGCGATGACGAGATCGAACCAGGAGCCGGTAACCGAACCACCGTAAAAATCACCGGCGCGCAGAATGATCGTCTGCACGCCATTGGTTTTCGCCTGATCTTCGAAGAATTTTTCCAGCCGGATGCGGATGCCGCCCTTGCGCGTCTGCGCATGCTGTTGCTCATCGTCATGCACATGCGGCGCGATCGAGCGCCCGTAATTGTATACATTGCCCGGAAACAGGTGAATGGCCCCATGTTCGCGCGCGGCGGCCATGACATTTTCACCCATCGGCATGACCAGCTTTTTCCATTGCGTATAAACCGGATTGAGCCCGTTGAAGATGAAATCCGCCCCCTTGGTTGCGCGGATCAGCGCCTCCCGGTCCATGGCATCGGCGGCGCGCTGTTCGATGTCGCCCGCGAGCCCCTTCGCATTGCCCGAACGGGTAACTGCGACAACCCTGCATCCCGAGGCATGAAAGGCCCTTGCAGCTGCGCTGGAAAGGCGGCCGTTTGCGCCAAGAACTGCGATCGTTTGCATAACATCATCTCCTTTGGATGCCGGTAATTCATGCATCGACAATATTGCTTCAATATCGTATTTTAAATTGATGATTTCGCATATTTTATATTCAATTATGTATTAAAGCGATGGACTGGAACCTGATACGCAGCTTTCTGGCGGTTGCCGAGAACGGAACCCTGGCCGCTGCGGCCCGAAATGTCGGCGTCAGCCAGCCGACACTCGGACGCCGTATCGATGCGCTGGAGGCATCGCTTGGCCTGGTGCTGTTTGCCCGCGGCCGCAGTGGCATGACCCTGACGGAAGCCGGCCTGTCGATCGTCGAAGATGCACGGGCAATGCGCGCCGAAGCTGACCGGCTCGCGGTAAAAGCCGCCGGCCGGGTCCAGTCGGTCAGCGGCACCGTTCGCATCACCGCCAGTGAAGTGGTCTCTACCTACATACTTCCGCCCATCATAACCGCGCTCGGCCTGGAAGAACCCGACATCCAGGTCGAACTCGTGCCGAGCAATGCGGTGGAGAACCTGCTCAGCCGCGACGCGGACATCGCCGTTCGCATGGTCCGTCCGGTCCAGAACGATGTCATCGCGCGCAAAACCAACGATCTCGGAATGGGCACATTCGCCCATGAGGACTATCTCGCCCGCTTTGGAATACCCACAGGCACACAGGAGCTCTTTCAGCACCGGATTGTCGGCATGGATCGCTCGAATCTGATCATTGACGGCATGGCTGATATGGGCATACGCGCCCAGAGGTCTTCATTTGCCGTGCGTACCGATGATCAGGTGGCTTATGTCGAGCTCGTACGGGCGGGTGCCGGCATCGGTTTCGTCGCCCACATGATTGCCGAAACCGACCCCCGGTTGCGACGCATTCTGCCTGAGATCAAGATTCCCGCCTTGCCGATCTGGCTCGCATCGCATCGCGAGCTGCGCACCAGCCAGCGCATCAGACGGGTGATGGATTTCCTCCATGAACGCATCAGCGCTCTGGAGCTAAATAGCGTGTGATACAAGATGAATTGATCTTCGCCGGTGTTGCAATATTTCCAGTGCCGGGTGACTATGGCGCCGCAAGAAAGACACGCGGCGGCGACAGGGATCACGAGAAGGGGAGGCAACTCAATGGGTTTTGTTGACTGGTCTTTGACCGGGTATGACTACCTGACCTTCCTGTTTCTGCTCGTCCTCATCATTGCTTTTTTTTATGTCCTTATCCAGCTTGGCAGCCTGCCCGGAAAAATTGCAGAGCGCAGGAATCATCCGCACGCCGAAGCCGTCAAGATCACCGGCTGGATCGGCCTGTTCACAGTCTTTCCCTGGATTCACGCCATCATCTGGGCAATGCACGAGGCAACGCTGATCGATGTCCGGTCCATGCCCGACAGCGACTTCGAACCGGATGTGCAAAAAGCCTCCGTTTACGGAATACCGATGCCGGCAGGACCTGCCAAACGAATAGTGACACGGGATCAGCCGGCCGAAGATGACGCCGGCGAGGACACCGAAATTGATTCCGGCAACGACACAGATACCGCCACCACATCCGATACTGACAATACGGACAAACCGGCGTAGCGGGGTGGGTGAATGTTTATAGCGGTCGGTATTGTCGTAGCCTACATCGTCTTTGTCTGGCTCATATTCTTCCGCTTTCGCCTGCTGAAATTCAACATCGTCTGGGGCATTGTCGGCTTCTGGGTGGGCGTCCACCTGTTGCTGATATTCCTCGTTGCCCTGAGGTTTTTTCAGCCATTTTCGCTGGACAGCCACGTTGTGCGCCCGACTATCCAGCTCGTGCCGCGCCTGCAGCAGCCGACCGTGTTGGAGGAAGTGCTCGTGACGGCCAACCAGCAGGTCAAGGCCGGCGACGTGCTCTATCAGTTCGACAAGACCATCTATGCGGCCAATGTGGATTCGAACCAGGCCAATCTGGTGATGGCCCAGCAGAACGCCAAAATCCTCGATACCGATGTCGAACTGGCGAAAGACGCCCAGGCCGAAGCCGTCGCCAACCAGACCTATGCCCAGGAAGAGGTCAAGCGGTACTCGGATCTTGTTCCCAAGGGTGGAGCGCGCCAGGAAACCCTTGACAAGTGGACGCAGCAGCTTGCCGCGGCAAATGCCCAGGTTGCAGAGGCGCAGGCTAATGTGCAAAAGGCCGAACTTGCCCGCGATGCTCAGATAGACGGTGTCAACGCACAGGTTGTCGCCGCCCAGGCGCAATTGAAAAAATCGCAGTACTTTCTCGAGCAGACCACTTTGCGGGCGCCCGAAGACGGCATGATCATCACCCAGCAGGCACGCCCCGGACTGGTTGTCGGCAACCGTCGCATAGGTGCGCTCGCCGTCCTTGTGGCTGACGCCGACCCCTATATTCTCGGCACCTTCTACCAGGAGCATCTGAAATTCGTCGAGCCCGGTCAGGAAGTCGAATTTGCCCTCGACATTTTCCCCGGTCAGATCTTCAAGGGAAGCGTCGCGACGGTCTGGTGGGGCACCGGTCAGGGCCAGATCAAGCCAAGCGGCAACGTGCCGACCTTCCGCGTGCCCAAACTGCAGGGCCGGATTGCGGTGCAGATCACCGTTGACGATCCCAGTCTCAAACGGCTGCCTGCAGGGGTGCATGGCGCGGTCGCCATATACACCGGCAAAGGCAAGGGTTTCGCACCCTTGCGGCGCATCAACATCCGGCTCTACAGCTGGGCCAACTTCCTGTTCCCATTGGATCTGTAGCTATGACGGATGCATTCGCAAAACTAGGCATGAAACTCGGGCGCCTGAAAGCTGTGCCAGCCGTCACACTGGCCGGTTTGATTGTGACCGGCTGCATGGTTGGACCGGATTTCGAGCGCCCCGAAGCGCCCTATCTCGGAAGCTGGAGCAAGGGCGCCGGCCTACCCGTCGACAGCAAGACCGGTTTCACCACCCGCAGCCAGGCCGTCAACAATTGGTGGACACTGTTCAAGGATCCGACGCTCTCGGCACTGATCGATGAGGCATACAAACAGAACGTGCTTCTCGAAGCCGCCGGCGTGCGGGTCTATCAGGCCCGCGCCCAGCTGGGCATCGCCGGGGGCGAACTGTTCCCGCAGCAGCAACAGGCCCAGGGTGGCGTGGAAAGCGTCAAGCTCTCCGATAACGAACCGCTCGTTCGCGACATTCAACAGTTCGCGCCCATCGATCCGAGATTTACCCGTTACAGCACCGGCTTCGATGCCGGCTGGGAAATCGACCTGTGGGGCAAGATCCGCCGCAATGTTCAATCGGCAAGGGCGAACCTGCTTTACCAGATCGCCAGCTATGACGATGCGCTGGTGACCCTGACCGGAGATATAGCCGCGACCTACGTCACCATACGCGAGCTTCAGGGTCTCATCGCCATCACCCGCCAGAACCTGGCGCTGCAGAAAAAGAGTCTTGATCTGGCAAAAATCAAGCTCGAGGGCGGCACCACGACGAAGCTCGACGTCGACGAGGCAACGGCATCCTACAACAGCACCTTGGCGACCCTGCCCGGCTATCAGGCCCAGTTGGCCCAGGCAATGAATGCCATGAGCGTGCTTTTGGGAGAGACGCCGGGCAAAGTCGCGCCGCGGCTGAAGAAATACAGAAGGCTGCCGCGCGTTCCGGCAACCGTTGCGGTCGGCGTTCCTGCCGACATGCTGCGTCGCAGGCCGGATATCAGGGCGGCCGAATATCAGGCCGCCGCACTTTCCGGCCAGATCGGCGTTGCAGAGGCCGATCTCTATCCGGCCTTCACCATCTCCGGCGCCATAGGTTTGAAGGCCAGTGATTTCAGCGGCCTGTTCAATTCGCGCAGTTTCGAGGGCTTCATCAACCCGTCCTTCTCATGGAATTTTCTCAATTACGGCCGCATCCAGAACAACGTCCGGGTTCAGGACGCGACATTCCAGGAAGCCTTGCTGAACTACAAGAATACCGTGCTTACGGCCTATTCCGAGGTCGAGACCGCACTGGTCGCCTTCGTCAAATCGAAACAGCAGGCCGTTTATCTCGCCCGCAGCGTAACCGCCTCCAAGAGTGCCGAGGGCGAGGTGCTGGTTCAGTATCGCGACGGAACCGCCAGCTATGACCGGGTCCTTGACGCGCAGAGATCATTGCTCGATTCACAGGCCCGTCTGCTGGCTGCCCGCGCCGATGTGCTGACCAATCTGATCGCGGTCTACAAAGGCCTGGCCGGCGGATGGATACCACCCAACGTCAAGGGCTTCATCAACGACAAGACCCGCGCCCAGATGGAGGACCGCACCAATTGGGGCAAATTGCTCGAAAGGCCGGTCACACCGAATTCCGCGCCGACACAGTGAGGCGCAGCGGCCGTGTGCAATTGACATGAGCACCTTCGTTGTCGTGAACCCACATGCCGGAAGCGGCCGCACCGGACGCCGCTGGCCCGAGATCTCCAACAGCCTTTCCCGGCACATCGGTTCCTTCGACCACGCCTTCACCACCAGCAATGGCGATGCTTCAAAGCTTGCGCGCCGGGCAATTGACCGTGGCGCCGATTTTATAATCGCGGTTGGCGGCGACGGCACGATCAGCGAAACGGTCAACGGCTTCTTGGATGAGGACGCCGGTGTACGCGGCGGCTGTGCCTTTGCCGCTATCAGTGCCGGAACAGGCGCCGATTTTGCCCGTAACCTGGTTTCCGCAAATGAACCGGATGATCCCATTGCCGGCATCGCTTCCGGGCGTGAACGCCGCATTGATCTCGGGCGTGTCACCTACACAGACGATGCCGGAAGAACTGCCAGCCGATTGTTCATCAACATTGCAAGCCTCGGTCTTTCAGGCGCCGTCGACCGTGCTGTCAACGCCGAACGGATGACCGGTCTTTTGCCCGGCAAGGCCGCCTATTATCTCGCAACGCTCGGTGCCCTCTTGCGTCATCGACCCAGTATGGTTCGGCTGACCATTGATGATCGGGAGGAACTAACGCTCGACGTCACCATGGTGGCCATCGCCAATGGTCAATATTTCGGCGGCGGCATGCATGTCGCACCGGACGCTTCGCTCGACAGCGGCATGTTCGAGATCATCATTTTGCGCGGCGGCCCGAAGCTGACGGTCATCAGGGACATGAGCAAGGTCTATCGCGGCGCGCATATGGACCATCCGATGATCATTGCCCGCAAGGGCCGTCGCATCGTCGCCGAGGCCGTCGATCGGCAAGGGTCGAAAATCCCGCTGGATATTGATGGTGAATCCCCCGGCACCCTGGATGCCACGTTTGAGGTGCTCCCGGGCGCACTGGTGCTTCGCCAGTAGGCTCTTTGCGGCTTATTCGCCTGCCGGGGCCGCTTCCGTCTCGCCGATATCCGCGTGACGCGCCACCGAAGAGAGCATCAGGACAACGACAAAGAGCGCGGCAAGGCCGAGGAAGGCAACGGAAAAGCCGTTATATTCGGCAACAAAGCCGATCAGTGCCGGCGCCAGCAGGATGCCCGAATAGCCCATGCATGTGGCGATGCTGATACCAACGCCGGGCGGCAGACCGGGAAGATTGCCGGCTGCGGACAGGGCCACCGGCACCAGATTGGCAATGCCGATACCGGAAAGCGCAAAACCGGCAATCGCCATGGCCGGCCCTGTGGCGGTCGCAGCAACAACCAGACCAACGCCCGCGAAAATCGCCGACCAGCGGATGGTCGTGACGGCCCCAAAGCGCTGCCGCACCGCATCGCCGACAAAGCGCATGACCGCCATCGTTGCCGCCACTGCGCCGAAAGCCAGACCCGAATAGGTCACATCAGCCCCCAGATCCTGCCGCAGATAGAGCGCGCCCCAATCGAGAATCGCGCCTTCGGGCACCATCGAAAACAGCGCGACAAGCCCCACCACATAGGGCATGGGGGCCAGGGTCAATTGGAACTTCGGCTTGGAATCCGCTTCAACTGGCAGGTCCGGCGCAAGTCTTCCGACAAAAGCCAGCGCCACCAGCAAAGCGATGACCGTCACAATTCCGATTTGTGCGGTGGCGCCGAATTTGTCGATCAGAACCCCGCCCGATGCCGCGCCGATGAGCCCGCCAAGGCTCCAGAACCCATGACAGGACGACATGATCGCGCGTTTGAGCCGTCGCTCGACAACGACCGCATTGGCATTCATCGCGATATCCATCGAGCCGATAACGCCGCCGAAAACAAAGAGCATGAGGGCCAGAACGACCACACCCGGCGCGAACACCACAGGCAGCAGCGCAAGACTGACCAGGATGCAGGTCACCCGAAGGATGGGCAGGGCACCGATGCGCGCGATCAGCGCGCCGGAAACGGGCATGATGATGAGGGATCCGAAACCGAGTGCCAGGATCAACAGCCCGACAGCGGATTCCGACAGGCCGTGACGGTCTGCCAGCTCGGGCACCAGTGGCGCCCAGCTGCCGACAACAAAGCCGTTCATCAAAAACATGGCCGAAACGGCTGCACGCATGTGCCGACTCTCCTGGAAAAGGTCTTGCGGACTATGCGTCACGCGTAGGTTACAAGCAGATCCTTGGCGTCTATCTGATCGCCGGCCTTGACCAGCACTTCCGATAAAACCCCGTCTTTTTCCGCATGGATCGCCGTTTCCATTTTCATCGCTTCGATTGAAAGCAGGACATCGCCGGCCTGCACCTCTTGCCCGGCAGCGACCGCGACGGTGGAAATAACACCCGGCATCGGTGCGCCGACATGCGCTTCGTTCTCGGCCTCGGCCTTTCTTCGCTGCGCCGCTGCCGACGCACCATGGGCGCGATCCGGCACCTTGATACGCCGCGGCTGGCCATTCAGCTCGAAGAACACGGTGACCATGCCCTTTTCGCTCGGCTCGCTGATCGCCAGATTGCGAATGACAAGCGTCTTGCCCTTTTCAATGTCGACAAACAGCTCATTTCCGGTCGGCAGCCCGTAAAAATAGGAGGGTGTCGGCAGCGCCGAAACCGGTCCATAGGTCTTCAGCGCGTTGGCGTAGTCGGTAAAAACCTTCGGATACATAAGATAAGAGGCAAATTCGAACTCGCTGACCTTGCGGTCGATTGCTTTTTCGATGGCTTTGCGTTCGGCTTTGAGATCGGCCTCTTCCAGCAGCGAGCCAGGCCGGTCCGTATAGGCTTTTTCGCCCTTCAGCACTTTTTTCTGCAAGGCCATCGGCCAGCCGCCCGGTGACTGCCCGAGATCGCCCCGCATCATCGAGACGACCGAATCCGGAAACGACACATCGCGCTTCGGGTCCTCGACATCGTCAACCGTCAGGTCCTGCGATACCATCATCAGCGCCATGTCCCCGACCACCTTGGAGGATGGAGTGACCTTGACGATATCGCCGAACATCTGGTTGGCGTCGGCATAGGTCTGCGCCACCTCGTGCCAGCGGGTCTCGAGCCCGAGCGAGCGCGCCTGTTCTTTCAGATTGGTGAACTGGCCGCCCGGCATTTCATGCAGGTAGACTTCCGACGCCGGTCCCTTGAGATCGCTCTCGAACGCCACATATTGAGCCCGCACCGCTTCCCAGTAGAAGGAAATGCGGCGGATCCATTCGGGATCGAGCCCCGGATCGCGCTCACCGCCTCGCAGGGCCTCGACGATGGAGCCGAGGCACGGCTGCGACGTATTGCCCGAAAGGGCGTCCATTGCCGCATCCACGGCATCGACGCCCGCATCCACCGCCGCAAGCACGGTGGCCGCCGAAATGCCCGAAGTATCATGGGTATGGAAATGGATCGGCAGATCCGTTGCCTCTCGCAGCGCCTTGAAAAGCTGCGTTGCCGCCGCCGGTTTCAACAGGCCCGCCATATCCTTCAGCGCGATGATATGTGCTCCGGCATCGGCAAGCTCGCGCGTCAGCTGCGTGTAATATTTCAGATCGTATTTCGGCCGCGCCGAATTGAGAATATCGCCGGTATAGCAGATCGTTGCCTCGCACAGCCGGTCTTCCTCGCACACGGCGTCCATCGACACCCGCATGTTGTCGACCCAGTTGAGGCAGTCGAAGACGCGGAAAAGGTCGACCCCGCCAGCCGTCGCCTGTCGAACGAAATGCTTGACGACATTGTCGGGATAGTTGGTATAGCCGACGCCGTTGGCACCGCGCAGCAGCATCTGCAGCAGAATATTCGGCGCGCCCTCGCGGATCTTTGCAAGCCGCGCCCACGGATCTTCGGTCAGGAACCGCATCGACACATCGAAAGTCGCCCCGCCCCAGCATTCCAGCGAAAGCAGGTTCGGCAGCGCCCGTGCATATGTGCCGGCTACACTGGCGATATCATATGTGCGCATGCGCGTTGCCAGCAGCGACTGATGCCCGTCGCGCATCGTTGTGTCGGTTATGAGAACCCGCTTTTCATTGCGCATCCATTCGCCGAATTTTTCCGGTCCGAGTTCATCGAGCTTCTGCTTAGTGCCATCGGGAATGACACCGCCCACAAACGGGACAAAAGGTGCCGTGACATCCTCGGCAGGTTTTATCCTGTCGCGGGTTTCGGGATGCCCGTTCACCGTCACATCGGCGAGATAGGTCAAAAGCCGGGTCGCCCGGTCCCTGCGCCGCACCTGTGCAAACAGCTCCGGTGTGTCGTCGATAAACTTCGTCGTATAGCTGTTGTCGCGGAAATGCTTGTGCCCGATGATCGCTTCGAGGAAGGTCAGATTGGTCGCCACCCCGCGAATGCGGAACTCCCGCAGCGCCCGGTCCATGCGTTTGATTGCTTCTTCGGGCGTCGGCGCCCAGGCCGTCACCTTCTCGAGCAGCGGATCGTAAAAACGTGTAATCACCGCACCCGAATAGGCCGTGCCGCCATCGAGCCGGATACCGAAACCGGTGGCGCCGCGATAGGCGGTGATGCGCCCATAATCGGGAATGAAGTTCTGCTCGGGGTCTTCCGTCGTGATGCGGCATTGCAGGGCATGGCCGTTGAGCCGGATATTGTCCTGCGCCGGCACACCCGAAGCTTCAGAGCCGATGGCAAAACCGTCGAGAATGTGGATCTGCGCCTTGACCACATCGATACCGGTCACCTCTTCGGTGACCGTATGCTCGACCTGGATGCGCGGATTGACCTCGATGAAGTAAAACTTGCCCGTATCGGCATCCATCAGGAATTCGACGGTTCCCGCGCCGATATAGTCGGTCGCCTTGCCGATCTTGATGGCATGGGCTGCGAGATCGGCCCGCTGCGCTTCGTCGAGATAGGGCGCCGGCGCGCGTTCGACAACTTTCTGATTGCGCCGCTGGATGGAACAGTCGCGCTCATAAAGGTGGACGACATTGCCGTGCGTGTCGCCCAGCAGCTGCACTTCGACATGGCGCGCCCGTTCGACCAGCTTTTCCAGATAGACTTCGTCTTTGCCAAATGCGGCACGCGCTTCCCGCTTGGCTTCGATAACCTCGCGCTCGAGCTCGTCTTCCGACCGGATGACACGCATTCCCCGGCCGCCGCCGCCCCAGGAGGCCTTGAGCATGACCGGATAACCGATTTCGCAGGCCATGCGTGCGGTTTCGGCGGCATCGTCGGGCAATGGTTCGGTTGCCGGAACCACGGGCACACCCACTTCGAGCGCCAGGTTGCGTGCCGCGACCTTGTTGCCGAGGCGGCGCATCGTCTCCGCCTTGGGTCCGATGAAGACGATCCCGTTGTCGGCGCAGGCTTCGGTGAACTCGGGGCTTTCGGACAAAAGCCCGTATCCCGGATGGATCGCATCGGCGCCCGATTGCTTGGCGACCCGGATCATCTCGTCGATCGACAGATAGCTTTCAATCGGCCCGAGATCGGCATGCAGGTGCGGACCGCGTCCCACCTGATAAGATTCATCCGCCTTGAAGCGATGTAGCGCCAGCTTGTCCTCTTCAGCCCACACGGCAACTGTTTTCAGGCCAAGTTCATTGGCTGCACGAAAGACGCGGATCGCTATTTCAGACCGGTTGGCGACCAGGATTTTCGAAATCGGCAAGACGTTAAACTCCAGATATCACTGATTTTGTTACGGCGACGGCGTCCGCTTGCGGCTCTATTAGACCGTTTCATGCCCAATATGAAGCTTCACTGGCGAGAACTTCGCGCAATTCCGTAACGTTTGCTGGTCAAGGCACTGCCAGCCGCGCAGGAATGCTGGATGAAAAGGCGTCGATTTTTCAGGAAATCAGGCCAAGCCGGAAGGCGATCGCCACAGCGTGATGCCGGTTTTTGGCTCTAAGCTTGATCTGCAGCGCATTCATATACCAGTCGACAGTATGGTTCGACAGGTTGAGAACCGAGGCAATCTCGTTTGATGTCATGCCGTCGGCAAGATAGCTCAACGCTTCCATTTCGCGGCGTGTGAGTTGCACATCGACGGTCGATGACAGCTCTTCATTGACAATCGGATCGGATAGTTCGAGCAGCCGCCAGAAGACCATTTTAGCCAGCACGTCAAACAGCGTCATTTCGAGCGGATTGAGAGGAACCTGTTTACCGCCGACCGAAAGGTTGCCCATCAGGCCGCGCCGCCCGTGGATGGGGAAAATGTAACCGCCTTCAAGTCCGAATTTGAGCGCATCGATCATCATACGCTGCATGCGCCGCCGGTGCGGATCGGACTGAAAGGCCGGAATAGCTTCGGCCCAGTTGAAGCCCTTGCGGGCATGCCCCAGAAACCGGATCGTCGGATCGATAAGCACATATTTCTTCTGCATGTAGCGGGCGGGCCAGCCTTCCGGCCAGCGGCCGGCAAGCACCAGGCTCAACGGATCCTCAGACGCTTTTGGCTGGCGGATGACGCCGTAATAGTCAAATCCGCACGCATCCATCACCGCTTCAAGCCGGTCGATGATTTCCGGTTGCGTTTCGAGATCGTTTATGGACTCCAAAAAGTCGATAATTGCTGTGGTTATCACAGAGTTCGCCATGCCCGCCCTATCGCCCGTCTGCCGGCTAAAAAATCGCCCGGCATCACTGTAAATCATTTTTCGGTCAGCACGCGCGATCGCCGGGCGGAGCTTAACCGGTTTCAAGCATCTGTCAGGCCCTCCGCCATTTGAACCGGCGTTCAATTGGGCTCCAGCCATCAACAGCAACCGTCACCGGCAATCATAGCCATTCTTGCCGATCTGGCAAAGCCAATCCTTACGCCGCTAACACTACAATATCCTATCACATCTCTGATCCCGCACCCGGCGCCGCCTTGTCAGCGCACCTGTTGTTGCTATGCTCAGTTCATGTTGAACAAGAGCCTTGTTTTTCGAAGCTGTTTGTTGCTCGCGTTTATCCTGTTGCCGCTGGCGGTCACACGGGATGTGCAGGCAAAACCGAACTTCCGCAATTACATCGATTCTCTTTATCCCGAAGCCGCGGCCGCCGGTGTTGACTGGGAGACGTTCGAGGCCGCAACAGCCGGTCTGAAGCCCAACAACAAGATCATCAAGCTGACCAAGAGCCAGCCCGAATTCAAACGGTCGATTGGCCAGTATGTCGAAAAACGGGTAACCCCCGGGCTTATCCAGTCCGGCCGCTCGATGGCAAAAAAATATGCGCGGACCCTGGCCGCGATCGAAAAGAAATACGGCGTCGACCGCTATGTGGTTCTGGCGATCTGGGGCATGGAAACCAACTATGGCGGCTACATCGGCAAGAGCGATACGCTGCAATCGCTGGCAACCCTTGCCTATGCCGGCTACCGCGGCGACTACTTTCAAAAGGAATTCATCAACGCCCTATTGGTCATGCAGCAGGAAAAACTCAGCCGCAGGCAGATGCGCGGCTCCTGGGCCGGCGCGGTTGGCCATACACAGTTCATGCCATCAAGCTTCCTGAAATACGCGGTGGATCACAATGGTGACGGAAAGCGTGATCTCTGGGGCAGCAAGCCCGACGCGCTAGCGTCCGCGGCCAATTATCTGAGAGGCAACGGCTGGAAAACCGGCGACCGCTTTGCCTATCAGGTCACCCTGCCCAAAGGTGTCGATCTGACAGGGGCGGACGACACATACCGCAATTGGATCAAGCGGGGCGTCGCGCGCGCCGATGGCGGCAAACTGCCGAACTCAGGCTCGGCAACGCTGCTGTTCCCGAGCGGCATCGAAGGGCTTGCATTTCTCGCCACCAACAATTTCATGGTGATAAAATCCTACAATTTCTCGGATGCCTATGCGCTGGCTGTCGGCCACCTTGCAGACCGCATCGCCAAGCGGGCCTCACCGCTGAAAGGCAAGTGGAATGTCGAATTACCGCTCAACAAGGCGCAGCGCATCGAGATGCAGGAAGAGATGAAAGCTGCAGGCTATCCCGTGCCGCGCACCGACGGGCGCGTCGGTATGGAAATGCGGGCTGTCATCCGCGACTATCAGGCCCGCAATAACATGACACCAGACGGTCACGCCGATCAGGATGTCTACAAATCCGTCAAGAAAAAATAGCTACTCTACAATGATATCGACATTGGCCGTGCGACCCGCCGCGTCGATGACGGCAAGGCTGGCGCTGCCCTGACCATCCGGCATCCACTGCCATTTGCGCTGGCGCACGGGATCATCCACCGGCTTGCCATTGGCCAGCCATCGGAACGGCGGCCGCCCGCCCTGGAGCTTGATCACCAGCGGCAGAAACACGTCGCCCGAAGCGCGGCTGAGTTCAATGCGAGCGCCACTCGGCGGATAGGCGATCTGCGGCGCAGTCTCACCGCTGTTCGAACGCTCGAAACGCTCCTCGAACGTCATGAACCGCCGCATGGTCGGAGGAAGATCCGCACGGGCAATACGCACGGCTCCCGATGGTGGCGCAGGAAACGGCTCGATCGCCTGCCCCGACCGAGCAAAGGCTTCGAACAGTACCGGTGCGGCGGCCGATCTGCCGGTAAGACCCGGCACGGCGCTGTTATCGGCCCGGCCGATCCACACGCCGATGACATGTCTGCCGTCAAACCCGACGGACCAGGCATCGCGATAGCCGTAGCTGGTTCCAGTCTTGTATGCGATTTCCAACTGCTGCGCGCCGATGGGCGCGATCACCCCGCGCAGAATATCGCGCACATGCCAGCGCGCCACGCTTTGCAGCAGTGGCCCGTTGCCCGACGGCATGGACGGCGTATCGACCCCGTTATGGAGCATTGCGGACCGGCCATCGAAGGTGACGAGACCCGTATAGAGCTGCACCAGATCGACAAGGCTGGTGCCGATGCCGCCAAGTCCGATGGAAAGGCCCGGCTGATCGATCGCCGGCAACCGGTAACGCATACCGCCCCGCCGCAACAGCGAGGCAAGACGGGCTGGGCCGACGGCACCCAGAAGCCGGATGGCGGGCACATTCAGCGACATCTGCAGAGCCTGCCGGACGCTGACATCGCCCTGGAACTGCATGTCGAAATTGCGCGGCCGGTATCCTGAGAAATTGGCCGGCCGGTCCGAGATCAGCGTTTCCGGCATCACCAGACCCTCTTCGAAGGCCAGCCCGTAGATAAAGGGCTTCAGCGTCGATCCGGGCGACCGGGCGGCAAGGCTCATATCGATCCAGCCTGCTCGACGACTGTCGAAATACCCCGCGGATCCGACCTGCGCGACGATTGAACCGTTGCGGCCATCGGCCATGACGATGGCGACCGACAGGCGCTGGCCCACTCTTTCGGCTGCTTCCCTGGCGACAATTTCAAGGCTGGCCTGCGCGTCCTTCAACAGCGTGGTTTCATACAACAGCTGGTCCGGCGATCCGGAGCGGGCACGTTGCGCCAGATGCGCGGCAAAGGCAGGCAGCGGACGGCGCCTGACCGAAAATTCAAGCCCTGAAACCCGTTCGATTTCACCGGCATCGATCAGGTTCTTTTCCACCGCCCTGCCGAGCACCCGGATGCTGGCGGTGCGCGCGGCATCCGCATGCCGGTCCGGGCGGCGCGTTTCAGGCGATTGCGGCAGCGCAACGAGCAATGATGCCTGTTGCAGGGTCAGCGATGACGGCTCCTTGCCGAAATAGGCAAGGCTCGCGGCCCGCACACCTTCGAGGTTGCCGCCATAGGGCGCCAGTGTCAGATACCATTCGAGGATTTCGTCTTTGCTCAAACGCCGCTCCAGCTGAACAGCGCGGGCCATCTGCAAAAGCTTCGCGCCAAGCGTCCGCGATGGCCGCGGCTCGAGCAGACGTGCAAACTGCATGGTGACAGTCGACCCGCCCGAAACAATGCGGCCATTGGCAATCATCTGGCCGAAAGCGCGCACCATAGCCAGCAGATCGACACCGTGATGCGACCGGAACCGCTCATCCTCATAGGCGATCAGTAATGCGATAAAATCCTCGTCTATGCTTTCAAGCCGCGTCTTCAGCCGCCAACGCCCTTCCTCTGTCGCGAACACCCGAAGCAGCGCGCCATTGCGATCGGTGACTTCCATCGAGCGCAGTCTTTCATCCGGCAGCGGCGGCGGATACCACCGGTCAAGAACAATGCCGGACACCACAAGAAGTCCGGCAATGATCGCCACTCCGGCCGTCGCGATCGTTATGCGGCGGCGCAGCTTCATTACCGGTCTCCAGCCCTGACCATCATCCAGCGCGACGCCGTCCTCGCCGCAAATTCCGGCCTGTACATGTCTTCGACCAGCGCCGCGGGGTGGGCATAAATGCCCGGCACGACTGCCCTCACCACATAGGCAACCCGGATTGTATCGCTATTGCTGCCGGATGTTTCGAATGCGGCAACAAACCGGTCGTCGCGAAACTCCGTATGGGCCGGTGCCGTTTCGCCCAGCCATGAAAATCCCGACAGTGCGGCACTGTCGAGCAGTCGCGGGTTGTCAATCTCAAGTCCGGCAGGCAACAGGTCTGTCACAACAATACGCGACGGCATCCCATAAGCTTGCTTGATGGACAGCACCGCGACAAAACGTTGGTTCTGGGTGACCGTATCGACTGGAACCTCGTTGCCATCAAGATCATGATAGCTGCGGGTAATGGCAAAACCGTTGCCGCCCGCCTTGGGCGGCTCGATCGGCGCCGCAACCGCGGTCACATAGGCCGTTATCGGCTCGGTGCCCCCGTTTTCCACCCGGATTGGATTTTGGGCAATGTCAGACCCGGAAACGCTGCGACTGAACGCACCGTTGACGGGCTCACCGTCGACCCGCAAATTCAGGCTGCTTGCTGTTTTCTGCAGGGCACGCGCCGCCAGCACCATCCACGCCTGTTCCTGCGTGGTTCTGGGCGGCATCGCGATCTGGCGGTTCGACACCATCTTGACCATGTCGCCGACAAGCGGTGAAACCGGACGGCTTTCGCCGGCCAGCGCAAGCATGGCCGCGTCATCCCGCAGGGCGGAACCGTAGTCGTTGCGGCCCCGGTTGGGCTTTCCGGCGGTGTTGGCAAGCCGGTAGGCAGAGCCGAACGCCCTTTGCGATCGCTCAACGTCACCATAAAGCGAAAGCGCGGCGGCTATCTGCGCCCGTGCGAGCGGTGTGCGGAACGCATCCAGCTGCGCATCGGCGTAATAGCGAAGATCGCCGGCAGATGCGCGCTTGTTGCGCGCCAGCACATAAAGCGCATAGGCGATGCCGTCGCCCCGATCAGCCACATCGGTTGTGTAGGACAATGTGCTCAGCAGATTGTTGAGAGCCAGGCGCATCGATACCTGTGGAACGTCATAGTCCTTTTCCCGGGCGCGGGTCAGGAAGTCGGTCACATAGGCATCCAGCCACAGATCGCCGCCGCCAGGCCCCCAAAGGCCGAAACTGCCCTGCGCAGACTGATAGGAAAGCACGCGGGCAACCGCCTTTTGCACCCGGTCGCGCAAATCAGGATCCTCCAGCAGCGAGGCGGGCGCATCGAGCTCACTCAGGTAGAGCAGCGGCAGCGCCCGGCTGGTCGTCTGTTCGGCGCAGCCATAGGGATAACGGTCGAGAGACATAAGGAGACCCGGCACATCGAAATCCGACCGGGACACGTCGATGCTGACGCTCGAGCCGCCGATATAATGCGCAGCCAGCAACTCGCCGTCTATGACCGCGGATCCGCCATTGGCCGCAAGCGGCAGCTCAAAGCGGGTCGTTACAGGAAGGGTTGCCGGTCGGATGACCAGCGCCTGCGTATTCTCGACCGCGATTCCGTCGGGACCGGCGAGCCGCAGCGCGATTTCGGCTGTCCCCGGCTGCATGGCCTTGATGCCGACCGAAAGAACCGCGCTCTTGCCCCTTTCGAGTTGAAGCGTTGCCGGAAAATCCGCATCTTCGATCGAGATTTCAGCCCCGGTGTCGAGCACAACTTCATAGGTGCCGGCCGGGCCATCCGTATTGGCGATGTCGAAGCGCATTTGCGACGCATCCTCCGGCGCCAGGAACTTCGGCAGGCTGGCGGTGACAACCACCGGGTCGCGGACAATGATGTCCTTGTCGCCGTTGCCGACACCTGTTTGCGTCCAGGCAACGGCCATCAGTTTCAATGTGCCGTTGAATTGCGGAATATCGAAGGAGACGACCGCCTTTCCTTCATCATCCAACCGGACAATGCCGGAATAGAGCGACACCAGCTTTTCGCGCGGCGGGCTTCCCTTGAGCTGCATTTGCGGTCCGTCGCCGCCGGTGCGCAGCCGTCCGGTCATGCCTTGCGAGCCATCGATCAGGCGACCGTAAAGGTCACGGATTTCAACGCCCATACGCCGCTGTCCGAAATACCAGTTTTCCGGATCGGGTGTCGTAAACGACGTCAGGTTCAAGATACCCACATCGACCGCGGCAAGCGTGACATGCGCTTCCTCCAGCGCACCTGCACCCGACACGGCAATCGGGATATCCAGCGTCGTATTGGGCTGAATCCTGTCCGGCACCTCCAGCGCCACGTCAAGCGCCCTGTCTTTCGGGCTGATCGACAGCCATTTGATACCGACGGCGCGTGACGGCAGCCGGCTTTCGGCATCGCTGCCGGGGCGGATCAGCGTTGCCGTGACATAGGCCCCGGCGCCCCAGTCGCCCTTTACCGGAATATCGACGACGGTCCCGCCCTCCGGCACCTGCGCCGTCAGCACGTCGAACAGTCGGTCGCTCGAAACGGTAATCAGGGCTTCGCCTGCAAAGCGGGCCGATATCTGCAGCTTTGCAGTATCGCCGGCATTATAGGTCTCACGGTCGAGCGCCACCTCAAGCCCGTCGGGGGTTTCGGTCGAGGCCGTGCTGACATACCAGCCGGCATCGAAATCGAAGCTCGTTGCCGGGCCGCTTGGATCGGCGGATTCGACTTTCAGCCGATAACGTCCCCAGTCGACCGCAACACTGATTTCAGCCGCGGAGATATCGCTCACCGACACCACACCGTCGCGGACCTGCTTGGTGTATTCAACCGGCTCGTAGCGCCAGGAATTGTCCTCGCGGTACCACTGATAGTCCCGCTCGATGCGAATGAGCGACCATTTCAGCCCGTCCTCGGACAATCGGTTGCCATCAGGCCCTGCGGCGATGACCTTGAAACCCGCTGTCGAATTCTCGCCGACCAGCCCGCCTTCAAAGCCAGGCCGTATGCCGATCATCATGCCCGTTGGCTGCACAGCCATGGTGCCGCTGCGCTCGACGGCGCGGCCGCCACCTTCACGCACTCGCACGGTCAGATCCGCCGCAAGCGGATGTGTCGTCGCCGGAAGATCCCGAAGGTCGATGCCGATCGTTCCCCGGCCCGAAGCATCAAGGTCACCTGAGCTGTCGATATCGACTTGGGTTTCGACGGCTGTCTCATCGGCCAGGCCAAAGACATAGCCGGGATAGTCTGCCCGCTCGCGCACGGATTTCAGCTTGAGCTCGGCTTCCAGCGCAAGACCTGCAGCCGGCGCGCCATAGAGAAAACGTCCATCGATTCCAGCCGTCTCGGGCGTGCCCGCGACAAGCGGCGCTTTTGGCAGTTCCAGATCGAATTCAATGCGGTCCGGGTGGAAATCCTCCACCAGAAACCGTGTTTCACTCAGATGCGCGGATTTCGGATCCGCAAAGGCCCTGACGGTCCACGAACCGTGCATCGCATTGGCCGGCAGGTCCAGATCGAGCTCATAGCCGCCGATCGGCCCGCCGGTGCGCACGATCCGCTGTTCTTCCTTGCCATCCGGCCGCAGCACCACGAAGGTCAGCGGCAGATTGGCAACGGCAACCGCCTCGTCGTCGCGAATGATTGCCGCCAGATGCGACGTCTCTCCCGTCCGGTAGATGCCGCGATCCGTCCAGGCGAAAAGATCAAGCGGCCCCGGCGCCGGACGTCCGGTTACGCCGCGGTCCGAAAGGTCAAATCCGGCCCGTGAGAGATCGAGGAAAATAAAGTCGCTGTCGCCGTTTTGCGCGGTTACAACCGTCGGTTCGCGGCCGTTCTTTCCGCGCACCAGTCCGGCGGCAAAATGCGCCCGGCCGTTTTCGTCCGTTTTCGACTGTCCCAGCACCTCGTTGTTGCGTGCCAGAAGGGTCAGGCTGATACCGGAAAGCGGCTTTGCCGAATCCAATGAGCGGGCAAAGACATTCAGGCCGTCCTCGCCGGTAAATGTCGAAAGACCGATATCCGAAACCACCAGCCATTGTGTCGCGCGGCTGCGCCAGGTGTCCGGCTGCTTGCCCGCGACCCAGGCCGTCATCACATAAACGCCGGCTTTTTGCTCCGGCACCGCCTCGTCGACCGGAAAGCTTGTGGTGGTTTCCTTGTTGAGCGTGTTTTGGGTCTGCAACTGGCCCTGCCAGACAAGTTCGCCCAGATCATCGCGAATTCGGTCCGCATCATAG
The DNA here is from genome assembly GCA_024244645.1 of Hyphomicrobiales bacterium. Classification (GTDB taxonomy): domain Bacteria; phylum Pseudomonadota; class Alphaproteobacteria; order Rhizobiales; family Rhizobiaceae; genus Hoeflea_A. The sequence continues at coordinate 24,661 of JAAEOH010000236.1, forward strand.
GCGTCGAGCTGCTTCAGAAACTGCGATTGCGCCATGACAGAGGCCAGCGACCTGCTACCGATCCGGTAAAGCGCGATCTCGACCGCATCGGCATTGACGCTGACCACCGGAACGCCCTTACGACCGGCGCCGGGCAGGACAAAACGATCACCATCGAACCGCACCGTCGGCGTACGATCGCGGATATAGGCGTTGATGGTGACGGGCGCTTCGAGCACCTCGCCGATCTCCGCCGGCAGGCCAGCCCTCAGGCTGAGGCGGTAGTTCTTTCCGTGCCGCAAGCCGTCGGTACAGATTTCCCGGCCGCTGGCGACGACATTATCCGCCGTGCGCCCATCGATGGTGACATAGGACGCATAGTCCACGCCGCTGACCGCCAGCGGATCTGAAAACTGTACGCAAAGCCGAGCGGTGGCGCTGTCGGCGTCAACCGTGTGTTCGGTAACACGAAACCCCTTGGTCGTCCGCAATTGCTGAAAGTCGGCGCGCACCCGCGGCGAATCGACCAGCGCAAGGCTTTCCTTATAGGCTTCCAGCGCGGACCGGTATTGCTGGCGCAGCTCCAGTGCCTTGGCAAGCAGATCGAGCGCCTGGGCGCGGGTCTGCGCATCGCGCGAAGCCTCGAAGCCATTGAGCGCGGCTGACGTTGCCGTGCGCTGCAACCGATAATCATTCGGGTTGGAATTGGCGAGGAAACTGATGGCTGCATAGGAAAGATCGAGCCACAGCTCGGCATTATCCGGGTCGATCGCCAGCGCCCGGCCGAAATGGTTGACCGCCGCTCCACTGTCACCGGCCGAAAGCGCGTTACGTCCGGCAGCCGTTGTGGCAAACAGACCGATATCCGCACCCGGCCGCTCGGCAAGATCCGCTTTCAGCCTGGCCGCCTCTCCGTAAAGCCCGCGCGCCAGAAATCCGAGATCCGGCGGCGCGCCGATATCCGGGGCGGACGTCGTTGTAACGACCTTGCCGGCAACGGCACCATCGAACGCATCCAGGCGGTTGAAATCCGATTTTAGAAAACACCACTGCGCACTGGTATTGTATGTAAATGCACGGCAGGCACTGTCAGCAAGGCAGATGGATTTGCAGCGATCGAGCGTGACGTTCTTTTCCGCCCGCAGGTCAAAGCCGTAATAATCAGCATTGTTGAAGGTTTCGATCTGACGCGTGTCGGCAGCAATACCCGCTCCGGCAGCCATCACAGCTATCATCAGCGCGGCAGCGGCCGCTTTGAAATGCGTCAACATCATTTCCTCCCATCAAGGATTTCCCCCGCCCCTAATTCATGAAGGCAACAGGAAAGTGCGAAGATTTCAAGACGTTTGCGAAAAAACAGCAGTGATCCACAGCCACCGCTGGCCCTTGCATCATTGTTGGCAATACGTGCCTTGACCGTCCTAATTGGCCGACAGCCGCATCGCACCGCCATTGGATTCGCTGTCGTTGATGCCCCAGGTGCCCTCATAGGCGCCATTGGCAAATATCAGCCGGCCCCGGCCCGCATCGCGCCCAAGCCGCCACCGGTAATGCAGCGTGTCCCCGTCAACGATACCCTCGAATTCCGAGACCCCGAGACCGTAATTGGACCGTCCACGGACATTGTCGCCGGAGCGCGCCATTTCCGCGTCGAGGTCGAATTCGACATTGTTGACGACGATGATCCCCCGGAAACTGCCGGAAAACACAACGTCAGCTGCAGGTCTGTGTTTGCAGGGCCGACCAAGCTTCTCGCCCGGCCGTACCGGACCTAGATCGTCCGGTTTGATGGACTGGCCGAGGATTGCTGTGAGCTGCTGAATATCGAGAAAATTCTGCGCCACGATCCGGATCTGAGCAGCCGTTGCTATGATCTGGACCCGTGACAGACCGCCGCCTGTATAATCCGCAGCCGTTGCCTCAAGCGCATCGGCGAAATCCCGCAGGCGTTCGGCGGAGAGCGGATGCGTACGCGCAGCAAGCCTCAATTCATGTTGCGAATCGGACGAAAAATCCTGCCGGCTCTCATGCAGATAGGCCATGGTCAGGAACATGTTGACGACCCCGAGCGGCACGTCGCCGATCCGGGCAAGGATTTTCAGCGCATAGGCGTCGGCATCGCTCTCGTTCTGCCGCGCGACGGACGGATCCACCCCTTCATAGCCGCCATGGTCGAGATAGACATGGCCCAGCTCGTGCAACATGATGAAGACAATGGATGTTGCAAACGACTTTTGCGAAAGCGAATCCACATCAGGATCATCCAGCACGTTTTCCGGGACACACAGGGTCGAAAGAACCGGTGGCGGCGGTTCCGGTGCTTGCCAGTTGCGCAGCATTGTCAGGTAATTGTAGAGGCTCTCCTGAGAATAGCCGTTACGGTTGAGCCAGGCGTCCGCAATACTCAGATCGTCAAGGAACTTGAGAGACTGGATCGACATATAGATCACCCGGTTCTGCCCGTCCGTGGCGAAGGCAAAGGGTTCGCGCGCCTTGATATTGAGCGGAAACTGGAAGACGACATCGTCAAAGAACCGCCGCTCGTCCGGGTCTACCCGTGGCAGGATCACCTCTTCATAGTTGGACAGGATACCCGGCGGATAACGCTGCTGCCATTCGGCAAGAACGCCGTCCTCGTAGACCGGCAGTTCAAGCGCCACCGCTTTCGCGGTGCCCACCAGAACAAGTGCCACAACGGCACAGGCGGCAATTGCCGCACGCTTCAGCGCATGCCTGCCGCGGGCGGTGAAACCGTCACCTGCCCTGCTGAAAATAGGTTGCAACATCTTCCAGACCCTCCGGCGGCGGGTTCTGCTCGAATTGTTCCGTCACCCAGCGGTGAAATTGGTCGTAGTCGCCCCATTGCGGTTCCCAAACCTCGCGCACCAGCGCCAGCTTTGCTTCCCGGATTGCAATGGTTATGTCGAGCAGGTCCGATCCGCTTTTGTTTGCCTTTGCCTCGATGGCGATCCTGTTGAGGCGGACAATCACGCTCGTCCGGTCAATCGTCGCGGCCGTTGTTTTGACGACGCTGCCGGCTTCCTGCTGACCGAGCCCGGTCAGGGTCCGGCTGCGCTTGACCGTGGTCGCACCCTCGGCGGTCGCCACCTGTTCGGCAATATCGGTGATCTCGATCGGCTTCATGATCGAGTAGATGATCATACCGGCACCGAACAGCGCGAAGAAGATGCCCGGCCCGATGCGCGACAGCATGATCGACACGCCGCCCGGCAGGTCGAGCTTGCTTTCGCCTTCACGTCTGAGCGGAAGCTCAATAAACAGCCGATATCCAAGAAAAACAGCCATCAGACCCACACCAATCGTGACGATATGCTGTATTCCGTTAAGTACTATGCCGACGAGGACTTCCGACATGCATCGCCACCTGTTATTTGTTTGGACAAAAAGTCAGTTGGTGACAGTATACTACAAATACATATCAGCCGCGACTTGGTTGCCTGCCCGGACGGTTACACATGCACTGATCGGTTCACACCATCTCCGGCGGCGGCACGAAACCGCCCCAGATGTTCTGGGTAAGCCGCGAGAATTCGATCGCGGTGAAATCGTCGAGGTAGTCGGCGACGATCTGAATGCCGACCGGAAGACCGTTTTGCGCCCGCCCGACCGGGGAGACAGCTGCCGGCAGGAAACCGAAATTGCACAAGGCCGGCCAGAACAATTGTTCCAGATAGGGGCGCCGCTCTCCGTTGATTTTGATCGACTGGGTGGTGAAATCCGGCCCCTGATCATGTGGAAACGCAACCGTTCCCATCGGCGGCGACAGCAACACGTCGTAGCGTCGGAAGAAATCCGACCAGGCCTGGCGAACCTGGGCACGCAGTTCACGCGCTGACAGCCAGTCGCGATGCCTGAGCACCAGACCGCGCCGCCAGACCGATGCTATGCTCATGTCCTCTGGGGCTATATCACCCTGCGCATCAATCATCTGTACAAATTCCGCCTCCGAAAGGCCGGTGCCGAGCAACGCGCTGAGCATCGAAAGATAGGCCGCGAAAGCCGCTTTCATGTCAATATCCGGACGCGCTTTGCGATCGACAGTAACACCGGCTTGTTCTAGCAACGCGACCGCCGCCTCAAGCCTTTGCAATACTTCGCCGTCAACGGGACCGGTTGCGTCATCAAGCCAGGCCGCCACCCGGAAATCCTTCAGGCTCCCGTGGCGGGCGGGCGGCAACGACAGTTCCCAGCCGCCGGCATCGGGAATATCGGGTCCTGCGAGAACCCCCAGCACCAGGGACAAATCGTCGGCCCCGCGTGCAAGCGGACCTGCAACGACCATATCGGCTAGTGCCAGCGTGCCGGGCGGCCCGGGAATGTGGCCCCTGAGCGGAACGATGCCCAAACTGGGCTTGTGGGCATAAAGGCCGCAAAAATGGGCCGGCACCCGCACCGAGCCGCCGATATCGCTGCCAATATCCAATCCAGTCAGACCCGCAGCCACCGCCGCGGCTGGTCCGCCGCTGGAGCCGCCGCAGGTTCGCGCCAGGTCCCACGGATTGTTCGTCGTGCCGTGAACATCGTTGTAGCTCTCGAAACCGGTGGCAAAACGCGGCAGATTGGTTTTCCCGAAGACAACGGCACCGGCATCGACCAGCCGTTGCACCGCCACTGCGTTGGCCGTCGGCATGTATTCGACAAGCTCGCGGGCGCCCGACGTTGTCGGCATACCCACCACTTCGAAGCTGTCCTTGATGGTCATCGGCAAGCCGTGCAGCGGGCCGATCTTTTTGCCCCGCGCAAGCGCTTCATCGCAGGCGCGCGCGCGTTTTCCCGCAACTTCGAAATCGGTGGCAATGATTGCATTAACCGGCCGGTTGAGCCGCTCGTAGCGGGCACGATAATGTTCAAGCAGCTCAACACTTGAAATGGTGCCGGCCGCAAGAGCAGAGCAAAGCTCCGTCGCAGACTGGTATGCGGGTTCCAGTTTCATAGTCGCCACCTCAATGGATCAGCGGATCATTGCCGTGACATGTGCAGGCTCAGTGTTCCGGATAATCAGAACCGTACCGGCTGACCTATAGGGATTGTGATGGGCAGGCCGCCGCGTGGCAACTGAAAAATGGCGGAGAGGAAGTCCGCCAGTAAAGCTTCTCATGAGATATCACCTCGTTGCAGATTTTCTGATAATTGGTTATATATACAAAGAAATACGCTTGATAGAGATCTTTATCGGTCTCATATTGTCTCATTGCATCTCGAAAAAAATGATGGGCTGAATGTGGGGCTGGATAGGAGGTATCGATGCCCAGACTCAGTGATGCCAGAGCACGAAACGTCAGGCCTGGGGATAAAGCTGTCGCGGACGGCACGGTACAGGGGTTGTATCTCTTCGCGTCAGCTTCGAAAGGGCGTGGCAAGTGGATTCTGAGATTTGTGTCACCACTCACGAGCAAACGCCGCGATATGGGTTTGGGTTCGTATCCAGAGACTGGCATTGCAGAGGTACGAAGAGCAGCGCTAGAAGCACGGGAGCTGATTAGCCGCAAGATTGACCCAATCGAGGAACGCAGACTCGCGGAGGAATCTGAAAGACTGGTTCGCAGTATGCCGACTTTCGAGTTCGCAGCACGAACCGTTCATGCACAGATCAAAGACGGATTTCGCAATAGGAAACACTCCAATCAATGGATAACTACACTTGAGACTTACGTGTTTCCAGCCATCGGAAATAGACCCGTCAATGAACTGAAAGCCCGTGCTTTCGCCGACACGTTACGGCCGATCTGGCTATCGAAGCCGGAAACCGCCTCTCGGATTCGTCAGCGTTGCGATACGATCATGAAATGGTGTGCTGCGCAGGACTTCATCATGGCAAGCCCCGTGGCAACAATCACTCAGCTTCTGCCTCGGCAACCAGGCAAACAATTGCGAGTTGTTCATCATCCGGCCGCACCATGGCGTGATATTCCTGGTTTGATTCGCGATCGATTCCGAAATGGACAACAGTCGCTTGGAAAAGCAGTGCTTGAACTGTTGATTTTGACAGCAACACGGTCCGGCGAGATCAGAGGCATGGACTGGTCGGAAATCGATCCGGATACCGCTATTTGGACCATTCCTGCAAATCGGATGAAAGCCGGTGTCGTGCACCGCGTTCCGTTAACACCGAGATGCATCGAAATCATTTCAGAGCGTGTGCCTTTACACGATGCAAGCTCCCTAGTCTTTTCTTCGCGCAATGGGACAATGCTCAGCGACATGACATTGACCAAGCTGCTCCGCAACTGGAAGGTGCAAAGTGATATCCTTGGCCGAATTGCCACCGCACACGGGTTCCGATCCTCCTTAAGTGATTGGGCCACTGAAAACGGTTATCCACGCGAATTGGCAGAGCGAGCCCTCGCACACACAATCAAAAATGCCACGGAAGCGGCCTATCATCGCAGTGATCTGCTGGATCAACGCCGGGACATGATGATGGCGTGGGAAGCACATGTGATTTCAGGTTTGGCTTGAATTGCTGGCAGCCACATTCACGGCTGCGCCTCGATCGCCGATAGGTACAAATCATGGGCTCGCAACCACCGAGACCGACACTCGCTCGCCATACCGATCTGATAGAGGTAATCGCGCACGCTTTGCCACAAATGTCTTTTCTTTGGAGCACAAAGCCGGACATTCAATTCTCGCCCGCCTCCAGCCCCATGCGGCCATTCGAACGCACCGCAGCGAACGACGGCTCTGAGCCGATTTTGATGAAAAAGTCGCTGATTTTGTGATGTTTGGAACAAGGTCGAACGACTTCGTGGCCGGTTTTCACGCTGTTTGTGGGATGAGTTTTGCGAGTTTGCGGAGGTTTTGGGCTGTTGCTGCGAGATGGAACTCGTCTTTGGCTCCGTTTGGTCCCCTCAGGCGCAGTCGGTCGAGCTTCATGATGCGTTTGAGATGGGCAAACAGCATCTCAAC